>NZ_JBFTSK010000013.1:0-366454 GCF_056399985.1 Chitinophaga sp. 01L420
TGCTTGTTCATATGCGAAAATTTTTACTTTTGCAATCCGTATAAATTTTTAACTTAAAATCAGTAACCTAATTTATGGCTACCACCGCAGATATCAGAACAGGATTAATAATCAAGCTGGATAACAGTTTGTATTCTGTTGTAGAGTTTGGTCAGAACAAAACCGCCCGTGCAGCCGCAAAGGTTTGGGCTAAATTGAAGGGCGTTGACAATAGCCGTTCCATAGAGCACACCTGGAACTCAGGTGATACAATCTATCCCATCCGCATTGAAAAGAAAGCTTTCCAGTATTTATATAAAGACGATACCGGCTACAACTTCATGGACAATGAAACGTTTGAGCAGATTGCTATGCCGGAAACAGCCATTGATGCGCCACAGTTCCTGAAAGAAGGACAGGAAGTAAGTGTGCAGATCAACACAGAAACTGAGCAATACATGGCAGTGGAATTACCTGATAAAATTGTTGTATTGGTTACCTATTCTGAGCCTGGTGTTAAAGGTGATACGGCTACCCGTACCCTGAAACCAGCTACTGTTGAAACCGGAGCTACCGTAATGGTGCCACTGTTTGTGGATGAAGGAGAATTGATCCGTGTGAACACAAAGAATGGCGAATATATTGAAAGAGTAAAAGCATAAATCATTTGGAGTGCTGATTTTTTGGAGAGGAATTTTGTTTCTGAGGGGGTATTCTTTCTGAAACAAAATTCCTGACCGCGTAAATCAGTCGTCCATCATATTCTATATTTCTAAACCAAAAACTGTCTACATGGACTTTAAACAGATTCAGGAACTGGTAAAAATGATCAACAAATCAAATATCAGTGAACTGAGCATTGAACAGGACAAGTTTAAGATTACAATAAAGCAGAAGGATAACGAAGTACAACAGGTAATCACTGTTCCTGCAACCATGGCACCCGTACAGGCGGCCACCGCTGTAGCTCCTGCAGCAGTAGCCAACACCGCAGCACCGGCAGCTACACCAGCTCCTGTTAAAGCGGACAACCTGGTAACCATCAAATCTCCCATGATTGGTACCTTTTACCGCAGCGCCGGTCCGGATAAAGCCGCTTTCGTAAATGTTGGCGACGAAGTTACTTCCGGCAAAGTAGTGTGCATCATCGAAGCAATGAAGTTATTCAACGAAATAGAGAGTGAAGTAAGTGGTAAAATCGTGAAAGTACTGGTAGATGACGCATCTCCGGTAGAATATGATCAACCTTTATTCTTAGTTGAACCGTAATAATAGACATTAGCTTTTAGCTGTTAGCCTTTAGCCTTCCATAATCGGAGTACTAAAGGCGCTAACAGCTAAAAGCTAATGGCTAACAGCTAACAGCTATTATCAACTTATTAAGGAAAACAATGTTCAAAAAAATATTGATTGCCAACCGTGGTGAAATTGCCCTTCGGATTATCCGTACCTGTAAGGAAATGGGTATCAAAACGGTGGCAGTTTATTCTACAGCAGATAAAGATAGTCTGCATGTGAAATTTGCCGATGAAGCAGTATGCATAGGCAAACCACAAAGCACTGAGTCTTATCTGAACATCCCTCACCTGATGGCGGCTGCTGAAATCACCAATGCAGACGCTATCCACCCCGGATACGGCTTCCTGGCAGAAAATGCCCGTTTCGCTGAAATCTGTGGTGAACACGGTATTAAGTTTATCGGCCCTACTCCGGAAATGATCCGCAGAATGGGTGATAAGATGACTGCCAAGGAAACCATGATTGCTGCTGGTGTACCGGTTATTCCAGGATCTGAAGGATTACTTCAGAGCGTGGAAGAAGCCAGAACAATCGCCAGAAGCATGGGCCTCCCGGTAATCATCAAAGCTACTGCCGGTGGTGGTGGTAAAGGTATGCGCGTGGTATGGGATGAGAATGAGCTTGAAACCGCCTACAACATGGCTAAGAATGAAGCCCGTGCCTCTTTCAGTAACGATGGTATCTACATGGAGAAATTCGTGGAAGAACCCCGTCACATCGAAATCCAGGTAGCGGGTGATCAATACGGTAAAGTATGTCATCTCAGTGAAAGAGATTGCTCTATTCAGCGTCGTCACCAGAAGCTGGTAGAAGAATCTCCTTCTCCGTTTATGACGCCTGAACTGCGTGAGAAAATGGGTGAAGCAGCTATCAAGGCCGCCAGTGCTATCAACTACGAAAGTGTTGGTACCATTGAGTTCCTGGTAGATAAACACCGCAATTTCTACTTCATGGAAATGAATACACGTATCCAGGTAGAACACGGGGTAACAGAAGAAGTCATCAACTTCGACCTGGTAAAAGAACAGATCAAGATTGCTGCAGGCATTCCTATCTCCGGAAAAAATTATACACCACAGATGCATGCCATCGAGTGTCGTATCAATGCGGAAGATCCTTACAACGATTTCCGTCCTTCTCCGGGCAAAATTACTACACTGCATATTCCTGGTGGTCACGGTGTGCGGGTTGATTCCCACATCTACGCTGGTTATGTAATTCCTCCTTATTACGATTCCATGGTAGCGAAAATTATTACCATGGCGCAAACCCGCGAAGAAGCCATCAATACGATGGAACGCGCGCTGAGCGAGTTCGTGATCGAAGGTGTTAAAACAACTATTCCTTTCCATCAGCAGCTGATGCGCGATGAAAACTTCCGTAAAGGTAACTTTACCACCAAGTTTACTGAGACGTTCAAGCTGGTATAACGGTAACGGATATACTATTTAAAAAAGGCCTCCTGATCAGGAGGCCTTTTTTAATGTTTTTTACATCCGTTGAGAGTGAGGGTTATTGACGTCCATAGAAAATTTCGTACGCCCTTACGGGGTATAATAAAAATGATTGTGAATCCATTTTAGGATTTTTAAAAGGGACTTTTACCGGTAAACCATAGCTGTTATAAGAATCAGCAATAAATGGATTGTTTCTGCTATAATCGAGATTAAAGAATTGCCAGAGAGGATGCAACAGGTTTGGATTCACCTTATTATCGTACACTGGAAATACATCATTTGACACGGTGCTACCGTTAGGATATAAGATCAAAGTATTGATCTTATAGGCATTACCGGATGCATTATAAAAGTAGGAGGTGGTTCGCATTTCAAAAAGATCCTCCACGAGAAGGAAGCGTTTATCTATCACCTGGGTAATCCTGTCGAGGTGATCGTAAGCATATTTTCTGACGAAGAAAAGATAACGGGCATCAACAACAGTAAGGGTTTTTCTGTCGTAGTTGCCGTATGCAAACACACTATCTGAAATAACTCTTTTTTTATTATCACAAACACATTTATGGGCCGTTTCAAACTCAGTGCTTTCATCATAATAGGCGCCTATTACTATTTTAAGTGCGTTTTGAGCATCATAGCCCAGCAGGTATTGGGGATAGTTTTCGGTGATGACCCGGCCGGCTATGTGGATGGGATTGTGTCTGGAGTTGTAGGTAATGTGAAAGGTATCCTTCGGGATGCCGTTGACCGTCTCTGCGCCAAATCCAGTGATTTCATAATGCGAGGGGTCGGGTAAACAGATTGGTGGTTTAACGCAATGGCTGAACAGGACTACAAACAGTAAAATCATAGCACAACGTGCCAGGGGATAATTCTTTGTCATGTTTTAAATGTTTTTTTGGTTAAAAAATAATGATCAATGGGAGCGTCCGGAGGTAGGAAGGATGTAAACATATTTTAGTGGAAGTGTTGGAAGAGTATACTTGTCATGGTGCCTGCAAAGCAGATTCCAATGGTCATTACTGCCAGGGATAAATGTCTTTTCACAAGTAAAAATTAAGGTGGTATTTATGGGTTAAACACTACCAGGGCTAAGGGTTAAAGGGTTGCTGCAATAATTTACGATAGTAATAGTGAGGTGGTTCAGTAACAGGGTAATTAAATCTAAGGAGAAATATTAACAAAACAAAGCCCCGGATGAAAATCCGGGGCTAATCATACACCAAAACAATCTTACGGTTTTATCGCAAGAAAAGCAGCTCTCTGTATTTAGGCAGTGCCCATTTTTTGTCATCCACCAGGAACTCCAGTTTGTCGGAGTGGTAGCGGATTACATCAAAGTACGGCTTAATCTTTTCACAGTAATCAATCGCTTTCTGACGGCTGTCGGTGAGCTTGTTAGCTACCTTACGCGCCTCGATCATAGCCTGTACATTTTCACTAATGGCATTAATATGTTCAGCTATTTTAGCAGCAATTTGTGTTTGAGCTTTAACAGCATCATCGCCTAAACCAATTTCTTTCAGTCCGCGGATGTTAGTTACCAAGTCATTTACATAACTGATAGCTGACGGCAGGATGGTGTTGGTAGCGAGGTCGCCGATAACGCGGGCTTCGATCTGCACTTTCTTCACATAATCTTCCAGCAGTATTTCGTGGCGTGCGTGCAGTTCTTTTTCGTTGTAAACGCCGGTATCTGTATAAAGTTTGGCAGCTTTAGCAGTCACCATAGCATCCAGTGCTTTTGGTGTGGTTTTAACGTTAGGTAAACCTCTTTTTTCTGCTTCTTTTTCCCACTCTTCACTGTATCCGTCGCCTTCGAACAGTATTTTTTCCGAATCTACAATATATTTCCGAAGAGTTTGCATAATTGCAATCTCTTTTTTCTCGCCTTTTTCGATCAGACCATCTACTTCAACTTTGAAGTCAGTCAGTGTTTTTGCAACGATAGTATTCAATACAGTCATGGCAGAAGCACAGTTGGCAGAGGAACCTACCGCGCGGAATTCAAACTTGTTGCCGGTGAAAGCAAAAGGAGAAGTACGGTTACGGTCAGTGTTGTCCAGCAGCAGTTCCGGAATGTGACGGTGCAGGTCCAGTTTCAGGATAGCTTCGTCTTGTTCGTCGAACTTGTTGTTAACACGGTTTTTAACTTCCTGCAGTACATCAAACAGGTATTTACCTGAGAATACAGAGATAATAGCAGGAGGCGCTTCGTTGGCACCTAAGCGGAAGTCATTGCTGGGAGAAGCAATAGCAGCTCTCATCAGATCAGCATAGTCATGAACCGCTTTAATGGTGTTTACAAAGAAAGTGAGGAACATCAGGTTGGTCTTCGGTGTTTTACCGGGAGCCAGCAGGTTTACACCGGTATCGGTGGACATGCTCCAGTTGTTGTGTTTACCGGAACCGTTGATGCCTGCAAAAGGTTTTTCGTGCAGTAATACTTTCAGTTTGTGACGTTTAGCCACTTTATTCATTACATCCATCAACAGAGAGTTGTGATCTACTGCGATGTTTACTTCTTCAAATATAGGAGCACACTCAAACTGAGAAGGTGCTACTTCATTATGACGCGTTCTTAAAGGAATACCCAGTTTGTAAGATTCTACTTCGAAATCGCGCATGTAAGCGTAAGCACGCTCAGGGATAGCACCGAAGTAATGATCTTCCAGCTGCTGACCTTTGGAAGGAGCGTGACCAACAACGGTACGACCAGTCATGATCAGATCAGGACGGGCGTTAGCCATTGTTTCGTCTACCAGGAAGTATTCCTGTTCCCAACCCAGGGTACCAGTTACTTTAGTAACGTTCTTATCGAAATAGTTACATACGTCTACTGCAGCTTTGTCCATAGCAGCCAGTGCTTTCAGCAATGGAGCTTTGTAATCCAGCGATTCGCCGGTGTAGGCAACAAAGATAGTAGGTATGCAGAGTGTTTTACCATAACCCTGTTCCAGGATGAAGGCGGGAGAGGAAGGATCCCAGGCAGTGTAGCCGCGGGCTTCGAAGGTAGCTCTCAAACCACCGTTAGGGAAACTGGAAGCATCTGGTTCCTGTTGTACCAGTGCATCTCCATCAAAAGTTTCCAATGCAGTACCATCACCTTTCAGCGTGAAAAATGAATCGTGCTTTTCTGCGGTAGTGCCGGTCAATGGCTGAAACCAGTGTGTGTAGTGAGTCACACCTTTTTTCATCGCCCATGCTTTCATGCCTGAAGCGATCTGCTCGGACATTTTACGTTCCAGCTTGGTGCCATTTTTAACAGAGTTCATCAGGCTCTTATAAGCCTCATCGCTCAGATATTCCCGAACAACTTTACCAGAGAAAACATTGCTGCCAAATACATCGGTAATTTTACCGTTATGTTCGGTGAGAGTGGAGTCTACGCCAGCTAATCCTTCCAGCGCTTTGAAACGTAACGATTGCATGCTGTAAATTATTTTACACAAAAGAACGCATCCGTAGCTATAAATGCAAATAAATTGTTCATTTTAACTGAAAAATTACATTTAGGGCTTTAAAAGAGCTGTTTTTTTGCTGTTTCGTTAAATATTTATGCTTCACTTGTCTTTAATCTGATGAATTTAAAAATTAATAATATGATGTGGTGGAACTAAAAATTTACCAATTGAAGCCAGGCGGCAACCTCTTGGCATTTGCAGGAAAAACATGTACTTTTGCGACTTCTTTTAAATTACTCGTTTTTTATACTTAAATACATGCAAACCACCGTAGAAATTGCTGAACAGCTAGGACTTACCGCTGACGAGTTTGAACGAATTATATCCATTTTAGGCCGTACCCCCAACTTTACAGAATTAAGTATGTATTCTGTAATGTGGAGTGAGCACTGCTCTTACAAAAATTCAATCGTTTGGCTGAAATCCCTGCCCCGCGATGGTGACAGGCTGCTGGTAAAAGCAGGAGAAGAAAATGCCGGTCTGGTAGATATTGGTGATGGCTACGCGGTTGTATTTAAAATAGAGTCGCATAACCACCCATCCGCTATCGAACCTTTCCAGGGCGCTGCAACAGGTGTTGGTGGTATTCACCGCGATATCTTTACAATGGGCGCTCGTCCTATCGCTGCACTCAACTCATTGCGCTTCGGTAATATTAATGATAAGAAAACACAACACCTGGTAAAAGGTATTGTACATGGTATAGGCCACTACGGTAACTGCTTCGGTGTTCCTACTGTAGGTGGTGAAGTTTATTTCGAAGACTGCTACGGTACTAACCCACTGGTAAACGCATTCAGCGCAGGTATCGTAAAAGTAGGACAAACCGTTTCCGCTACTTCTTATGGTGAAGGCAACCCTGTTTTCATCGTAGGTTCTGCTACTGGAAAAGATGGTATCGGTGGTGCTTCTTTCGCTTCTGCCAATATCACAGAAGACAGCGCGGAAGATTTACCGGCTGTTCAGGTAGGTGATCCTTTCCAGGAAAAGAAATTACTGGAAGCCTGTCTTGAAATCATCAAAACAAACGCCATCATCGGTATGCAGGATATGGGCGCAGCCGGTATTACCTGCTCCACTGCAGAAATGAGCGCTAAAGGCGAACACGGTATGAAGATCTGGTTAGATAAAGTACCTACCCGCCAGAAAGATATGAAAGGATGGGAAATGCTGCTGAGCGAAAGCCAGGAACGCATGCTGATTGTTGTGAAGAAAGGCGAAGAAAAACCAGTACTGGATATCTTCGAAAAATGGGACCTGCACTGCGTACAAATCGGTGAAGTAACCAAAGATAAAAACCTGAAGTTCTATATGAACGGCGAACTGGAAGCAGACGTTCCTGCTGAAAGTATGGTACTGGGTGGCGGCGCTCCCCAATATCACCGTGCTTATACTGAACCAGCTTATTTCGCTAAAATTAAAGCATTTAATATCCACAACATTCCTGATACAGAGCACCCGCATTTTGTAGCAGAAAGAATGGTGGCCCTGCCTAACATTGCTTCCAAACGCTGGATCTACAACCAGTACGATAGCATGGTAGGTACTGCGAATGCCAGCACCAATGCACCAAGCGATGCAGCCATCGTATTGGTAAAACCAACCAAGAAAGCTTTGGCAATGACTACCGACTGTAACGGTCGTTATGTATTTGCTGATCCTCATAAAGGCGGACAGATTGCAGTAGCAGAAGCTGCCCGTAACATCGTTTGCTCCGGTGGTGAACCAGTTGCTATTACCAACTGTCTGAACTTCGGTAACCCTTATGATCCGGAAGTTTACTACCAGTTTGTACACGCAGTACAAGGTATGGGTGAAGCCTGCCGCAAGTTTAACACACCTGTTACCGGTGGTAACGTAAGCTTCTACAACCAGTCTCCTGATGGTCCGGTATATCCAACACCAACCATTGGTATGGTGGGTATCCTCGATAGCCTGGATCAGCGTATCACCCTTGATTTCAAGGAAGAAGGCCACCTGGTATACCTGGTAGGTCGCAGCCGCAACGATATCAACAGCTCTGAATACCTGCACAAAATCATTGGTATAGAATACAGCCCTGCACCGCATTTCAACCTCGATGAAGAATTGCACGTACACCAGGCCATCACTAAACTGAATAAAGCAGGACTCATCCGCTCTGCACACGATGTGAGCGACGGTGGTTTATTCGTTACCCTCCTGGAAAGCGCTATGCCTGCAGGAAAAGGCTTTGAACTGACTACCAATAACAAATTCCGTAAAGATGCCTACCTGTTCGGTGAAAGCCAGAGCCGTGTAGTAGTAACCGTTAGACCGGAAGATAAAGAGAAGTTCGAAGCACTGATGCACGGTCTGGTAGACGCATCTGATACTTCCGTACGTTACGAGAAACTGGGCGTTGTTACCGGCGAACACATCAAAGTAAACGGTGAAGACTGGGGCAATGTAAGTACCTGGAAGAAATCATACGACACCGCTATTGAAGAACACCTGAAGAAATAGTTTCTTCATCTCAGATAATTAAAAAGGGTTCGCATATCATATGCGAACCCTTTTTCTATTTAGGTAATTACACACACCAAAGCCAAAATAAAAAATTGCTTCCTAGCTATGTTAAATCCTGTTGTGTACTTTAATAATGTATTTTCTGCGATACCAGATCAGGAAACCGGAAACGGATAATACGCCTGGGGTTAAGGCAAGGAGTGAATAAATGATTTTTAATGCAATACCGCCGTAATTACCAAAGTGAAGCGGTGCTATACAGGCGTTGAATTTATCGCCAAAGGAGGCTTTACTGAAATTCACTGTTTTTTTTATGCTGCCGCCGGCATCTATAAATACAGATGAGGAATACTCACCAAAGAAGGCGGATTCGTGTGCATGTCCCAGTATTCTGAGGGGATCGCCGGCTTTTTTGGGTGGGCGTACTCCCATTATTTCGAAGCCGGGTATACTGGCTTTTGCTTTTGCCAGGAGTGGTTCATAATCACCGGTGAAAGGAACGGCTTCAAAACTGGCTTTGGGATTTTTCCGGGAGTCCAGCACTTTCAGCTCCATCATAAAGCCGGTAAAGGAAATCAGCAGATTAAACAGCAGTGCCCATACACCGAGGATGCGGTGCAGGTTCCGCCAGCGCCGGGTGGGGTTATTCCATTCCAGTTTTACCCGGAAAGTCAGCACTTTGACAATGGCATTCCGGTAAATAAATATGCCGGTGAGAACGGATAGGAATAGCGCTATTGCTGCAATGAGGACAATCGTAGCCCCTGTTTTACCATTCAGAAGGGTGAAGTGAAGGTATAGGACGTAGCCCGTTAAATGGTCTGTATTGGAGTATTGCTGTAATATTTTGCCGGTGTATGGGTTTAGGAAGACGTATACTTTATGATCTGCTGCATATTCGGCCCTCAGCACAATGCTTTCGTCGGGCGCCTGTGGTAGTCTTACGAAAAAGAGGTAGGGGTTACCGGGAAGTGCCTGCCGGGCGTCCTGCATCAGATCATGTAGTGGCCTGGATTGTGTTGCTGAGGTAACGTGGTAGGCGTTGGCATACTGCGCATGGTCTATTTCATCACTGAAAACCAGCATACTGCCGGTAATGCTTAACAGCAGTAGCAGGATGCCGGCTATTAAACCTATGATCCGGTGTATCCGGAAAAACTGTTTACTCCATTGAAGTTTCAATTCCTATCGTTTAATGATCCCTTTATCAGTTGACGGCAGCATTACCCGGACGTGGGCGGTCAACGAATGTGCTATAGACGTATTCCGGCGCCCTGCCTTTACCAGCCATAATGGTTAAAGGCCTGAGTATGTTTTGCTTCCGCCGCAAAGTTATCACGCTAAAGGTGGGAAGCGCTTACGCAAAAGGGAATTTTTTTGATCATATTGGGAAAAAACGGGCCTTTTTACATTTGAGTGATATATTACCGCAGTGTTAATCTTTAACAACCTGTTAACAAAATCCAACGGATGTGTTATAGAATTTGCTAAAATCTCCCCTATTTTTGATAAGTATCAATGAAAAGAAATACTGAATTAAAATAAAACCTATTTTATAAAATATTTGGAATCACTTGGTTATTCCAATTTCTATGAAAACCATTTGTTCTCTACCATGTCCTGATGAAATCTAATGAAAAATTACACCTAGTGAAAGAACGATTTGAGTAAGGGCTGAGTAAAATCAGCCCTTTTGTTTTTTAGCCCTTTATTGACTTACCTTATTGCTATGACCCCTCTGGCCTTTTCCCATTTTAAATAGAAAAGCCTTCCTGAAGAGCAGGAAGGCTTTTAATATTATGATCGGTGTGACTGTTATACCATTGGGATTTCAGCCACCTGGTAAACTTTTTCATCCAGTTTAGCCTTGGTTTCGCTGAATGCCTGGAGTGTGAGTTCAATATCCTCATAGCTGTGTGCAGCCGTAGGAATCAGGCGGTAAATGATCTGTCCTTTAGGAATAACCGGGTATACCACGATAGAGCAGAAAATGTTATAGTTTTCGCGCAGATCGAGGCACATAGCAGTAGCTTCCGGAATGTCGCCCTGCAGGTAAATCGGTGTTACGGGTGAATTGGTTCTGCCAATGTTGAATCCACGTTCTTTCAATCCATTCTGCAGTTTATTCACATTATCCCACAGTTTCGCTTTCATTTCAGGATGCTGACGCATCAGCTGTACACGTTTCAGGTGTCCGATAACGATAGGTAAAGGAATGGATTTAGCGAAGATCTGTGAGCGCATGTTATAGCGCAGGAAGTTGATGATTTGTTTTTCGCCGCTGATGAAAGCACCGATAGAAGCACCTGATTTTGCGAAGGTATTGAACAGCAGATCGATCTGGTCCTGTACACCCTGCTCTTCGCCGGTACCGGCACCGGTTTTACCCATTGTGCCAAAGCCGTGCGCATCATCTACGAGTAAACGGAACTCATATTTGGATTTAAAAGAAGCAATTTCTTTCAGTTTACCCTGGTCACCGGCCATACCAAATACGCCTTCTGTTACCACGAGTATACCACCGCCCTGGGTTTTAGCCAGTTCAGTTGCACGCTTCATCTGTTTGTCGAAATCTTCCATATCGTTATGCTTGAACACATAACGTTTGCCGGGATGCAGGCGTAAACCATCCAGGATACTGGCGTGGCATTCTGCATCATATACAATTACGTCTCTGCGGCCCACGATGGCGTCAATAGCGCTCATGATACCCTGGTAGCCGTAGTTTAATAAAGTAGTAGCTTCTTTGCCCATGTAGTCGGACAATTCGTTTTCCAGCTGCTCATGGTAGTTGGTGTTACCACTCATCATACGCGCTCCCATTGGAGACGCCATTCCGTAGTCGGCGGCAGCCTGAGCGTCGGTAGCACGTACTTCCGGGTGGTTGGCTAAACCCAGATAGTTGTTAAGGCTCCAGACAATTTTTTCATTGCCCCGGAAATTCATGCGGGGGCCTATTTCTCCTTCCAGTTTAGGAAATGCGAAATAGCCATGGGCTCTGTCTGAATGTTCCCCGATAGGGCCCAGATGTTTCAGCAGTTTCTCGAAAATATCCATACGATATATTATGTAATGGTTAATTCATTCCATTTAAAATGGACACAAAGGTATTAAAATATTACTTTTTGTAAACTTGGTTTACATTTGGCGCGTCTCCGAAAACAAATTATTTGCTAAGCAGCAACGCCTTATGTCGTTGTATTACAGTGATTTTTAAATATTTACGATCTGATGAAATTTACACATTTCCTGACAGCGGCCCTCCTGTTGTCCGCAACAGCTACGAGGGCGCAAAAAGCGACCTCTCCCAAACCTTTTAACCATCTCGCTGCTTCCAAAACCACCAAAATGTCTGCCAGACCTAAGCTGGTAGTGGGCGTGGTGGTAGACCAGATGCGCTGGGACTACCTTTACCGCTATGGTAACCGCTATGGCGCAGGAGGATTTAAAAGATTGCTGCAGGAAGGTTTTTCCTGTGAAAATACGCTGATCAACTATACCCCTACTATAACGGCCTGTGGTCATACCTGCGTATACACCGGCTCTGTTCCTGCTATCCATGGTATTATCGGTAACACATGGTACAGTCCCGAACTGGGCCGCACCATGTATTGCGCCGAAGATACAACTGTTAGCACAGTTGGCAGCAATTCTGCTGCAGGTAAAATGAGTCCGCGTAATATGCTGGTCACTACCATCGGTGATGAACTCCGGGTATCCAATAATTTTCAGAGCAAAGTAGTAGGCGTAGCGATCAAAGACCGTGGCGCCATTTTGCCGGCCGGACACAGTGCCAACGCGGCTTTCTGGTATGATGGCAGTACTGGTAACTGGGTGAGCAGCACGTATTATATGAGAGAGTTGCCAGTATGGGCGCAGGAATTTAATAAACAGCAATTCCCGCAGCAATATCTCAGTAAACCTTGGACTACCCTGTACCCGGTATCTACCTATACCCTTAGTACAGCAGATGAAAAACCCTATGAAGGCAAATATAAAAATGCCACCAATACTTCGTTCCCGCATAACCTGAGTGATATTTCCAATACGGCTATTTCTGCTTCACCCTTTGGTAATACCATGACCCTGGAATTTGCTAAAAAGGCGCTGGAAGCCTATGATATGGGTAAAGGCAATGTCACCGATTTTCTGGCGGTAAGTCTTTCTTCCACGGATTATGTAGGTCATCAGTTCGGGCCTAATTCCGTAGAAATTGAAGATACTTATCTGCGCCTGGACCAGGATCTGGCCACGCTGTTCAAATACCTGGATGCTAAGGTAGGCAAGGGGCAATATCTCTTTTTTATTACCGCAGATCATGGGGTAGCACATGTACCGGGTTTTATGGAAGAAAACAAGCTGCCTGGTGGTACCTGGGATGAGCCGGCTGCCATAAAGGACCTCAACGACCTGGTGGCTGCTAAGTTTGGTGTAAAAGGAGCAATAAAAGGATCCGATAACTACCAGCTGTGGCTGGATCATGACGGTATTGCGCAGGCAGGGAAAAATGAAGCCGATATCCGGCAGCTGATCATTGCCCGTTTGCTGAAATCACCGGCTATCGCCAAAGCTTTTCCCATCGAAAACCTGATGACGACTACTTTGCCGGAGCCAATGCGTACGATGTTGTCTAACGGTTTTAACACCAAAAGAAGTGGTGATATCCAGGTGATATTAACCCCTGGCTATATTGATGGTGGCAAAACCGGTACTACACACGGTTTGTGGTATCCTTATGATGCACATATTCCGCTGGTATGGATGGGTTGGGGTATTCATCCCGGCAAAACCAACCGTACCGTTGGTATGACAGATATTACACCTACGCTGGCTGCATTATTACATATTCAGATGCCCAGCGGTAATGTAGGGCAGGTAATACAGGAGATTACCCATTAAATTTTTTTTGCTTAGATTGCCATAAACAAGGTTGTTTTTAATTCTTTGTTTATGGCTTTTTCTTTTTTACAATATACTGTAGCGGATCGTATCGCTACCATCGCCTTAAATCGTCCTGAAAAGCGGAATGCGCTGAATGGCCAATTTGTAGCGGAGTTACGGGAAGCCTTCCGGGCTGCGGAAGCCGATGAGGCGGTGAAAGTGATCATTTTGAAGGGAAATGGCGAGGCATTTTGTGCCGGCGCCGACCTGGAGTACTTGCAGCAACTGCAAAAAAATACCTATGCAGAAAATCTCACTGATTCCCGGGAACTGATGCAGTTATTCCGGGAGATTTACGACCTTGATAAGATTGTAATTGCTCAGGTGGAAGGACACGCGATTGCCGGGGGCTGCGGGTTAGTGACCCTTTGTGACCTGAGTTACGCCGTACCGGAAGCCTTGCTGGGCTATACAGAAGTAAAGATTGGCTTTATTCCTGCGCTGGTGGCGGTTTTTCTGGTTCGTAAAATAGGAGAGGGCAGGTCCCGCGAATTGCTGCTGACCGGGAAACTGGTAATGGCAGAAAAAGCGGCTACGGATGGCCTGATCACTGCGGTGGTACCTGCAGCAGAAATTAATACCTATGTAGCTAAAGTGGCTGGCAGCCTGTGTAAGGAGGCCTCCGCCAACTCACTGAAAGTAACCAAAAAACTGATTGGCACAGTGTTGGACTTACCATTAGCGGAAGGGTTGCTGCATGCATCAGCATTGAATGCAGAAACCCGTGGACACGATGACTGTAAACGCGGCATCGCTGCTTTTTTAAATAAGGAAAAGTTTACCTGGTAGTTAGTTTATCAACCATAACTATACCGCCATTCAACTAATACACCACACTATGTCATACCGGTTGTTATTAACTTTTATCTTGGCATGTTGCGCGGGCTCATTGCTGGCGCAGCGTACTGTTTCAGATGCGAAAATTATTTACAAAATGGAGCTGCCACCAGAGCAGCTGCAAATGGATGCCATGCTGGAAGGCAGCACCTTTACCCAATATATGCGTGGGCCACTGAGCAGGATAGATATGAATTTCAATATCGTTCATTATACCTATCTCATTAACAGTAAAACTGAAACTATGACCACGCTGATTGATCAGCATGGCAATAAATACCTGATCCGGGCTGGTAAAGATCAGTACAACAAGGACCTGAAACAATATGAAAATATTCAGTTTAAGGATCAGTCAGATACCAAGGAGATAGCAGGGTATACTTGTAGAAAGGCGATTGGCACCATGCCGGATGGCCAGACTTTCGAGGTATTTTATGCCACTGACCTGATACCGGAAAACAAGCAATATAACCGTCGTTTTGTGAATTTGAAGGGTATTCCCCTGGAGTTTGAAATTTTGACCAAAACCGGTGCTAAAACGCGCGTAATTGCCACCAAAGTAGATTTGTATCCGATTCCTGCTTCTTATTTTGATGTGCCTAAAACAGGCTATAAAGAGGTAAGTCAGGAAGAGTTGAAGAATATGTAGTTTTTTTGTCTTTGTTCAGGATTTTACTGATTTAGATGATTTTCCGGTTTTTTACTTGATTTTATAAGATTAGCGAAGATAGATGAGGGAGATCCACATTGATCTTCGCTAATCTTTTTAAATCCTGGAAATGGATCCCATTGAAAATCAGGTAGATAGCGTAAAATCATTATAGTCAACATTACCTTTTCATTATGTAGACTATGTCGATGATATGCCTGGAATAGGCTATGTGCCTATAGGGGGACTGCAGTAGAGGTGGACTTGATGTGGAAGATGGCTTCATTTCAGTTGAATGACAGATAGTTATGCGTGAATAAAGACAGAAAAACGTGAAAATCATCTGACAAAAAAAGAGCCGGTTAAAAAGCTGTATAACTTTTTAACCGGCCCATATTGTAATTGAAGAAACGTAAAGTTTATTACCCTTTCTTGAGTGGCAGAATAATCTGCAATTTCTGAAAGTTCATATTTCCGGGTGGTTGTGATTGCACCTGGACATTAGAAGGAACAATATAAGTAACGTTACCCTTAGTATAGGTCATGACCGCTTTAAGGTTGATTACGTTATTAGTACTATTGACATTGTTGGTATTAAACTTAAAGTCTGAGCTGAAAGTACCGGAGTAGCGGTAAGCTGCGTCCAGGCTCAGGTTGGTTTTAGGCATAGCAGTATTCAACACAAAGTGTTGACTGTCAGCCGTTTTTTTCGACTTGTCTTTGTCGTTATCGGAGGGCAAAAAGCTATTATTCGCCAGGGCATTGAGAGCAAAAAACGCCATAGCGCCCGCCAACAAGCAAGACAATGAAAAAGTGCGTGATATGTATGTTTTCGCTTTCATTGTGACACAAATGTACAAACTTTTTGATATATTATATAACATATTCTTAACGCAAGATACGATTAAATCACAAGGAAATGTTAAAAAATATTTAAAAGGTCATTTTCACCCCATATTTGGGGATAAATAAAAGTACTATATTTACAGTAATGAGTAAAGACTTTTCCTTTTTAAACGAAGATTTTGATGATCTGAGAGACTTGTTGCAGCAGTTTGAAAATCTCAGGGCTGGTAAGTCTCATTCTTTTTTGGACGAAGATTCATTTGAACAGATCATAGACTATTATGACGAGCATGACGAAATGCCGATCGCATTGCAGGCCGCAGAAATAGCCATCGAACAATTCCCCTATTCTTCTACATTACTACTTAAAAAGGCCAACTTACTGATAGAAACCAAAAAGTACAAGGAAGCATTGGATTTGCTGGAGAAAGCAGAAGTACTGGACCGCACTGACATTAATCTTTATATACTGCAGACCGATGTTTACCTGGCGCTGAATCAGCATCAGAAAGCTGCCAGTGTGCTGGAAGAACAAATAGAACAGTTTTCGGGAGAAGACAGGACGGAGTTGTTACTGGAACTGGCCGATGTATATGATGACTGGGAAGAATTTGAAAAAGTATTTGATTGCCTGAAAATGGCACTGGAATATGATCCCAACAGTGAAGAAGCCTTGCATAAGATCTGCTTCTGGACAGAGTTTACCGGTCGTAATGAAGAGAGTATCCGTTTGCACAATGCTATTATAGACGAGCATCCCTTTAACCAGCTGGCCTGGTTTAACCTGGGCACTGCTTTTCAGGGACTGAAGTTATACGAGAAGGCCATAGATGCTTACCAGTATGCGGTAGCAATTGATGAAAAATTCGATTATGCGTACCGGAATATGGGAGATGCGTATATCCGCCTGCGTAAGTATGCTGAAGCCATTGAAGTGCTCCAGAAACACCTGGAAATAGCTAAACCGGAGGATGTTATCTATGAGGCTATCGGGCATTGTTACGAGAGACAGCGCAAATTTACCCAGGCCCGCTATTATTACAGGAAGGCATCGCATCTGAGTCCGAGCGATGATAAGCTGTATTATAAGATTGCGGTGGCCTATATGATGGAAGCCAACTGGGAAAATGCAGCCAAATCGTTGCTGAGTGCACTTAAAATAAACAAAACCAACGCCGAATATAATATGAGCCTGGGTGAATGCTACCTGGAGCTGGGAAAAAACAAAGACGCACTGGTTCATTTTATGAATGCGGTACGTACCCGGCCGAAGAGCGCAGTTACCTGGCAGGAGCTGTTAAAAGGGTTGTATGTGTCCGGATTCCTGGAAGAAGCCCTGGTACAGCTGTCAATAGCTGAGGAAAAGGCAGGCCGTAAGCCCATATTTATCTACTACCGGGCAGCCATTTTGATCGCTATGGGGAAAACCAAAGAGGGTTTGTTGCATCTGGAAACAGCTTTGCAGCAGGCGCCAAAAATTGTCAAAAAGCTCGTAGAGCTTGACCCTGCTGTGTTACAGCATGTGAGTGTGGTGGATCTGATTGCGCAATACCGCCGCAAACGTTAACCAATGTTATTTACTTTAATAAAATAAAGTATACTTCTTATTTTTGCGCCGGCTTTTAATTGTCATGGACAAAAGTCAACAGTATTTCCGGTTACTAAAATTGCATCTACGCTATCCCGAAGTGCCTGGCGAAAATTAGTATGTGTTTTACTGACCAATAAGAAGATAAAAATATTTCAAATGAATTTTAATCTGACACAAATCCCGGAAAGGACAAAGAAGCCCCGTACACATGGCTTAACCATGGTAATGGATAAGGGCCTTAGTTTGGAAGAAGCACGAAATTTTTTATCGGCAGCAGGTCCTCATATTGATATCCTGAAACTGGGTTTTGGCACTGCGTATGTTACGCCCAACCTGCGCGCAAAAATTGAACTTTACCAGGCAGCAAACATCCCTGTATACTTTGGCGGAACCCTGTTTGAAGCCTTTGTTATCCGTAACCAATTTGAGGAGTACATTAAGGTAGTAAAGGATTACGGCATCAGCTACATGGAAGTTTCTGACGGTTCTATCACTATCCCGCATGCTGAAAAATGCGGTTATATTGAGAAACTCGCTAAAATCGGGTTGGTACTAAGTGAAGTAGGGTCTAAAGACGCTGAACACATCATCCCACCCTATAAATGGATTGAGTTGATGAGCGCTGAACTGGCAGCCGGAGCCACCTATGTGATAGCCGAAGCCCGGGAAAGCGGTAACGTTGGTATTTATCGCGGTAGCGGTGAAGTACGCGAAGGTCTGGTACAGGAAATCCTGACACAGATACCCGCAGAAAAAATTATCTGGGAAGCACCACAAAAAGCCCAACAGCTTTACTTCCTGGAACTCGTAGGATGTAATGCCAACCTGGGTAATCTGGCGCCTAATGAAGTTATTTCCCTGGAAGCTATGCGTATTGGCTTAAGAGGAGATACGTTTAACCTGTTTTTAGATAGAGAATAGTTTTTTAATAATTACGAATCTCAAATTACGAATTACGGATTTGTGGGGAGATGGTAAACGCAACATCTTCCCACAAATCCGTAATTCGTAATTTGAAATTCGTAATTTTCAATTATTGGGTTCATGAAGATTTACGGACTTATTGGCTATCCGCTTAGCCACTCTTTTTCAAAAGGGTTCTTTAAAGAAAAATTTGAAAAGGAACAGATCACTGGCTGCCAGTATGAAAACTTCCCGATACCCGGTATCTCCGAATTCAGCACACTGCTGGAGCAACATCCGCAGCTCAACGGATTAAACGTTACCATTCCCTACAAAGAAGTAGTCATCCCTTTCCTGGATGAACTCAGCAAAGCGGCTGCACAAATAGGCGCCGTTAACTGCATTCATTTTAAAGACGGGAAGAAAACAGGCTATAATACAGATGTAATCGGGTTTACAAAATCATTGCAGCCATTACTGCAATCCCACCATACCAGCGCCCTGGTGCTGGGTACCGGTGGTGCCGCCAAAGCGATTATGTATGCACTGGAGCAACTGGGTATTACGTACACCGTAGTAAGCCGTCAGCCGGTTAACGGCGCGATATCTTATGACGCACTGGACCAGGCAACCGTTGCAGCACATACCATTATTGTCAATACTACCCCTTTAGGCATGTATCCCAAAGTAGATACGTTTCCTGAAATACCTTATCAATACCTTACCTCCAGGCACCTGTTGTATGACCTCGTGTATAATCCGGCAGAAACCGCCTTTTTACAAAAAGGAACTGCACAAGGTGCTACCACTAAAAACGGACATGAAATGCTGATCCTGCAAGCGGAAGCGTCATGGGAAATATGGAGCAGCTGTTAGCCATTAGCTTTTAGCTTTTAGCAAAATGCAGCGGAGATAAACATATATTATGTTCTCCGCTGCATTTTGCTAAAAGCTAAAAGCTAATGGCTAACAGCTACTCCGGCTTAATCATATAATACATACAGGTAGTCACAAAATTCCTGAAGAAAGGAATGGCTGCAATGGGCTTCCACTGTACTCTTGCGCTTACACCGAATTTATATTTATAGATGGGATTGATCAGATAAAATCTGCGTTGGGTAATTTTATAGTGCTGACGTTTTACGATGCGCTCAAAGCGTTCTATAGAAATGCCGGTCGACTTCACATCCATCAGATCCACGACTACATCATCTCCTTCACCAAACAGCCGCAATACTCCTTTGTACAAGGGTCTTGGCAGCAAGTGAATATAAGGCACCATGCTGAGGAACTTGTTGGCGCAGATCTGCTGATGGCCTCCATGTGGCATATACCACGGTGGAAACCCAAAATAAACCTGTCCCTGGGGGGTGAGTAATTGCTTCAGATGCCCGATGATTTTTTCCTGGTCAGGAATGTGTTCGATGGCATCTTTCAAAATAATTACATCAAAAGAATGCTGGAATTCTCCCAGGAAGTCAAGATCATAGATGTTTTTGGCGATCAGCTTTAATTGTCCACCATCCAGGTATTGTTGAAGGAAATTCTTAGCCAGTTCGATACGGTCAGGTGCAAGATCCACGCCCACACAGTTGCAGCCCTTTTCCAGGAAGGGGATCAGCACCCCGCCTTCTCCACATCCAACTTCCATTACCCGCAGGCCTTCCAGTTTCGGAAATTCCTGCTGTATGAATGGCAGCACGTAGTCACGCGAATTGTCTACCTGTTGCTTGTGCCGTAGTGTTGCGTCTAAATGATGTTCTAATGCCATGTATTTGAAAATTGCGTGAATTTAATAAAAAGCCATTAGCTTTTAGCTTTTAGCTTTTAGCAAATGCAGCGGAGACAAACATATATTATGTTCTACGCTGCATTTGCTAAAAGCTAAAAGCTAATGGCTAAATGCTATTTATTATCTTTGCGCCATGCAAACGAACGAAAATATTAATTACCAGGAAGGAGCCGTGATATTGATCAACAAGCCATTAACATGGACTTCCTTCGATGTAGTGCGTAAGATAAGAAATACCACCAAAGCAAAAATAGGTCACGCCGGCACGCTGGACCCATTGGCTACCGGACTGCTGATTTGCTGCACCGGGAAAATGACAAAGAAAATTAATGAATACCAGGCCCAGGAGAAGGAATATACCGGCACTTTCACATTAGGAGCTACCACACCCACTTTTGACAAAGAATCCGAGCCTGAAAATTTTAAAGACATCAGTCATCTTGATGAAGCTGCTATACTGGCAGCTACCCAGCCTTTTATCGGGGAAATCATGCAGTTACCTCCCATTCACTCTGCCATTAAACAAAATGGTAAGCCTATCTATCTGCTGGCCAGGAAAGGGGTAGATGTAAAAGTGGAACCACGCAAATTAACTATTTCGGAATTTGAGATCACCAAAATTGACTTACCGGAAGTACATTTCAGGGTGGTGTGCAGCACGGGCACGTATATACGTTCACTGGCGAATGACTATGGTGCTACACTGGGTTGTGGTGCTTATCTGAGCAGTCTTTGCAGAACACGTATCGGTAATTTCAAACTGTCGGATGCTACTGACATGGCTGATTTCATTGCTGCCAACACCGTCCCTAAAACGGATAACCAATAGCAATATTCCAGATAATATTATCACGCCGCCATCTACTGTCTTTCAAATCCCATTGGCTCAGATACCAGCCGTTTTTATTGCCGGTAAAGTACGGAACTTTCAATGGGATACCCCAATCCAAACGGATGAGGAAGAAAGAGAAATCCAACCGCAGACCCGCGCCCGTTCCTATTGCCAGATCATGATATAACTGGCTGAACTGGAATTCGGAGCCGGGTCTGGAGGGATCATTCCGGATCATCCAGATATTACCCATGTCCAGGAAGGTAGCCCCTTTGAGGTTGATAGTACCTCCAAACATTCGTAACAGATCGAAACGGTATTCCACATTGCCCTCCAGCTTCATATCACCTGTTTGATCAGGGAATGTTTGTGCGCTAGGGGTAGGGGAGTTATCCTTGTAGGAGCCGGGCCCCAGTGTACGTAAGCGCCAGGCGCGGATACTGTTGGGGCCACCGGAAGTGAACTGTCTTACATAAGGTAACACCTGTGAATAACTATACGGGATGCCTATCCCGGCATAAGTCCGGGTAGCAAGACCGCTGTGCAGTCCCAGTTTCCAGTAGTGGCGGTAATCTGCTTCTATCTTTACAAAATTGGAAATATTAACATTGGTCAGTGTTTCCAGGTTGGTTTTATGCCCGCTGACACTGTTCATCAGGCTGTTGATGCCGCTCAGCCAAAGCCCGGACTCTTCTATGTTTATCCGGAAGTAGCTGTAGTGGCGCTGATGGAGTAAATCCTGGTTGCTATAGATGTAAGAAACACTTTCTCCACCGATCAAGGCCGGCTCAAAACTACGTCTCAGGTAAGGATTGGCATTTACTACGCTGTCCCGGAAAGTTGGATCCAGGCTAACACCCACATAGTTCAATGTGATAGGCCTGATGATCCAGCGTTTGTACAATGTTTCGTTCCAATCATAGCCGTACGAGGCATTGATACTGGTGACATCAAATTTCTCAACACGTGACAGGTAATTGGCGCCCAGTGTTAACCGGGTTTTGACGTTAGACCTGGCGGATTGTTTAATGTTAAATGGCAGTGCAAAACGTGGCCAGGTAAGGCCTATTTCTCCGCCAAACTGTTTGGATTGCAGGTCCCATCCGGATTTCTGACGTATCAGCTCAATGCCGGTATTCAGGGCCATACCTAGCTGGGTAGCCGTATTATTCAGATTGATGTGGCGGTAGTTGAGGGTAATACCGGATCCCAGCGTATAGTCGGAACTGTTACTTAACTCAAAGCTGAGTCCCAGTTCCTGTTTGCGGCGTGGTGTCAGGAACACGTAAGCATCCAGTGTTTTAACAGAATCTTTCCGCTCTTTGTACTGGAGCGTAACAAATTGCCAGATGCCGATGTCGTATAATTTATTGACTGTATTGGTATACTGTTGCAGGGAATAAGTTTCTCCCGGTCTTAGTAATATAGATTTAGAAAGAATTTTGGGTTTCAGTATCTCCTGGTGATAACGAATGTTGATATACTTGCGGTTATCATGTTTCAGGGTGCTGTCGTTTGGATTGCCATTCAGCGAAAAATCGGGGTAGGCATAAATCTTACCGATATGATATTGTTGCCAGGTGCCGATGGTGTCTTCCGGGTTTTTGATATGGATTTCCACGTCCATGGTCAGTTTATCCCGTCCTTTGTTTTCGTTGAAGATATTCACGAGTCCTTCAAAAGGGTTGAGGGTATTGCGGAACAGGGATTTATTCAATGTATCCACACTGTATTCTATCGCATCGCGGTTAAACTGATAGTAGCCGGCATCTTTGATCAGCCGGGTTAACCTTTCCCTTTCGCTGCCAAGGGTCGCCGATTTAAAAACCACGCCTTTCTGTACGAGTGATAATTTTTCATTGGCTTTTACAATGTTTAAAATTGCAGTATCGGGTATAACGTAGGTAATTTTATCTATGACGAAGTTTTTGCCGGTATTTACCTGGTAGGTAACACTGGTTTTTTTACGTTTGGTTTTAGCCTCATAGTTTACGGTAGCATAAAAGAAGCCTTGGTTATGGAGGTAGCTGCTCATGCGTTCCACCGACTCTTTGGATTTGGTGGAATCATATACTACGGGTTCTTCGAGGTTTCGTTTTGACAGGACCAGGTTCCAGAACCAGTTTGATTTTTTCTCGTTATACTTCTGGTTATAGAGCCAGACTTTTATGCGGGTGGTCAGTAATTTTTTGTTGGGTTGCTGTGTCATCAGCGATTTCGAAGAGAGGGAGCTGCGGAGATCCTGTTTTTCGGAGTTGAGTACTTCTCCCTTTACATCTACTTTACTGCTGGTATATAATGTTTGATCCTTTTGAAGGTATTTGGTGTTGGAACATGCCGCCAACGTGAATATTACAGCTAATAGCAGCAATTGTTTCAGCAGTAAAATTCTGGATTTGGGAAGCAGCTGCATCACGGGCGAAAACGTTATTAGTAATTTTTAAAGCCATTCCTGACGAACCGGATACCATGCCTCTTCTTGGCTGATTAAAAGAAATCGTGTAGGTTTGGCCCCATGTTGTCAAAGGCGCAAATTAAATATATTCAATCATTACAGCACAAAAAAAACAGGCAAAAATCCAGCCAGTATGTAGCAGAGGGTGACAAGATCGTGCAGGAGCTGCTACAGGCGGGCATGCCCGTGAAAGGAGTATTTGCAACAGCCGATTGGCTGGAGCAACATACGGCCTTGCTGGACAGGTTACCTGCGGGTGCAGCGGCAGAAGTGGATGCAACAATACTGAAACAATTGTCTTCCCTCACCACACCCAACAGGGCAATGGCTTTGCTGGATATGCCGGCGGCGGCCAATCCGCTTCCTGCAGCAGGTACTGTGGCGCTGGTGCTGGAAGCCATACAGGATCCCGGTAATATGGGAACGCTGATTCGTATCGCCGACTGGTTTGGTATACCACAGATTATTTGTTCCCCGGATTGTGTGGATGTATATAATCCTAAGACCATACAAGCTACCATGGGTAGTATTATCCGGGTACGTATAGCCGAATACGATATAAAGGAGTTGTTGCAGCAAACTAAACTTTCTTCCTATGCAGCTACCCTGCATGGTAAGAATATCGCTGATTTTCCGGCCATGAAAGAAGGTATTATCCTGATTGGTAATGAAGGAAGGGGATTAACGGAAGAAGTAATAGCACTGGCTACCCACCGGATCACCATTCCCCGTCTCGGTGGCGCCGAATCATTAAATGCTGCAGTGGCAGCAGGTATTATCTGTGGCAGGTTGCTTATTTAAAATATCATGATACCCCGTATACTGTTTATAAGTTTGTTTGTGTTAACTGCTGCCTGTCATCATCCTGTACAGCGAAAAGTAACGCCTGCCTTTTATTACTGGAAACAAACCTGGAATGGGAACACCAAAGAACAGGCATATGTACAGCAGCTGCCGGCCAAGCGCTTATACATCAAGTTATTTGATGTGGACGTAGACGAGGTGACGAAAGCACCCGTACCGGTAGCCATTTTCAGACAATCGGCTCCCTTGCCCGCCACTGTGGACATTGTGCCGGTGGTGTTCCTGATGAATGAAGTATGGGCGCATCCGGATACGGCACTTGCCGGCAAAGTAGCAAAACTGATGGGGGAATTATGCGATCGTATGCCAGGCGTGCATATCCCTGAAATACAGCTGGACTGCGACTGGACAGAGCGCAGCCGGGATGCCTATTTCTCCTTTATAAAGCAAATCAAACAAACACCTTTCTTTCAGCAGCGGCGTATATCGGCCACCATCCGTATGTACCAGGTGAAATATGCGGTACGTACTGGAATTCCACCGGTAGACAAAGGGCTGCTGATGTGTTACAATATGGGTGACCTCCGTAAGCCCGGCGCACATAATTCTATTCTGGACCTGGAGGTGATGGAGTCCTACCTGGGAGAGCATCGGGTTGCCAGATATCCCTTACCTTTGGACATTGCGTTACCCCTTTTCGAATGGAGTGTTTTATTCCGTAATGATATCGGGTATGCAGGGATCTTAAGGAATGTTGGAGAAACGGAATTGCAAAATGCGGCCCTTTTTGCCCCAGGCCCACCACAGCTGTACACCGTACAACAGGATACACTACTGAATGGCTATCCATTAAAGAAAGGAAATGTTATCCGGCGGGAAACTATTGATCCTTTAACACTGGAATCTTCCGCAAAGTTGGTGGCAAAACAGCTACCCACAAAAGATCCGGTTATTATATTTTATCATCTTGATTCGCTTACGCTTCAAAATTATCCCTTGGATGAACTACAAAAAATTATTCGTTTTTTTAATTAGCTTTTGTGCTGTTTTCTTTGGCAATGTGATCTACACCTTATCGTGTGGTCCCTCGCCAGATCCTTATGATTATTATATCTCCTTTTATAGTCCTTATTCAAAAGGAGGAGGATATGAACCATTTTATTATACTTCACTGAGCAATTTTTACGGTGATCCTACGCCTTCTGAGGAAACCGCTAACGTGGGGGACTGGCAAAATTATACTGGCAGTAAGGTAACGGCGAAGGATATACGCGAATGTATTTATACTTATAAGGTGGAGCAGTTGTCGGCGATTGCTATCGGCAGTAATGTGTTACCGGATAGTGTAAAACAAAATTCTTTTGCACAGTTTTTATTGAAAGATAAAAACCGGGAAGCAGCCCGTTATTTATTATTTGCCAAAACCTGCGAACCCGCCGTTATCAACGCTGACCCATGGTCTGCGCCCGACAGAAATAATGGTTTGCTGGGAGATCTGTATACAGAAGGCGAAGGGTTGTACAATAAAACCACAGATGAAGATATCCGTGAACGTTATGCTTTTCAGTTGATCCGCCTACAGCATTACCGTAAAGATTACCGGGATGCCATCACTTCTTTCGATAAATTTTTTGAAGGGAAAGATAATTCCTCATTAGTCTATTTCAAAGCGTTGGCCCTGAAAGCGGGTGCCTTATTGCGTTTAAAGGATTCCGTGCAGAGTGCGTATTTATTTTCGCGCGTATTTGAAAAAGCACCGTCTCTGCGGACTTCCTGTTTTACCAGCTTAATGTGGACTAACACCAGCAATAACCAGGTGTATCCGTTGTGTAAAGACAATCACGAAAAAGCCACTGTAGCCGCCATTTACGGGTTTGCCAACTCAGAGCCGGATGTTGCCGCGCTGCGCAATGTATACGGTTTTGATCCCGCTTCTCCTGCATTAAATATATTGCTGGCCAGGGAAATTAATAAACTGGAAGATGCATACTTCAGCCCGTATCTGAGCGAAGGACAGTCAGTCGGATTAATCAGCATGCATGACTACTCTACGGAAGAGAAAAAGAAGATGACCACGCGGTTAAGCACGCTGCAAACCGTGATAGATAGCTTCGTGAATAAGGGTAAATTGAAAGATATGGACCTGTGGCGGGTGTCATCTGCCTATATTTCCTATATCCGTAAAGACTACCCGGCTGCAAAGACCCGGTTGGAAGAAGTGAAAACAAAAGACGGGGAAGTAAAAGATCAGTGGGAAATTGTTAACCTGTTGGTAAATATCAACCAACAGAAAACAATAGATAGCGCCTTCGAATCACGTTTACTGGCTTCTTTTAAATGGCTGGATGCTAAAACACCTCCGGAAAAAAATCATCGTGATGACTGGTGGAGTATGCCGGACAAAACTTACTTTTTTAAGAAAACCTATCGCAACCTGTTATTTGCCATCCTGGCTCCCCGCTATCATCAGCAGGGAGACGTGGTGAAAGAAGCACTGATCAGGGGGCGCTGCGATTCGTTGCAGATAAACGATTATTTTGTTTCTGGTCAGACTGCGGTATCCCAGGTGAGTGATGATATGAAGTCTGCAGAACTGATCCGGCTGAATAATTTTCTGCATCAACCGGTGAAGACTCCGTATGAGTTGTACCTGGCGGGCTTCTTCCCCCAAAACCTGAATATGAACAGGATCATTGGAGAAAGCTATGTGCGCGTGCATGATTTCAGCAATGCGCGTGACTGGTTTAAAAAAGTACCGGCTGTTGCGCAGGCTACTTCTTACCAGGTATTCCGGGAACAGCTGGAGGACTTTGGAGAAGACACCGCTGAACTGGGCTATACCAAAGGCATTACGCAACAACAGTTTTGTGATCGCATGGTGCAGTTGCAGGAAAAAATGAAAACAGCGCCGGTGTCACCCAAAGTATATTACGATTATGCGTCTGCGTTATTCAGCATCTCTTATTATGGGAGAACATGGTTTTTCGTGAAGGATTACCGTCCCTCTACGCAGTGGTATACGACCAAGTGTGATAAAGATCCGTTTGAAAAACAGTATTTCGGTTGCTATGGAGCAGAAACCTATTACTTAAAGGCAGCGCAGGCCAGTACAGACAAGGAGTTCAGGGCCCGGTGTGCATTTATGGCGGCGCGTTGTTCACAGAAGCATACCGCTGAAAATGAGGATAGCGATAAATACATTTCTGCGTTGATACATAACCGTTATTTCCCCTTACTGACAGGTAGTTTTGTGCAAACTAGTTTTTACCACCAGGTATATGGTCAGTGCAGTTACCTGCGCGACTATGTAAAAAGTACCCGTAAGAAATAACTACTTAAACTGTATGGCCTTTACCGGCGTTATGCGTTTGATAATTAAGGACGGGAGCAGCAATATCAAAGTACAAATCAGGAAGGTGCCTAAGTTAATCAACAGGATATCTACCCAATGTATAGAGATGGCTGCTACCGACATATAGTACGACTCTTCCGGTAATTTGAATATGCCGGTGCTTTGTTGCAGGAAAGCGATGCCCAGTCCAAAGAAATCGCCGATCAGGATACCCAGTATCACGATATAAGCGGCCTGGAAAACAAACACCTGTTGAATATTCCAGTTGCGCATTCCCAGTGCTTTGGCAATGCCTATCATGTTGGTACGTTCCAGGATCAGGATGAGTATGGCGGTGATCATGTTGATGATGGCCACTATGGTCATGATGATGATGATGATCAATTCGTTCTGGTTCTGCAGCTGCAGCCAATCGAAGATGTTGGGATAAATATCCCGTACGGTGCGGGTAAACAGCTGGTCCGATAACAGGTTCCTGTCCATATACCTGGCCGTGGTATCCATCTTGCGGTAATCGTTGAGTGTTATTTCGTAACCGCCTACCTGTGTGGGTTCCCAGTCGTTCATTTTACGAACCAGGTTCAGATCACCGATTACATATGTTTTATCGTATTCTTCTATACCTGTTTTAAATATGCCCGTCACCGTTAACTTGCGGGCTCTGGGAGGTAATCCGCCACCCTGAATAAAATAGATAATGGCTTTATCATTTACTTTTAGCTGCAACTGTGTGGCCATGTATTCAGATATCATGATTTCGGGTGAATAGGCGGAGTCGTTAAACTGCAGGAGGTTGCCCGATTGGAGGAAACGCCTTAGCTGTGGCCAGTCGTAGCCTTTATCTACCCCTTTGAAAATGACCCCATCTATTTCCTTTTCTGATTTGATGATAGCAGACTTGGTAGCGTAATTACTGATTGTTTTAATGCCTGGTGCCAGTTTAATACTGTCTAGCAGGCTGTTTCTGCCGGTGAAAGGAATTTCTTCTGTCAGTGGTCCGGCATTGGGTTGGTATTCATTGACATGGATATGGCCCCAGAAGCTGAATATCTTTTCCTGAATCACTTGTTGAAACCCGTTTACCAATGCTGTTGCCAGTATCATTACCGCTACGCTCACCGCGGTGGCGGCTACTGCTATATTGATGATGAACTTGGAAAAAGTGGATCCCTTATTGAAAGCAATCCTTCTGGCAATAAAAAATGATAAACGCATGGAACAAATATATAGGGAAAAGCGGAAAGCGTAAAGCAGAAAGCAAAAAGCTATTGTAGCGGGCGATGGCAGGGCCTAAATTGTTTTATCTTCGCCGGGATCATTCGTTACAATAGCTTTTTGCTTTTTGTCTTCAGCTTTTCGCTTTCCATTAATAGTCGTACCTTAATTAATCAATTACCTCGTATGCGTACAGCAGCATTTTTCATAATAGCCATTGCTTCCTGTTTGTTCAGCAATAACATAGCAGCACAGGTAGATGCTATTACCCCGGACCATGTATACTACAACAACATCAGATCTGTAAAATTCAGCCAGGCAGGCGATCCTCTTAGTATGCCGATGTATACTATTGGCACCGGAGAGAAGCTGGAACTATCTTTTGATGACATGGATAATGATGTGAAAAACTATTATTATTCTTTTGTGCTTTGTAATGCAGACTGGACGCCGGCACCAGTGAATCAGTTTGATTATATGCGGGGCTTCTCCGAAACGAGAATACTGAACTATAAGTTATCCAGTGTTTCGCTGGCGCGCTATACTCACTACAGCGTGCAGCTGCCAGGCACCAACAGTTATCCGGTGAAATCGGGCAACTACCTGTTGAAGATTTACCTGGACAGCGATACCTCTCAACTGGCTTTTACCCGCCGGATGTTTGTAGTGGAAAATAAAGCTGGTATTTCGGGGTTTATACAAAGTCCCATTGCACCAAAGCTATTCCGTACTTATCAGAAGATCAATTTCGAAGTAAACACCGGCTCTTTAAATATTCAGAATCCATTTGATCAGATAAAGGTGGTGATATTGCAGAACTATCGTTGGGATAATGCGCTGACTACCCTCAAGCCTCAGTTTATCAATGGCAACGTATTAAAGTATAATGCGGAGCAGGATTGTGTGGTGCCTGCAGGAAAGGAATTCCGGTGGATAGATTTACGCAGTTTCCGTTTGCAAACGGAGCGTGTGCAGCGATCCGAGTATCATAATAACAGCACCGATGTATTCGCGGTGCCTGATCACGAAAGGGCAGATAAAGTATACCAGTTTATTAAAGATATTAACGGTAAATATTACCTGGCTACACTGGATGATTATGATCCTAATTTTGAAGGGGATTATGCGTCAGTGCATTTCTCTTTTGTAGCACCAGAGCCATATGCAGGCTACGATGTATATATATTCGGGGAGCTTACCAACTACGAATGTAATAAAAACAGCAGACTGACTTATAATGGCGCCAGCCGTGCCTATGAAGGCACGCTTTTCCTGAAGCAGGGCTATTATAATTACATTTATGGATTGGTAGATAAAACACAGCCCAATGCAAAATTCAATACAGAGCTGACAGAAGGTGATTACTGGGAAACGGAGAATAATTATACTATCCTGTTGTATTACCGGGCATTGGGTGGCAGGTCTGATGAGTTGGTATCCTCTATCACATTGAATTCTATTCTGAACAGAAAATAGTAATGAAAGCGAATTTAAAAAGGGAGATGATCATATCATCTCCCTTTTGCATTATCATTAGTTGATGCTCTGTCTTAGTTTTACAATATTGGCAGCACCGCGTTTGATGATGATGCGGGTACCTCTTTCATAAGTAAAGTAGCGGTAAAACCAGTTAATGAATACCACCAGTTTATTTCTGAATCCCAATAAGCTCATGAGATGCACTATCATCCACGCTATCCAGGCAAGGTAGCCGCTCATGCGCATGCCGGCAAATTCGGCTACGGCTCTGTTGCGGCCAATGGTGGCCATGCTGCCAAGATCCTTGTAATTAAAGCCTTTCATGGGTTTGTGGTTCAGAGACAGCCGTAAGTTATTCGCTACATTTTTACCTTGTTGAATCGCTACCTGTGCTACCATCGGATAACCTTTAGGGAAGCGGGGATCGTTGGTCATTTGTGCAATGTCGCCGATGGCGTACACATTGGTAAAGCCTTTTACCTGGTTTAGTTCATTTACAATTACCCGGCCGTTGGGAAGTATAATATCAGCAGGGATTCCTTTTACAGGAATGCCTTTTACGCCGGCAGACCAAAGGAGAGATTGTGTTTGTATCACTTCTCCGGTGCTGAGGGTAACCGTTTTTCCGTCATATTCTTTTACACCGGTATTGGTCATTACACGTACGCCTATATCCTGCAAGGCTTCCAGTGTTTTTTGAGATGTTTTTTCGCTGAAGGAAGCGAGTAACTTAGGGCCTGCTTCAATGAGGTATACATTCATTAACGACTGAGGTAAGGTAGGGTAGTCTTTGGGCATAATGTATTTGCGTAATTCCGCAAAAGCGCCCGCCAGTTCCACACCGGTAGGACCGCCACCCACCATCACAAAATTGAGTTTGGGTTTGATTTCTTCCGGATTTTGCAGCAACAGGCTTTCCTCAAATTGTTTTACAACGTAGTTCCTGATCTGTACTGCTTCAATCAGCGATTTCATACCAATCGCATTATCTTCTATATCCTTATTGCCGAAGAAGTTGGTATTGCTACCGGTAGCGAAAACGAGGTAGTCGTAGTGTATTTCACCGATACCTGTTTCCAGTATATTTTCTTCTGCGCGAAGGCCGGTTACTTCTGCCATGCGGAAAACCAGGTTTTGTTGTTTCTGGAATATACCGCGTAATGGAAAAGCGATACTATCTGGTTCCAGGCCGGCAGTGGATACCTGGTATAGCAGGGGCTGAAAAAGGTGGTAGTTATTTCTGTCCAGTAACACTACCTGAACAGGTACGTGTTTAAGCTGTTTGGCCAAGTTTACGCCGCCGAATCCACCGCCTACAATAACGATTCGCGGTTGCTTAGTGTCCGGTATGTTGGGCTGAATCATAATTCGTCAATTTATAATTACGATGATATGGTATTTAACTGGTGGTCCGCAAGTTGTGGGCAAACGGTGTACCATCGTTAAATATTCTCAAAGTTACGAAACTTTCAGAAAAAAATGAAAGTTATGTTTTTGTTTTAGCTAAAATTATGTAGAATCATATGTTTTGTAAGATGTAAAAAGATCAGGGGCTACTGGTAATACATCGTTTACCGGTAGCCCCTGATCTTTTATGTTATTTCCTGAAATTTAATAATCAGACCACAACTATTGCAGGCAGTATTTATAAATAAAAGCTGCTGCTGCAGCACCTGCCAGCGGTCCCAATATGGGGATCCAGGCGTAACCCCAGTCGCTGTCACGTTTTCCTGAAATAGGCAGGAGGAAGTGCATTATTCTGGGTCCCAGGTCACGGGCAGGATTGATAGCATAACCGGTAGGGCCACCGAGAGACAAGCCGATGGAAAGCACTACAAAGGCTACCGGTAGCGCATCGAGGGAGCCTAAACCCACAGTAGGGCCGGTAATGAAGCAGATGGCCAGTATGAATACCATGGTGGCCAGAAACTCCGTGAGGAAGTTGTATTTAGGGTTTCGGATAGCCGGAATGGTACAAAACACGCCGAGTTTGGTATTGGCATCGGGTGTTTCATCGAAATGTTTTTTGTAGCAAAGCCATACCAGCAGGGCGCCCAGCATGGTACCGACCAATTGAGCGGCTACATAACCGGGTACTTTTTCCCAGGGGAATTTTCCCTGCAAAGCTGCTGAAAATGTAACAGCCGGATTGAGATGGGCGCCACTGTATTTGGCGGTAGCATATACGCCAATAAATACGGCCATGGCCCAGCCCATGGTGATTACCATCCAGCCTCCCTGGTTGCCTTTTGATTTGTTGAGTATAACGCTTGCAACCACACCATCTCCCAGTACAATGATAAATGCGGTTCCTAAAACTTCTGCTAAATAAGGTGACATAAGTTGAACAAAATATTAAGTAACGTGGAAAAATATTATTCTTCAGTCCAGGCCTGTGCTGCTCTGATGGCGCGTTTCCAGTCGCTGCATAATCTTTTGCTTTCAGCGTCCTCCATAGTCGCATCAAAGGTGGCATCTATCTTCCATTGCTTTGCGATGGTTTCAATACTATCCCAGTAGCCAACAGCGAGTCCTGCGAGGTAAGCAGCGCCCAGTGCGGTCGTTTCTGTGATAACAGGGCGTACAACGCGGAGATGGGTAATATCTGCCTGGAATTGCATGAGCAGGTTATTTTTGGTAGCGCCGCCATCTACGCGTATTTCTGTGATGGGCATGCCTGCATCTGCTTCCATAGCCTTTAGTACATCCATGGTTTGAAAGGCAATACTATCCAGTGCTGCGCGGGCAATGTGTGCAGCGGTAGAGCCCCTGGTGAGCCCTACCATCGTGCCGCGTGCGTGTTGATTCCAGTAAGGCGCACCCAAACCGGCAAATGCAGGCACCAGGTACACACCATCGCTGTGAGGCACAGTGGCAGCCAGTTTTTCCACATCGGCAGAATGGCGGATAATGCCCAGTCCATCGCGGAGCCATTGTACTACGGCGCCACCGATAAAGATGCTGCCTTCCAGTGCATAGCTGGTTTTACCATTGATTTGCCAGGCTACGGTGGTAAGCAGGTTGTTTTTGGAAGGAATGGGTTTGTCGCCGGTATTCAACACCATAAAACAACCGGTACCATAAGTATTCTTGATCATGCCGGGTTGTGTGCATAACTGTCCGAACAGGGCAGCCTGTTGATCTCCGGCAATACCGGCAATAGGAATACGATAGGGGGTGAGATTGGCTTCTGAGTATCCGTATACTTCACTGGATTGTTTTACTTCCGGCAACATAGCAGCAGGAATATCAAAGAGTGCTAATAATTCCGGATCCCATTTCATGTCGTGGATATTAAACAACAATGTGCGGGAGGCATTACTCACATCGGTAATGTGGAGCTTGCCGTTGGAGAAATTCCATACCAGCCAGCTGTCTACTGTACCAAATGCGAGCTCGCCGTTTTCTGCTCTTTTACGGGCATCGGGTATACTGTCGAGCAGCCATTTAATTTTGGTGCCGGAGAAGTAAGCATCCAGGCGCAAGCCTGTTTTATCTTTTATGAGTTGTTCTTTCCCTTCTTTGATTAATGAATCGCAATAGGCGGCGGTGCGGCGATCCTGCCATACGATGGCGTTATGAATAGGTTTGCCGGTTTTTTTATCCCAAACAATGGTGGTTTCGCGTTGATTGGTGATGCCAATGGCGGCGATATCTTCACCGGTTACCCTTGCTTTCAGTATGACTTCTGCGGCTACGCTGGCTTGTGAAGTCCATATTTCCATCGCATCATGTTCCACCCATCCCGGTTGCGGAAATATTTGTTTGAATTCTTTCTGGGCAACAGCTTTGATGCTGCCATCGTGATCAAAAATAATAGCGCGGGAACTGGTGGTGCCCTGGTCCAGCGAAAGGATATATTTTCCCATTGGGTTCTCTGTTTATTGCGTGTTGGGTGTACGTGGATATTATCTTTGAATTTAAAATAAATTATCCAACAAAACACTATCATCTTCCAGACAGCAAAATATAACCTGGGATGAGGGCAAAAAAAATCCCCGGCGCAATTACTGCACCGGGGATACACCATCTAAAAAAATATCGTGAGATTACATTTTCTTGGCATCTTCGAGGAACTTCGCCAGACCGATATCCGTTAACGGGTGCTTCAGCAGACCCAGGATAGAATCTAACGGGCAGGTACATACGTCAGCACCTACTTCTGCACATTTCACAATGTGGAGTGCGCTACGGATAGAAGCTGCGAGAATTTCTGTTTTGAAGCCCTGTAAGCTGTAGATCTGTGCAATTTGCGCGATCAGTTCTACACCATCCCAGTTGGTATCGTCAATACGACCAATGAATGGAGATACATAAGCAGCACCTGCTTTAGCAGCCAGGATAGCCTGACCAGCAGAAAATACCAGGGTACAGTTTGTTCTGATACCGTTATCAGTAAACCATTTGATGGCTTTTACACCGTCTTTTATCATTGGAACTTTCACCACGATATTCGGGTGAATAGCAGCCAGTTTCTTACCTTCTTCAATAATAGATTTGAAATCTGTGGAGAGCACTTCAGCACTTACATCACCATCTACAATTTCGCAGATGTCTTCGTAATGCTTGATAATAGCAGCTTCGCCTTTAATACCTTCTTTAGCCATCAGAGATGGATTGGTGGTTACACCATCGAGAACGCCGAGATCGTGAGCTTCCTGTATTTGCGCCAGATTAGCTGTATCAATAAAGAATTTCATACTATATAAATTAGTTGTCAGGAAATGAACCGTTTGTGGAAGGTGCTGTCATTAGTGAAAGAGGTGGAGAAAATAGCAACCAGATACTATTGACAAGCAACTAATGACAATAAAAAAAGAAAAAAAAAGGCAAGTTACTTATATCGCACCGCTACAACCACCTACCCTTGCTACATTCCTGTCCTGGGGGAGTTCAGTAGGAGCTGGTCGTATAAGACTTGCCGGTTGCAAAGGTAATATAATGTGTTGAATCTCCAAATATTAGGCAGAAAAAAGTTGAAATTATTTTTTGAACCGTATTTATACGCATTCTTTTAATGTTAATAATGTTAGGAGTATGTATATAGCGGGAAAATATATATATTTGGTAAACAGGGTTATCCCCCAAAGAAAGATTGTTAAACTTGGAACTTCAAAACAACTTAAACCTATTTTATGCAAACAACCACCTATGAAGGCGGCAGTGCCTTCGCAGTGCTATTTAGCGGCGTATTTCTTGTCTTCGCCCTAATTCTCATTGCCATCATTTTCATCAGTCTCTGGAAAATATTTGAGAAAGCAGGTCAGGAAGGCTGGAAAGCTATCATTCCTATTTACAACCTCTACATCCTTACCGTCATTGTTGGTAAACCATGGTGGTGGATGCTGCTGATGTGTATTCCTTACATCGGTGCGATCTGGGGTATCTGGATAACTAACCTGCTCAGCAAAAGCTTTGGAAAAACTGAAGGCTTTACGGTAGGACTGGTTCTCCTGGGTATTGTATTTTATCCTATCCTGGCATTTGACCGTACTATTGTGTACAAAGGCCCGGCTGGTGATCCAACCCGTTTTAATCACGTAAACGATGATCTGAATTCGATAGGTAAATCTATCTGATGCAGCTAGCTAGATAAAAAAAGGCGGCCCGTTGAAGGCCGCCTTTTTTAATTATTCCTGGTGGTGTAATAATTGTAGTCGTTGAGCACCGTTTCCAGGAAGTAAGTATGTGGCAGGTCAGATTCAATGTGCAACACATCTTTTACCCGGTATGCCACCCTGGCGGCCAGTTCGTCATCCTTCGCCATCAGCGCACGATCCAGCAGTTCCTTCACTTTATTCATATCCCTGTCGGATAATTTCATGATCTGTGGAAACTGAGGTTTATAGTCACTATTGGAAAGATCCCGGAAGATGGTTTCTTCTATACTGCCTTTTCGTTTGGTACTGATCACAATGGTGCCAGCAATTAAATCGCCTAAACGTTGATTATATGGTGTGCGCACAATCGTTATCAGTGGTATGAGTACCGGTAAAAGCGCCATGAAATACAATGGCGTTTCAATGATCCGGAATATCCATCTTATCAGGTGCTGACTAATACTGGGCGCATTTCCTGTCATACTCACCACCTGTATATGCAATATTTTTTTCCCGGGTGTAGACCCGTTCATACTGATTTCTGTAATAGGAAAATAAAACGTGACTGGTATAAAAACCAGGAGTATGTATATCACCATATGGGCATCCATCTCCAGCCGGAAAGAGGTGAGCACTGAATAAGCCAACAGGATATAGCAGGCGCGTATGGCAAAATCAATCAGCCACGCTAAAAAACGCTTCACGATATCTGCCGATTCAAATTCGAGATCTATATTGAAAGAAGTTGGTATTTTTATATCTGCCATAGTCAAATTTACATATTTGTTTATATATTGTTAAACGATTTAGTATGTTTGCCGGTATTCCCCCATTAGTAACCCATTACTGTAGGTAATATCTGTATTTAAAAGGGAAAGAAGAACTCAATATGAGAGAATCGCTGTTTATCAAAAAAAATTTGTCCCGCTGGAAGCAATACCAGGAGGAGCCCACAGATGACCCTGATGAAATGGCGGAAAGATTTGTGTCAGTATTAGATGATCTGTCTTACGCTAAAACTTTTTATAGCTTCAGTAAGGTAACCCGTTATATAAACGGCCTGGCAGCAGGTATTTACCATCGTATTTATCAGAACCGCAAAGAAGATGTAGGTCGCTTTCAGCTGTTTTTTAAATACGAATTACCACTGCTGTTTCGCAGGTATCACCGCCTGTTATTATTCACTTTATGTTTTTTCCTGCTCTTCTGTATTATCGGCGCCTTTTCATCGGCACATGATGAAACTTTTGTGCGGGGTGTACTCGGAGACGAGTATGTAAATATGACTGAACGTAATATTGCCAATAAAGATCCCTTTGGCGTATATAAAGACGGCGATCCGTTAGGCATGTTTTTCCGCATCGCGATCAACAACATACAGGTATCTTTCTATTGCTATGTAGGCGGTATTTTCCTGGGTGTCGGCTCCCTGTATCTGCTTATACGGAATGGGGTGATGCTGGGTGTTTTTCAATACTTGTTTTTTACACATGGTCTGGGCTGGAAATCAATCCTGGTCATCTGGATTCATGGTACTTTGGAAATATCCAGTATCGTTATTGCAGCCTGCGCCGGTATTATATTGGGCAAAAGCATTCTTTTTCCCGGCACGCGCACACGGTTAGCCTCCCTGCGCAAAGGCGCCAAAGATGGCATTAAGATCATGGTAACTTTAATACCTGTATTTATAGTAGCAGCATTCCTGGAGAGCTTTGTAACCCGGCATACTGGAATGCCGCTGGTGTTAAGTCTTTTTATCTTGTTGTCATCGCTGAGTTTTATACTGGGCTATTTCATTTTTTATCCCATTTACCTGCATAAAAAAGGATATCGTTTAAATGCGGAAGGGAAAGTCTTCATCCCATTTACCCTTTCAAAGCAGTAACATGAAGAAATATTTGGGGCTAAAAATAGGTTTGCTGCTGTTGCTTTGTCTCCCTTTAAAAAGTATAGCGCAATACGACAGCACAGTAACACCGGAAACTGCTATTACCCAGGAGACCGATAGTGTACCGACAGCGGCAGGCGCCGATGTTGATGCAGATACCGAAGAATACGCAGACGAAACTGCTTATCATGAGATGCGTTACATCTCAGATTCTCTGGTAAAAGCGCTGAAAGAAAATAAGAAGCTGCAGTACTATGATATAAAAAAGGAGCCTCCAAAACGGTTGCCATGGCTGGAAAGATTCCTGGCTGCGATGTTTAATTCTATCAGTGCTATCCGCTTTGTACTTATGATTTTGTTGCTGGCAGGACTAGGATTTTTGTTGTACCGTTATATGAAAGTTAATGGTATGACCATCTTCCGTAAGGCGAAACTAATAGATGGTCTGACGGAGATACAGGAAGAAGAACTGCAAAGCGGAGAGGAATATGAGGAGAAAATAAAAACAGCTATTGCGGCCGGAGATACAAGACAGGCCATACGCTGGTGGTACCTGTATACCCTGTTTCAGCTGGCCGGCCGGCAAATGATTGTGGCGGGCCGGGAAAAAACCAATAATGACTACCTGCTTAGTATGCGTAGCTCTCCCTACTATAAAAAGTTTGCCACACTGACGTTGGACTATGAATATATCTGGTATGGTGGGTTTGAGGTGAGTGAAGATGATTTCAGGAATATTAACCAGGAGTTCAGGGATTTTAATAACGCAATAGGAAAAGCTTCGTGAAGACTAAATCCATTTATATCATCATAGGATCGGTTGTACTATTATTTATAGTACTGATGATCATTGGAGGCAATTTTTCCATTAACCCGGAAGAGCAATCTACTGATATGTCCCGGTCTTCTTTTTCCAGTAAGGATAAGAAAGCGGGCGGCGCTTACGCCGCTTTTAAGATGCTGCCAGAACTGTTTTCCAAACATTCTATACAGGTGGTGACTAAACCTTTTGCACGCACCTACGAAAAGGAAACGGAACTGAAGTATAGCGGCAACACCTATATACTGGTGGCTAACGAGCTGTTTACAACAGAAAAAGATGTAGATGCCATGCTGGAATATGTATCACCTGGCAATGAACTGTTTATTGCAGTAAATAACCCGGATCCTTATTTAGCCAAACAGCTGAATTTTAAGGTGGTGGAAAGTGATAACCTGCAGCATCAGAAAGCAGGTGTGGTACAGCGTTACGAGGATACAGCGGTGCCCGTAGATACCAGCTTCTCTTATGAAGGGATGATCAGCGGCAATTATTTCTCTGGTACAGACAGTACTACAACAACAACGCTGGGCTATAACTATAAAAACAAACCCAATTTTATTCGTATTGCCTATAGCCGTGGGTACATTTATCTTTTGTTGAATCCGTATACCTTCACTAATTATTTTTTACTGCATAAACATAATGTAGCTGCACTGGAAATGCAGACTGCTTATTTGCAAAATTCAGCCGGCAATGTATACTGGGACGATTTTTATAGTGGTCAGCATAGTGCACAGGCGGGCGATTTTAGCGAGTGGCAGGTACTAATGCGCTATCCGGCTATGCGCTGGGCATTGTGGCTGGGCGTAGCATTGCTGCTATTATATGTATTGTTTGAAAGCAAACGCAGACAACGGATTATTCCTGATAAACCGGTATTTAATAACACCTCCGTTGAATTTGTGGATGCGATAGGGCAGTTGTATTATCAGCAGCATAACAACTTTAATCTGGCGCATAAAATGATCCTTCATTTGCTGGAGTATATCCGTACCCGTTATTATCTGAATACCAATATACTGAATGAAGAATTTGTAGCGGCGTTGTCGCGGAAATCTACCATATCGGAAGCGGATATCAGAACGTTATTACAGATGATGCATCATGTGCAGCTGGAAGGCAATATAAGTGATGATTACCTGAAGGAATTTTATAAACGCATTCAACTATTTTATTTAAACACGAAATAAATAATGGACACCAATACATTTCAACCCAGGACTGATTTTTCTGCTTTGCATGAAGGTGTGGAAGCGATCAGGGAGCAAATAGCAAAAGTAATTGTAGGGCAGCATCAGATGGTAGATTTGCTGATTGCAGGTTTACTTACACAGGGGCATGTGCTGATCGAAGGCGTTCCTGGCGTGGCTAAGACACTGACGGCTAAACTACTGGCACAGTGCGTGGATGCGGATTTCAGCCGTATACAGTTTACGCCGGACCTGATGCCAGCCGATGTGTTGGGTACTTCCGTATTTAATCCTCAAACAAGGGAATTTGAATATAAGAAAGGACCTATTTTCAGCAACCTGGTATTGATTGATGAAATAAACCGCGCCCCGGCCAAAACACAGTCTGCCTTGTTTGAAGTAATGGAAGAAAGGCAGATTACCAACGATGGTACTACCTGGTCGCTGGATCGTCCGTTTATGGTGATTGCCACGCAAAATCCGATTGAACAGGAAGGTACTTACCGGCTGCCGGAAGCCCAGTTGGATCGCTTTCTGTTTAAGATAGAAGTGAAGTATCCTGATTTGCAGGAAGAAGTAGCAGTGCTGCGCAGTATTCACCATTTCAGCGGGGAAACAGATCTGACAAAGATGATCAGTAAAGTAGTGACTACTACACAGATCATTGAATACCAGAACCAGGTAAGACAGGTAGTGGTAGATGATAAACTGTTCCATTACATCGCGGCTATTATCAATGAAACACGTATGAACTCATCGCTCTATCTGGGCGCCTCACCTCGTGCATCCATTGCCGTTATGAATTGTGCAAAAGCTACCGCTGCTATGAAGAACAGGGATTTTGTGATTCCTGATGATGTGGTGGAAATGATACCGCATGTATTACGTCATCGTATTATTCTTACGCCTGAAAAGGAAATGGAAGGTATTAAAACAGATGATGTTATTGCGCAGATTATTAAGATGGTGGAAGTACCGAGATAGCAGTTGGCCATTGGCAGTTAGCTATTGGCTGTTTAGCTAAAACTAACGATTAATGGCTGGAAGCTTATGATTAAATGCTAAGAGAATATGTCAGCAACTGTAAAGAATAATTTATACCAGATACTTTTTTTTACTAACCGGCTTTATTTGCTGTTGGGCATAAACGTGCTGTTGTTTATCACTGCATTTTTTATTCCGCGCCTCTACAATATTGCACTCATCGCTTTTATTGTATTGGTAGGAATTGTGTTGCTGGATATGGTATTACTGTTGCTGCGTCCTTCGGGCATTATATCGCTGGAACGTAAAACCAGCAATCGTTTCAGCAATGGAGATGAAAACGAAGTACTGCTTGATTTTCATAACAGGTATCCCTTTCCTGTTTTTGTAAATGTAATTGAAGAATTACCTTTTCAGTTCCAGGAACGTGATTTTTCTTTGCGTGCAAAAGTAGGCGGCGGTGCGGCGCATGTGTTCAGATATGTACTGCGTCCACTGGAAAGAGGTGTTTATCAATTCGGCTATAGTAATGTATTTATTAAAAGTGCATTAGGTATTATCAGTCGCCGGTTTGTATTTAATAACGAACAGGAAGTAAGTGTTTATCCGAGCTTTCATCAGTTGCGTCATTTCGAATTGTATTCCTATATGAACCGGCTGAATGAATTAGGTGTGCATAAACGCCGCATCATCGGGCATAGCATGGAGTTTGATCACATTAAGCCTTATACAAAGGGGGATGATGTGCGGATGTTAAACTGGAAGGCATCTGCCCGCACGGGCAATCTGATGGTGAATAATTATGTGGAAGAAAGATCACAACAGGTATATTCTATCATAGACAAGGGGCGTACCATGAAGATGCCTTTTAATGGATTGTCATTGCTGGATTACGCTATCAACGCTTCGCTGGTATTCAGTAATGTAGCCATCAATAAAGGCGACAAAGCCGGGCTGGTAACATTCACTGAAAATAAAACAGAAGTACTTCCTGCCAGCAATAAAAAAATACAGGTGAATAAGATCCTGGAAATGTTATATGCGCAGGAAACACATTGGCAGGAAAGTGATTATGAGGCATTAAGTGTACAGTTACGCAGTAGTGTATCTACCCGTTCATTGCTGATGGTATACACCAACTTTGAGTCCATGTCGAGTTTGCAGCGGCAGTTACCTTTTCTGCGCCGGCTGGCCCGTTATCACCTGGTGCTGGTGGTATTTTTCGAGAATACAGAATTGAAGAAAATCACGGAGCAACCTGCTTATGATATAGAGGGTATTTACAAGCAAACTATTGCGCAAAAGTTTGCGTACGATAAGAAACTGATTGTAAAGGAGCTGGCGAAATATGGTATCATGTCGCTGTTAAGTCCTCCGGAACAATTGACCCTGAATGTGGTGAATAAATACCTGGAGTTGAAATCACGCATGCTGATATAGTTATTGTCTTCTTTTTCTTTTGTTCCCTTCGGGAGAATTTTTTATCAGCAGGGAATCATTGTCAGGCGCCTGTTTTACGGGGATGACAGACCTCAGGTACATGCGGTCATTTGGTTTATACCATGCTTCTACGGTGACTGTTTTCGAGGAATCATTTTTATCCAGCAATAAGTCCTGCCCTATAATTTTACCGGTAGAGGCAGCAAATCTGATGGTGGTGGTATCTAATGGAAATACTTTTCCGCTGTTGAATTTTCCTTCTACATTCAGGTAAAAACGGATATCCCGTTTAATGCTGTCGGCATAATGGTTAAAGCGGATACCTGTAATATATGGCAGGGTGATTGTCGTTTTTAAGGGGTCGCTATTGCCGGTAGTAACGGTAAGGGTAATACGATAATGATCATTTATAAGCTGCGCTCTGTCGAAGTAAAGTACTCCATTCCGGATAGTTCCATTGTTGCTGCTGATATTTAATTTGTTCCACCGGTAATTGCCTTTGCCGTAGCCGGTGGTGAGCTGGGTGGAGCTGTCGCTGTAGAACAGCTGTATGCCAATAGGAGCGCTGTTATAGAGCTCCGTTACCGCAGTAGCATCGTAACTGCCCTTTATCCTTACCACACCAGGCTGTTGGGCATTTGCCAACAGGGTGATAAAAAGCAGGGAGCAGCAGAGAAGGTATTTTAGCATTCAGCTGTCAGCTTTAGTAAAATGATGGTGAGGAAAACTAACGATGGTTAGTTTCTTACCGCTAATTGTCTGGCTACATATTTACCGAGAATATCAAATTCCAGGTTGATCAGCACGCCGGGTTTTATTTTAGATACGTTGGTATGTTCGTAGGTGTATGGAATGATGGCTACTGAAAACTCATCATTGGTTACATCAAATACAGTAAGACTGATCCCATTCAGGCAAATGCTTCCTTTTTCCACGATGAGGGCGGCAAATTCAAGAGGATAGCGAAAACGGTATAACCAGCTTCCATTCTGTTCCTGGCAGGAAATACATTCTCCTACGCTGTCTACGTGTCCCTGTACCAGGTGGCCATCTATGCGGCCGTTGAATACCATGGCTCTTTCCAGGTTCACGAACTGAGTGGGGGTGAGCTGACCAAGATTCGTTTTTTGCAGGGTTTCTGCTACGGCAACGGTTTCGTAAGTATCTCCCTGGATGTTGGTAACGGTAAGACATACGCCATTATGTGCCACACTCTGGTCTATTTTTAATTCGCCTGCGAGTGGCGTTTGTATCGTTATTACCAGGTTACCACCGTCCTTCCTGGTAGATACTACTTCTGCTAGTGTTTCTATGATTCCTGTAAACATGAAGCGAATTTAAGAAAATTTCTATACCCGGGGTTTCCATGGAATTTCATCCACGCCCAGCTTGTGTCCTACCCAGCGTGCGAGTACAAAAAGGTAATCGCTCAGACGGTTAATATATTTGAGTACCAGTGGTTCGATGAACATATCGTGTTCCTGCATACCTACGCAAAGTCTTTCTGTACGCCGGCAAACGCAGCGGGCAACGTGACAGGTAGATACCGCCACATGGCCTCCCGGCAAAATGAATGATTTCATGACGGGGAGTTCTTCATTCATCTGATCGATGCTTTTCTCCAGCAGTTCGATGTCTGTCTCATGGAGGTCCGGTATTTTTAATTTGGTTTCTTTATCAGGATCACAGGCCAGTGCCGCACCGATGGTAAAAAGACGGTCCTGTACTTCCCGGAGCAGGTGTTTGGTGTCGGGATCTGCGATATAGTCATTGACGAGACCAATGTAGGAATTGAGTTCATCAACAGTGCCGTAAGCTTCAATGCGCACATCACTCTTGGGTACTTTAGTGCCGCCGATGAGGGATGTTTTTCCTTTGTCGCCTGTTTTAGTGTATATCTTGAATGACATGGATAGTATTTAATGCAAATTACGAATTAGGAATTACGAATTACGGAGTTGTGAGTAGATATTTAGCGAAGAATGATTCGCTGTTATCTACTCACAACTCCGTAATTTATAATTCGTAATTCTTTAATGTACTGCGACTTTCTGATTCACCCGGTCGGATTCAATGACGCCATCGCGTAAGCGGATCACGCGTCTGGCATGATCGGCAATATCTTCTTCATGGGTTACCAGTACCACCGTGTTACCGGAGGCATGTATGGCGCCAAAGATCTCCATGATTTCCACGGATGTTTTGGAGTCCAGGTTACCGGTAGGTTCATCTGCCAGGATCAGGGAGGGGTTGTTTACCAGGGCGCGGGCAATGGCCACACGTTGGCACTGTCCACCGGAAAGTTCGTTGGGCTTATGTTTGTAGCGGTCACCCAATCCTACTTTTTCCAGCATGGTGATGGCTCTTTCTGTTCTTTCTTTTTTGTTGATACCGGCGTAGATCAGTGGGATGGCCACATTTTCCAGGGCGGTTAGCCGTGGCATCAGGTTAAACTGCTGAAAAACGAAGCCTATTTCCTTGCCACGTACGGTAGCGAGGTCGTTGTCTTCCATTTTGCTTACATCGTGTCCGCTGAGGATATATCTACCGGCAGTAGGTGTATCGAGGCATCCCAGGATATTCATCAGGGTAGATTTACCGGATCCGGAGGGGCCCATCAGTGCTACATATTCATTTTTAAAAATGTCTAGTGTTACACCTTTGAGTACCGGGAGTTCATTTTTTCCGAGAAAATAGCTTTTCCTGATATCTTCCAGGTGGATGACGGACTTTTGCATGTGGGTTATTTCTTTATAATTTTCGGCACTTTAAAGTATTCCTCGGTAGCTGATGGCGCGTTCTGCAGGGCTTCTTCACGTGTAATACCTGGAATAACCCTGTCTTCACGGAAAACATTATAATCATCTGTAAGATGAAGTAATGGTTTCACGTTAGTCGTATCCAGTTCATTGAGCTTCTCCACGAAGGTGATCATCCGTTGCAGTTCTCCGCGTATCTCCACCTTTTCCTGGTCGTTAAATTCCAGTCTGGCCAGATCCGCCAGTTGTTGCACCAGTGCGTCGTTCACTTCCATAATCAAATTAAATCAAAAGATAATGAAATATAAATGGTAAATATGATAGTGTCCCAAAATTAGGGATAAACGGCCAGAAAAAGCGGAAAGCTTAAAGCAGAAAGCTATGGTGGTCGATAAACAGGGCGGATGGGCATCCGCTTAAATAGCTTTTTGCTTTCTGCTTTAAGCTTTCCGCTTTTTGATTAAATTGCGCCCTGTTATGGCTACTGAAAAAGAAATTGTGGTAAGCGGCATACGCCCCACCGGTTATTTGCATTTAGGCAATTATTTTGGCGCAATCCGTAATTATATCCGGATGCAGGAAGATTTTAACTGCTACTTTTTTGTGGCAGACTGGCATTCGCTGACTACTCATCCGGATCCTAAGGATCTGCCGGGCAATGTAATGCGGGTACTGGCCGAGAATATTGCATCCGGACTGGATCCTGAAAAGGTATCCCTGTACGTACAGAGCGATATTCCTGAGATTTCAGAACTATATCTGCTGATGAATATGCTGGCCTATGTGGGTGAGCTGGAAAAGGTGCCTACTTTCAAAGATAAGGTGCGATTGCAGCCACAGAACGTGAATGCAGGGCTGCTGACTTACCCTGTGCTCATGAGTGTGGATATATTAATTCAGCGTGCAGTAAAAGTGCCGGTGGGTAAAGATCAGGGACAACACCTGGAGATGGCCCGCAACTTTGCGCAGCGCTTTAATCACCGCTATGGAGATCTGTTCCCGGAACCGGAAGCATTCAACTATGGAGATGGCCTGGTGCGTATCCCAAGTCTGGATGGAGAAGGCAAGATGAGTAAGAGTGAAAATGAAATGGCTACTTTGTACCTGGCAGATGAAGATGAAAAGATCATAAAGAAGATCATGAAGGCCAAAACTGACAGTGGTTCAGGTGTACCGGGTGCGCCGATTCCCGAATCAGTACAAAACCTGCTGGATCTGATGAAGCTGGTGACCACAACACCGGATGCCGTATCTTTTTACGAAGAAGCGTGGAGGACCAATGGTAACATCCGTTTTGGTGATATGAAGAAGCAGCTGGGAGAAGATATGGTGAAATTTATTTCCCCTATCCGTGAGAGAGCGAAAGAATTACAGCGGGATACGGATTATTTGAAGAAGATTATGAAAGCCGGTGCAGAGAAGGCAAGAGCGAATGCGGCACAAACTTTGCAACAGGCGAAAAAACTTATTGGTATAAATTATTATTGAAAAAGTCGCGAACTGTAGCTATTTTCAATATTACACCTATCATCGCATGGCAAAACAGAATAAGATTAAGCATATAGCTATCGCCGGAAATATCGGTGCCGGTAAAACTACACTCACAGAAATGCTGTGCAGACATTACAAATGGCACCCGCAGTATGAGGATGTAGAGCACAATCCATATTTGAATGATTTTTATGAAGACATGCCCCGCTGGTCTTTTAACCTGCAGGTATATTTTCTGAACGGCAGATTAAAACAACTGCTGGAAGTGCAGAACGGAAAAGAAACGGTGATCCAGGATCGTACCATCTACGAAGATGCGCACATTTTTGCGCCTAACCTGTATGAAATGGGCCTGATGACCAAACGTGATTTCGATAATTATTTCAACTTTTTTGAAACGCTGAAAAGCATGGTGAAACCACCAGACCTGCTGATCTATCTGCAGGCATCTGTACCTACCCTGGTAGCACAGATTCAGAAGAGGGGAAGAGAATATGAAGAGAATATCCGTTTGGACTATCTGAAACGCCTGAACGAATATTATAACAACTGGATTGAGAAATATAAAGAAGGTCCATTGCTGATTATAGATATCGATAAAAATAAATTTCCGGAAAGCGATGAAGATCTGGGAGAAATTATCTCTAAGATTGATTCACAGTTATACGGATTGTTTTAATCAGCGCGGAGTTTATCCTGGTTCAGGATGATACTGATGTTGATGATTTTATTTTTTTGATTTCGGAAGATATAAAAGCTTAGCGGCGGCAGGTAAGAAAAATTCTTATCGGTTGCCGCTAAGCTTTTTTAATACCATAAAGTAAAATCATCAACATCAGTATCATCCTGAACCAAGACAAAAATTCGCGTGTTTATGTTTCATTAACACTTACCCATAAAACGATTCCTACATTTGTTACCGATGATAGCATTTTGTTGACCCAAACTACCGTAGCTATCAGACGGATTTTTATTGTTAAACCCAACTCCCGGATGAAACAGTTTATGTTGACCCTTATATCCACGTGGTGGATGTCATTGTTGTCGGCGCAACCCTTGCTGATGCCTATAGGAAAAAATACCGGCATTGGCAGCTACAGCCGTCATTTTCAGAATGTAATTGCCGCGTGGACTAATCCTGCCAGTTTATCCTGTTTGCCGGAATTTAGCGCCGGTATTTATTCAGAAAACAGATTCCTGTTGAAAGCAGCTTCTTTGTATGCGGTGATGATCGCTATTCCGGTACCTGCAGGCGCATTTGGTGGTAGTATTGCCCGCTTAGGCAACAGTGCCTGGCATCAGCAACAGCTTAGTGTTGCATATGGCCGTAGCCTGGGACGCAAGGTGGGGATAGGTGTACAGTTTAATTATGAAACGACTGCCGCACTGGGAGCGGGTACGGCCAGTTCGTTTAGCTTTGACGGGGGTATACTGTGGCATTGCAGTGAAAAGCTGCATGCAGGATTGCAAATACGTAAGTCGGCCAATGAACCGGTAATGTATAGTGGCGGCGCCGGTTTTGAGGCATCCCCTGATTTTTTATTAACCGCCGGCGTGATTAGTATGGGCGCAGTTACCAGTATGAAAGCGGTCGCGTATTACCGGATTGTGCGTGCCTTTGCATTGGAAATTGGTATGGCGTCAAGTCCTGCCTATAACAATGCAGCCGTCATATTTTATCTGCGCTCACTACGCATAGATATTGCAGCCGGATTTCATCCGCAGTTAGGTATCACTCCTTCAACCTCACTGATATGGCAGCCCTCCACAGCACCTGCTACAGAATAATTTGTTGCGGATTACTTCTATGCCTGTGCAGAGAAACGAGCGCCCGTCAACAGGAAGAAACGATGCCGGTAGTGATGGAAAATAACCTGGAGAAAGAAGCGGCAGGCACCGAAAGTGTATCGGAAGATGATGCGCAATGGCAGCAGCTGAATGCACTGAGCAGGCATAAAATTCAGCTAAACACGGCGGATGAAGCGACACTGCAATCTATTGGATTGCTGACACCTTTGCAGATCAGTAACTTTTTGCAATACCGTTTACTGTTGGGCGACTTGTTGAGTATCTATGAACTGCAGGCAGTGCCAGGTTTTGAGCCGGAAGTGATCCGGCGTATCCTGCCTTATGTAATGGTAGGTAACGATCTGTCGTCGCATTATACTTTACGTGATTACCTGCATAAGGGCGATCATACGTTTTTGTTACGTTATGCGCGGCCACTGGAAAAAGCGAAGGGATACCTGCATACCGATAGTACACTGCCTGCTTACAGGGGAAGTCCGGATAAATTGTTTATGCGTTATCGTTATAGCTTCCCACGCTATATCAGCTGGGGTGTGGTCATGGAGAAAGATGCGGGTGAAGCACTTTTTAAAGGAGGACAACAACAGGGATTTGATTTTTACAGTGCTCATCTTTTTATCAGGAACTTCCGGAAGATAAAAGCACTGGCATTGGGTGATTATACCGTTAATCTCGGGCAAGGGCTGCTGAACTGGCAATCGCAGGCCTATGGAAAAGGGGCGTCAGTAATGCAGGTAAAGCGGGAGGGAGAAGTGCTGCGGCCGTATACTTCTCCCGGGGAATTTTATTTTTTCAGAGGTGCTGCTATCACGCTGCAGCAACAGCATTGGGAAGTAACTGCTTTTGCTTCCTGGCGTAAACAGGATGGCAGCACAGATACGTTAATGGATGAGGTGATCGCTGCAAGTGTAATCAGCAGCGGGTATCATCGTACTGTTGGTGAAATTGCCAAACGGGGCCTGGTGCAACTATGGAGTGCCGGAGGTAATATCCGGTATACCACTCCCCGTTGGCAGCTGGGAGGAAATGTGATCCGTCATCATTTTTCTCCGGCTTTGCAAAAGGCCATTGCACCATACAATCAATTTGATTTTAACGGTCGTCAGTTGTCGGCAGGCAGTGTGGACTATGCAGCGAGCTGGAAGAATGTTCACCTGTTTGGTGAAGTGGCAGCAAGTGATAATGGTAAACTGGCGATTGTACAGGGCCTGCTCACCAGTGTAGCGCCATCTGTGGATATTTCGCTGGTGTACCGTTACTATGATAAGGCTTACCAATCGCTGTTTGCCAAAGGGTTTGGCGATGGCTATCGCACCGCTAATGAAAATGGTATGTACATGGCGGTAACGGTTAAAATTAATGCACGTTGTAAACTCGATGCCTATGCGGATTTTTTTCGCTTCCCCTGGCTGAAGTACCGTATCAATGCACCTTCTGATGGCAACGATTTTTTTGTGCAGGGGAGTTATACACCCAATAAAAAAATGACGCTGTTGCTCAGGTATAATTACCGGCAGTCCAGTGAAAATACACTGCTCCCGGATAATCCGCTCAAAGTACCTGAGTTGATAACGGCTACGCACCTACGCTTTCAATGGAACTGGCAAATGAACAAACAGCTGAGCACCAAAGCAAGACTGGAATACAGCAGCTCTCAATCGGCTGCGGGCGCACAGCAGGGGTGGATGATTTACCTGGATGCAGGATATCATTTTAGGCGTATACCCTTTACCGTTAGTGGAAGATTATCCCGTTTTCAAACCAGCAGTTACGATTCCCGAATCTATGCTACCGAAAGCAGCGTGTTGTATGAAAATGCTGTATCGCAGCTCTATGGCCAGGGATGGCAGTATTACCTGAACGTGAAATGGAAAGTAAATCGACGACTTTCCGGTTGGGGACGTTTTCATCAGACTATCTATCCGGGGACAGATCAAACAGGCAGTGGCAATGATATCATCAAAGGAAATAAGAAAACCACGTTTCAATTTCAACTGCAGTATGTAATCAGCAGGTGATTTTTTATTTATGTAACCACTTACACTGATTATCAGTTTATTATATGTCCTTTTTTCCTTGTTGTTAAAATAATGTTAAGTGGATGTAGGACAGCATTCTTTTTTTTTCTATCTTGTGTATGTCAACCGAAATCTAAATCATACTTGCTTAATGAGTGAATACTTTCTTCAGGAAGATCAGCTTGTGATAGCCAGGAAACACGCACTAGTTTCAATTATGGTTGACTACAATGAGCAACAAAATCAGCAACTGCTACCTTAGCCCGGAATTAGCCAGACACAATTAGCACATTTCAATAGCCCATGGTCCTGTAATAATATCTGGTTGCCAACAACCAGATATAAATAATCAGTTGTAGCCTTTGAAGGCTGGCTGATTTGATACCCAAACGGAATCGATATTTATACAACCAAAATCTGAACTGATTATGAAAAAAGGTACTTCTCCTTTTACATAGCTGTGATGCCGTAGCCATTTACGGCACTTGATTCCGTATTTCCCGCCCATTGCGGGAATAGGATAGTTTATTGCAATCATGGATCGTACAAATTTGTACGGTACGGAAGATTTATGTCTACACTTTCGCCGGGTGCATGAGAAAACGTCAAATGATATTTGGCGTAATGGCATGCTATTGCCCAATAGTGAAGCAGTTATACGACACAATTTTTTATTTCTTTTTCAACCAAAATTTGAATCTTCTATGAAAAAGGTTTTATTCCTTTTTGCCATGCTTATGGCAATTGTAAGTCTGGCCTACTCGCAGCAGCGGGAGGTTACAGTCACTAGTGATGGCCACCTGATTCGGTTTGCCGCTGTCGGGGTTAAAGGTATCCATACAGGTACCACGGTGCTGCCCAGCCGGGCATATCAATTGAGTGTATCCGATACTTTTTAAAAGAAATATGGATTCATGATATTCAACCAGATCGAACCATACTGAAGGACATAGCGAACATCAGGTATTCAACCAAAATCGAATAACTGTTAACGCCGGCTGGTAATAGCGCTCCGCTTCCCATGTCCGCTCTGGACAATCCAAATTAAAACTAAAACAAAACAATTCGTTTATGAGAAAACCATTCTTATTAACAACGATGTTGCTGCTACTATGTATAGCAACTGCCATCGGGCAAGCAAAACTTATCACAGGGAAAGTCACCGAAACCAACGGAGATGGTGTGCCAGGTGCTACCATCCAATTTAAAGGACACTCAAAGGGTACCGTTTCGGACCTGAATGGTGCCTTTAAACTGGAAGTTCCGAATGGCCAGGTGCTGGTTATTTCTGCCATGGGCTACGAAACGAGAGAGGTTACTGTGAGTGGTAGTACACTGAACGTCAGCCTGGTGAAAACGGAGAAAACCATCAATGAGGTGGTGGTAACTGCATTGGGCATTAGGAGAGAGAAGAAAGCGCTGGGATATGCAGTACAGGAAGTAAAAGGGGCAGAACTTACGCAAACGAATGAAAACAATATTTTAAATTCATTGTCAGGCAGAGCAGCTGGTGTACAGATCACTAACAACGGTGGTGCTGTAGGGTCCAGTACCAGCATCGTGTTACGCGGTTACAACTCTTTCGGTAACAACCAACCGCTGATCGTAGTGGATGGTATTCCGATCAATAACCCGAACACAACGTTAGTGCCGGGTACCATAAGAAACACTTCTACAGATCAACCCACCGCAGTAGATTATGGTAATGGTATCCAGGATATTGATCCGGAAAACGTAGCCTCTATTTCCATCCTGAAAGGCGCTAATGCTGCCGCTTTGTATGGCTACAGGGCAGGAAACGGTGTGATCCTGATTACTACCAAGTCCGGAAAATCTGCCTTCAAAGGTATCGGGTTATCCTACACCGGCGGGATTTCATTCGAAAAACAATACATCCTGCCAGGGTACCAGAATAAATACGGACAGGGATCTACCAGCAGTGAATACTGGTACAATCAGTACAAAAGTCAAACACCAACTAACCCGCTGTCTTACCAGGACTGGGCATTGCAGAACGGATTTGCTTATGTAGATGGAGCAGGAGGGGGAGTAAATGATGGCGCAGATGAAAGCTGGGGACCAAGGCTCGATATAGGACTGAAATTGCCTCAGTACAACAGCCCACTGGATGCCAGTGGTAACAGAACTCCTACTGACTGGGTCTCACATCCTGACAACGTGAAAGATTTTTTCACGACTGGATTTACGCTCAATAACAGTGTGGCAATGACTTCGAATACCAACAGGGGCAGCACGAGGCTTTCACTTGGCCACCAGCGTCAGATGGGCAGTATTCCCAATACGGACCAAACAAGGTATGTTGCCATGCTGAATACTTCACAGAACCTGACCGACAAGTTGAAAGTTGAGGCAATGGCCAACTACATACAAACGCTCAACGAAAATATTGTAGGACAGGGATATAACGAATTCAACCCATTACAGTCAATAGGTAGCTGGTTCGGACGCCAGGTAGACATGAAAGACCTTAAAGATAACTGGTCTAAGTTTATTCCTAATCCCCTGTACCCCGCCGGAGGCGTTCCATACAACTGGAATTTGAACTACCATGATAATCCTTATCTGAGTATGTATAAGAATCAGAATGGACGTACTAAAAATCGTGTGATCGGTTACGCGAGTATTTCATATGATTTCCACAAATGGTTTAACCTGATGGGCCGTATCGGTACCGACTGGTATTCTGAAAACAGGAAACAGATAACAAGCTCTCTCACCACCGCTAATTTTACAACCGGTCAGGGTGGACAGTTTACGGATTGGAGTATTTACCAGAATGAGTTTAATGCGGACCTGATAGCAACTGGTGGAGGAAAACTGGGTCATGATTTCTCCCTGTCCTATACTGCTGGTGGAAACTACCGTGATACGAAATATAAGAGTACTTCAGTTATCGCAAACGATCTGACTGTGCCAGACTTTTTTACGATTGGTAACGCAAAAGGGGGAACGATTAATGCCATGCGTATTTCACAGCTCCGCTCCAATAGCGTATTTGCACAGGCTTCATTGGGATTCCGCAACTGGTTGTACCTGGATGTTACTGGTAGAAATGACTGGAACTCCAGCTTGCCCGCCAGCAACAGAGCTTATTTCTATCCCTCAGCCAGTTTGAGCTGGATTTTCAGCGATGCATTAAACCTGAATAAGTCGTCTGTCTTTACCTTTGGTAAACTCCGCTTAAGCTATGCAGAAGTAGGTAATGGAACAGATCCTTACCAGCTTATCAGGAGTTTTGCACCGGAATCCGGTACATTCCATGGTGTGAGTCTTTATCACGAAGCCTATAGCCTGGCTCCTAAGAACCTGAAACCGGAAAGAGCAAAAAGTACTGAAATTGGTGCTGAGCTGCGCTTCCTGGATAACAGGCTGAATCTGGACGCCACGTATTATAACAAGATAACAAAAGACCAGATCATGCCTGTAGGCATCTCCGCGGCCGCCGGAGCGGATTTCAATTTCATCAATGCCGGCGAGATCCAGAACAAAGGTGTGGAACTGCAATTGAACCTGGGTATCCTGCGTAAGGAGAATGGATTCAATTGGGATATCACTGTTAACTGGGCGAAGAATTCCAGTAAGGTGAATAAACTGTACACCGATCCTACTACTGGCCAGGCACTGAACTGGTTCCAACTGTCCACTGCCTGGGCTGTTACAGTGGGAGCGGTTCCTGGCGAATCTTATGGCGTGATCAGGGGGGCCGACTATGTAACCGATCCCAAATCAGGTGCGGTTGTAGTGAATGCTCAGGGATTGCCAACGTTCGCTAAGGATCAGGTGATTGGTAACATCACACCCGATTGGTTTGGTGGAATCAATAACGCATTTACTTATCGCAATTTCAAACTCAACTTCCTGGTCGATATGAGAAAGGGGGGCGATATATTCAGCGTAACGCAGATGTTCGGTGCTAATACCGGTTCGATGGATTTTACAGCTGATGGTACCCTCCGTGAAACAGGAGTAATATTCGGTAAAGACCTGTTGGCCGACAGAAAAGTAGTAGACGCAAACGGTAATCCCAATACGAAGGTGGTGGCTGCCGACAGGGCCTTTAAATACATTTCTTACGACGGCGCTTCCTCCGGAACCAGGTTCGATATCATAGATGGTACTTTTATAAAACTCCGTACTATCCAATTGGGTTATACACTTCCTGCCAATCTGATAAGCAGGTGGGGATGGTTGAAAGGAGCGGGCGTATCTGTATTTGCGCAGAACGTGGCACTCTTGTATGTTGATAAAAGCAACAAAGCACATATTGACCCGGAAACCGGATTGGGAACGGACCTTACGTCAATCGGCGTGGAAGAATACCAGATTCCTTCAAACAGGAGCATAGGTCTGAAATTAAATCTGAATTTCTAACATAGTAGTGAAGCGGATTGATGATTTAACTAAAATTATTATTATGAAACTGTATAATAGAAGATTTTCGAAATTTATCCTGGCGGGCGCATTGATTTTGATAACTGGCGGAAGTTGCACCAAAAGCTTTGACAGAATAAATGAGAATCCCAATACTCCGGCTAAAGTGCCTGGTAACAATACGCTGGCGTATTCGATTGCTTATTATGGAGAATTCCTTTATGATTTATGGGGAGATATGAATGAACCCGAATGTTTTGGTGGCCACCTGGGTAAGATCCAATATATAGATGAGTCACGTAATGTATACAGGGGAGTAGTGATGGAGAATTTATGGACATATCATTACAGGGTTTTAAATAACCTTCAGATCACCATTAATGATGCTGTAACCAACAATAAAGTGAATGTGCAGGCGGCAGCACTTACTTTTAAGGCCTATGTGGCACAAATAGCCACAGACAGCTGGGGGAACATACCTTACTCCGATGCGCTGAAAGGTAATTCTGGTGTTATTACGCCAAAATATGATGACCAGAAAGCTATTTATGCGTCATTACTGGCGGATCTGAAAACGGCCAATGATCTGTTTGCGAAGAACAGTCCTGATGCGCTGGGGGATGGAGATTTCCTGTTTTCGGGCGACTTAACCAAATGGCGTAAATTCTGCAATTCCGTTCGGTTAAGAGTATCCATCCGTTTAAGCAAGGTGGATCCGGTAACAGCTAAATCCAATATTGAAGAAATTGCCGGGGATCCGGAAAAGTACCCTATCATGACAGACAACGGTGATAATGCGTTCCTGACCTGGCCTGGAGGTAAACCTTACAACGAACCCTGGGCTTCCAATAAATCGGATGATGGCCGCGATGATCATGCTTTAAGCGACACGTTGGTAAATATTCTCAGCCGCTTGAAAGACCCGCGGTTGTCAGTTTATGCCAAACCTGCCAGCGATGGCCAGTTCCGCGGTGTAGGAATTGGCATACCAGATAATGACAGACTGCCTTCCCTTGCGCTGTATTCCAGGATCGGCGCCCGTTTCAGGGACAATAAGCAAGGATTTACGCCGTATATGCGTGTAGCGGAAGTGAAATTCATTCTTGCGGAAGCTGCAGCCAATGGCTGGAACGCAGGTGTTGGTGCGCAGCAAGCCTATGAGGCTGGTATTGACGCCTCTCTCGCAGAGAACCAGATCACCAATGCAGCATATAAAACCAATTCCGGCGTAAAATGGGATGGTGATGTGAAGAAAATATATCTGCAGAAATGGATTGCCCTGTTTAAAGATGGTCATGAAGCGTGGGCGGAAACCAGGAGAACAGATGTCCCCGTATTACCTGCAGCAAAGGGATCTCCTTATCCGGGCCATTCACGTGTATCCTTTCACCTGCCTTATCCCAACAGTGAAACTACATTGAATAGCGCAAATAGCGGCCCTACGGTGGGCCAGGTGAAAGATAACTTCTGGGGCAAGCAAATGTATTGGGACACCAGAACAGGTATAAATTGATGCCTGAAAGACTGATATTGCCTATCCGATATTTAGCGGACAAATTCGATAAAGATGACTAGTAACAGACGCTAATTTGCTGTTTCTAAAAAAAGAGGACTCATTTGAGTCCTCTTTTTCTATTTTTGTACGGCAAAAACGTACAACATGGAAAATCAGGAAGAACAGAATCAGCTTAATATAGAGTTGAATGAAGAAATCGCCGAGGGTCAATATGCGAATCTTGCTATCATTACTCATTCAAACGCCGAATTCGTGGTAGACTTTGTGAATGTGATGCCCGGTCTGCCCAAGGCTAAGGTCAAATCCCGTATAATACTTACCCCGCAGCATGCCAAGCGTTTTATGAAAGCGATGCTGGATAATATCAAAAAATACGAATCTGTACACGGCCCCATCCAGGATCAGGAGCAGGTATCTGTACCTTTGAATTTTGGTGGACCCACCGCTCAGGCTTAATTCGTAGCAGATGGAACATATTTTTTCTTATCATCATTTGAGGGAATTTACCCGCGAGGTATTTATTCACATGGGATGTAGCCTCGAACATGCTGCATTAGCCAGTGAAGTATTGGTATCGGCAGATTTGCGTGGTATAGATTCTCATGGAATAGCCCGTTTATCGGGCTATGTTCGTTTATGGGAGGCAAAGCGGATCAATGCACGTCCTGATATTCGCATTGTGCATGAAACACCCAGCACCGCCGTTATTGATGGGGATGCTGGTTTAGGACTGGTGGTAGCGCCTTTTGCCATGGAAATAGCCATGCAGAAAGCAGCAGCAGTAGGTACCGGTTGGGTAAGCGTGAAAAATTCGAATCATTTTGGTATTGCCGGCTATCATGCTATGATGGCTCTGGAAAGGGATATGATAGGCATGGCCATGACCAATGCCAGTCCGCTGGTAGCACCTACTTTCTCTACAGAGCGAATGTTGGGTACCAACCCTATCGCTGTAGCCATTCCGGCTAAGGAGCAACCAGCTTTCGTGGCTGATTTTGCTACTACCACTGCAGCCAATGGTAAACTGGAGATCCTGCAACGCAAAAATGAAGAAGCACCTTACGGCTGGATACAGGATAAAGAAGGTAACCCCAGCAAAAATCCTCACGAACTTAAGGATGGTGGGGCTTTGTTGCCACTGGGTGGTGATCGCGAACATGGAAGTCATAAGGGGTATTGTTTGGGAGCAATAGTTGATATATTTTCGGCGGTTCTTTCAGGAGCTAATTATGGTCCATGGGCGCCTCCATTTGTGAGTTTTTTGCCATTGGCGCCTGATCCCGTAGGAGAGGGACTGGGACATTTCTTCGGGGCTATGCGTGTAGATGCTTTCAGGCCGGCAGAAGAATTTAAGTTGAATATGGATACCTGGATCAATCGCTTCAGAGCTGCTGAACCGGTAGCAGGGAAAAAAGTGTTGATACCCGGAGATCCGGAAAGAGAAATGCAGCACGAAAGACTGGAAAAGGGAATTCCCGTAATAGCCCCTGTGGTAAAGGATATGAAGGAAGTAGCTGCAAAGTTTAATTTGAATTTTTAAATCATAATCGTTCATAAAAAAACACCAGAAATAAAGCCCATGCTGGATTTCAGGTAGCTAAAGCAAAACAAAACATTCAGATGAAAGTGTTAAAATTTGGTGGAACCTCCGTGGGAAAACCAGAGCGTATGCAGTCGGTATCGCAACTGATCACAGCAGATAATGATCAGAAAATTGTGGTCCTGTCGGCACTGTCAGGCACCACAAATTCCCTTGTGGAAATTAGTCAGTCACTGTCAGGAGGTAAGAAGGAACAGGCGAAGCAGCAGATAGATAAGCTGGAGAACCACTACCGTACCTTTTGCGATGAACTGGTGAAGCAGGAAGCCGGCCGCGCAAATGCCAAGGCGATTGTTGATGAACACTTCGAATTTCTGAACATCATCCTGAAGATATCCTTTAATGAAGCGCTGAATAAAGATATTCTTGCACAAGGTGAATTATTATCTACCCGCCTGTTCTGTGTATATCTCGAAGAAGCCGGTATCCCTGCAGTACTGTTGCCTGCACTGGATTTCATGAGTATTGATGAATTTGAAGAACCGGAAATTCCAAAAATAAAAATTAAACTGGCTAACCTGATCAGCCAGCATAAAGGTCAAACGGTATTTATTACCCAGGGATATATTTGTCGCAATGCACGTGGAGAGGTGGATAACCTGAAACGTGGTGGCAGTGACTATTCTGCATCCCTGATTGGTGCTGCTATCCAGGCAGATGAAGTGCAGATATGGACAGACATTGATGGTATGCACAACAATGATCCGCGTGTGGTGAAAAAAACTTTCCCCATTGAGCAGCTCTCTTTTGATGAGGCGGCGGAACTGGCTTACTTCGGTGCCAAAATCCTCCATCCGGCTTCTATCTGGCCTGCACAACATTTCAATATCCCGGTGAAATTGCTCAATACCATGCAACCGGAAGCCAAAGGCACTATCATCACTGAAATGCCTAATGGTAATGGGGTAAAGGCAATTGCAGCGAAAGATGGCATCATTGCTATTAAAATCAAATCCAGCCGCATGCTGCTGGCATATGGTTTCCTTCGCAAAATTTTTGAAATATTCGAAAAATACCGCACTCCAATTGATATGATCACTACTTCCGAAGTAGCGGTGTCTGTCACGATCGATAACGAGCAATACCTGGATCAGATCCTGAAAGAACTGCAACCATTCGGTACTGTAGAACTGGATTATCATCAAACCATCGTATCTATTGTTGGTAACGAAGTAGCGGCTACTCCTTCTATTATCACCAAATTATTTGATGCCATTGAAGAAATTCCTTTGCGCATGATCTCTTATGGTGGCAGCAGGCACAATATTTCTATCCTGATCAATGGTCAGTTTAAAGAGAAAACATTGCAGGTGCTGAATAAAGGGCTATTTGGTCTGGAATAGACAACGGATATGAACGTATAAAAGAAATGCCACGGATATTTTCCGTGGCATTTCTTTTATACGTTTGAAAATTATTTTTTCAGCCGTTGGTCAAAGACAAATGGCTGTGTATTGACGATTGTAATACTCTCCGCGTCCGGATGAAGGGGATTAATCAGGTAATTATATTCATCTGCTATTACAACAGAGGGAATCCTCAGTACCGCATATTTAGCGGTATCTGCCCATTCATCACCAATGCCCTGCAGCTCTGGATCCGGGCCAAGTGACTGCCAGCCTGAAGGCAGGTCATGTTTGGTCAACACCTTAATGGTGAGGTTATCCGGGATGTTGATAGTAGCAATACAGAAATCCTGTACTATATTTTTCAAAGGAATATGCACGAGCACTTCCAATGCGGATAATGCTCTGCTGCCAGCGGTGTACACAATGGAATGCCCTGGACTGTTCCAGCGTCCTCCGTACAGACGCGCACCTGTTCCACTCAGATCATTGATGTAAGCGCACTTACTGATCCTGTATACTTCCATGTTGATTGATTCGTTGATTTATGCAAAGATGCCATGCTCAATGCGCCCCAGCTCATCTTGTATCAGCTGAAACCCAAAAGTGGTATCTAAAAGCGAAATAGGGGTTTGATAGTTGAAGGCAGGTAAAGATGTTCTCATCCATTCCTTGAAATTTTCAAGCTGACCGAACACTTCGGTCCCGCGTTGATAGAGCTGAGAGAGCAAAATAGCACGCTCAGAGGTATCGGCAGACAATTTTGCATCGTCTGCATAGCGCTGTAGTGTTCTTTCTGAAACATGTACTACCTGCGCCAGTTCTGATAAAGAAAAAGAAAGCTGTCTGCTTAAATTCAATAATGCTAGTTTAATAATTCCACTACGGGAAAGTTGTATAAAATCAAAATAGCCGCTACCGGCAATGAAAGCCGCCCCAGGTGCTTCTACAATCAGTAATGCATTTTCCTGCACGCGGTATCCTTTTACGTGTTTCATAATACCCGACATTTGTCGCAAAAATACAACATTTTGTCGGTTTTATGCTTTTTTATCTTCAAAATACCCAATCTTCCTCATCTTATTGATTTCCAATGTTATTACATCATGTTCTTTCGCCACCTTGCCCTGTAAAACATAAAAACCACCTTTTTGAAAGGGATATTGCCGCAGACTATCAGGGAAATGAACTGTATCCACAAAAGCGCCTTCTTTATCCAGAAAAGTACCAAAACACATGGGCTCTCCTTTATTGCTGCGTAAAAATTTAGTGGTCACCAGGTAGCCCAGAGTTGTAACCGGCAAACCCACATATTTTCCGAACTCACGGGCAGGCATATACGTACTTTGATTGTGTTGCAATACACTGAAAGGCGATTGTAGCGGAAAGCCCAGCAGATCAATCTCATCAAAGGCATCTTCATGCGCATGATACGCCAGGGTAGGGAGTTCACAGTTAACAGTCGTATTTCCAAACAGCGGGAGACTATGGGTATTATTGGTTTCTTTACTTTTTACGAGCATGCTACTTTTCCACAGTAATTCTTTTTTTGTGTAGCCTGTAAAGTTGAAACAGCCAATGCGGATCAGTATTTCCAGTTGCTCCGGCCCTGGTGAAATGCGGTTGGTAAAGTCTTCCAGATGTGCAAATGATCCATAGGTTAACCGGTCGGCCAATATTCTTTCTGCCAGTAATTGTTCGAGTCCTTCTACGTGAATCAGCCCCACATATACATCCTGGCCTTTGATATTTGTGGAATAGTCACTGTTATTAATGCAGGGTGGATGCATGGTTACCCCTGTTTTCTGCAGCTCCCGGAAATAAAGTTCCCGGTTATAAAAGCCGCCAAAGTTATTGATGACCGCCACCATGAACTCTGCCGGGAAATAAGTTTTCAGGTACAAACTCTGATAACTTTCTACTGCAAAACTGGCGGAATGGGCTTTGGAAAAAGAGAAGTTGGCGAAACTGGCTATTTGCCGCCATACTTCCTGCGCCACTTGTGGGGAATGGCCACGTGCGGCACAGTTTTCAAAAAATCTATCTTCTATTTGTTTAAAATTATTAGAGTCTCTATACTTTCCTCCCATGGCACGGCGCAGTGTATCCGCATCTGCCAGTTCCAAACCGGCAAATCGATGGGCTACTTTAATTACATCTTCCTGGTACACCATAATACCAAAAGTTTCTTTCAACAGTTCTTCAATCACCGGGTGCAGGTATTCCACTTTATCGGGATTGCGATATCGTTGCACATATTCTTTCATCATGCCTGATTGTGCTACACCGGGGCGGATAATAGAACTCGCTGCTACCAGTGCCAGATAATTATCGCATCGCAGCTTCAGCAGCAGTTGTCGCATGGCAGGAGATTCTATATAAAAACAGCCAATTGTATTTACGGTGGCCAGGTTATTTTTTACACGGGTATCTATCTGGAATGCTTTGACATTATGGATGTCGATATCCACATGTTTGTTTTCCTTTATGATGTCGATGGCATCGCGTATATGCCCAAGTCCGCGCTGGCTGAGGATATCAAACTTATACAGTCCTATGCGTTCTGCCTGCCACATATCCAGTTGGGCCGTTACAAAACCTTTCGGTGGCAGATAGGTAGTGCAGTAATGATGAATAGGTTCATCACTGATCAATATTCCTCCCGCATGAATGCTGAGATGGTTGGGAAATGCAGGTTTTCTATCCATCAGGTCGCAGTAATGCGCTATTTTTTGATGGATGTCATCTGCCTCCAGTTGAACATGAAATCCATTCTCCAGTATTTTATCAATTTCTTTTTTCGGTAGTCCATATACTTTGCCCAGTTCCCGTATAATGGCATTTGTTTGGAAAGTGGTGACGGTGCCAAGTAACGCCGTATAATCTTTTCCATAGGTATCAAAAACATACCGGATGATATGATCACGATCGCGCCACGAAAAATCAATATCAAAATCCGGTGGAGAACTACGGGAAGGATTAAGAAAGCGTTCAAAATACAGGTCCAGTTCTATGGGATCTACATCCGTAATTTTTGAACAATAGGCAATAATGGAATTAGCGCCGCTGCCCCGGCCAACGTAGAAAAATCCTTGTTCCTGTGCATACCGGATGATATCCCAGGTGATCAGGAAATACGATTCGAAATCCATTTGAGCAACAATGGCCAGCTCTTTTTCAATACGGCTAAGCGCTTCTTCATGATCATCGCCATACCGGTAATACATGCCTTCCATGGCCAGTTCCCGCAATTTGGCGCGGTCTCCTTCCACGCTTCCTGTAAAATGTTTTTTGTTGCGGGGAATGTGAGGGGTTATGTCCATTTCCACCCGGCAGGCTTCCATTATTTCCACTGTATTTTGTACAATATGTGGATAGTCTGAAAAATGGTCCACCATTTTTGAAGGATGTATGAACTGTTCTGCCGGATGGCCCGTCATATCGGGTGTTAGTTGTGAAATAAGAATATTCTGATCTACTGCCCGCAGCAGGCGATGTAGTTCAAAATATTCTTCATCCTGGAAGGTTACTGGTTGCAGAATAACCAGTTTATCCCGGATAGATAAGGTATTTGTTCTGAATAATTTATTACGCTCCCAAGGCTTTATGCCGATCAATTCGTGTGCTGCCAGCGTTTCCGGAGCGCGGCTTCCCCAGGCGTAAATAACAAAGGTATGAGGGATAAAAGGTGCCTGGTGAGGAAAAGGAATTTCCTGTTGCAAATGTTCGGACAGAAAATGGTTGATGGCGTACCAGCCTTGCTGGTTACGTGCCAGCAGGATATATTTAAAATCGTTTTCGTTTCTGCATTCCAGCCCCAGTATAGGTTTAATCAAATATTTATTGCAAAGTTCCACGAACTCCCAGGCATCGGAAGTCATGTTGATATTCGTTAGCGCCAGGGTGCGAATGCCCAGTTCATATGCTTTTTCTACCAGCATTTCTGCATGCATAGTGCCATAGCGTAGGCTGAAAAATGTTTTGCAATTGAGATACATAATTGAATCCGGATTTTTTATCGGGAGATATTGAACTTCACCATGCGATATCATCTACACTCCCGAACGACTGTTATCAGCCAGCGATATTAAACTTTGAAATACGGCATGATATCTTTTTTGGGTGCCGGCTGTTTTTTTCGATCAGGTGGTATCACATTGGTACCTTTCATCAGATACTCCCATCCAAAACGATTTTTGATTTGATCAATAGCCTGATAAAGCGCGATCATTTCTTGTTTATCGTCAAATAAACTGATCTGGTAGTTTCCCTGCACCAGGTGGCTGAAACGTACGCCAATAAGGCGTACCAGCAAACGACGGTCATATAGTTTTTTAAACAGTTCCTTTACTTTTTCCAGCAGCACATGATCGGCACAGCAGTAAGGAATTGACATTTGTTTGGTAACGGTTTCAAAATCGGAATAGCGTAGTTTCAGGGTGATGCAGCCGGTAAGCTTATTTTGCTGTCTTAATTCAAATGCTATTTTTTCCGTCATGCGTACTAATTCAGCATGTAGAAATTCCATGTCAATGGTGTCTGCAGGAAAAGTACTTTCTGTAGAAATAGATTTTTGTTCATAAAAAGGCACTACCGGCGATTCATCGATACCATTGGCTTTTTTCCAAAGCGCTATTCCGGTTTTCCCCATCCATGCTTCCAGCAGGGAGATGGGCACTTCACTCAGTGTTTTCACGGTTTCTACGCCACGGCGCCTTAGCTGGGCACCGGTTTCGCGGCCTACCATCGGAATCTTTTCCACCGCCAGCGGTGCCAGAAAACTTTTCTCTTCGCCAAACAGTATTTCCAGTTGACCGTTTGGCTTAGCCTCATCTGTGGCTACTTTGGAGATCAACTTGTTGGAAGCCAGTCCGAATGAAATAGGTAGCCCTGATTCTTTCATGATGGCTTTCCGCAGCTCTGTAGTCCATTTCAGGGAGCCGAAGAATTTATCCATGCCGGAAAGGTCCAGGTAAAATTCATCGATAGATGATTTCTCATATAACGGTGCTTTGCCGGCAATGATCTCCGTGATCTCCCTGGATTTTGCGCTGTACAATTCCATATCCCCACTACGTACAATGGCATGCGGACAAAGCCGCAATGCTGTTTTCATGGGCATAGCAGAATGAATGCCATAGCGTCTGGCCTCATAGCTGCAGGCAGCTACCACGGCACGATCACTGCTGCCGCCTACCAGCAGCGGTTGTCCGCTTAACCGGCTATCCCGTTGGCATTCCACTGACACAAAAAAGCAGTCAAGGTCGAAATGCGCAATGGTACGCTGTTGTAACGTAATCATAATAACGTTGGTTTATGGATAAACAAAGGACGGAACAGCTAGACCGTATAAAAGCGATACGGATGGCGGACCGGGCAAAGGGAGAGGATAGTAAAGCAGCAGGCCTGCCAGCCGGAATCACTTTTATCTGCGACTGCTAAATTACTAAATATTTTAGTAATACTAATAAATTTAGTAAAATATTATTGAGATTTCTCTAAGAATCAATTTTCGTAACTTTAATAAACATAACTGGCATCCAATATGTAATAGATAAGAGAATGGAAATGAAGGAAAAAGGGAGTATGTGAGTGGTTTTACATTTAAACTTATCTCCAATGAAACAGCCGGATTTTACCAAAGAATTGCTTATCCTCGCGTTACTGCTGGTCCCCATGGGCTACCTGGCTATTGTCTGGAATTCGATACCTGCAGTTGTCTCTACTAATTTAAACGCGTCAGGCGTCCAGGAAATAGGATCAAAGAGAGATTTCCTGTTGCTGATGATCTTCCTGTTTTTTACAAATGCCCTCATCTATTTCCTGTTTCGCTATATTCCGGCTGCAGGAGAAAAGCAGATTACACCGTCTGCCATAGAAGTAGAGCACAAAGAATATTATCGCATTCGATTTTTGATTCATTCTTATCAGGCAGTTTTCACCTGTATTATCATTTTCCTGGTGAGTCAGGGAAAATCGTTCATCATGGAACGCTGGGCATTTATAGGAGTGGGATTGCTGATCACCGGCATTGGTTTTTATCTGCGCAATCTGAAGCCCAACAATTATGTAGGTGTAAGAACACCATGGACACTACAAAGTCCTACTGTATGGACAGAAACACATCTGATGGCCAGTAACCTGTGGGTAAGTGCAGGTGTGGTAATCATCATAGCAGGATTCTTCCTGTCGCTGATCACCGGTGTATTTATCATTTTCTTTGTGGCGATTGTACTGGCTGCATTGCCGTATATCTATTCGTTCAGATTGTACAACAAGGACAAAGGTTAATTAGTTATTCAGTGGTCAATCAATAAAAAGAAAATGGCGTCCCCGACAAGGACGCCATTTTGCGTAATAGCTTTTATTATCTGACTGCCGGGGCAGTTATTAAAACCATCCTTTACCGAGTGCTGCACGGAAAGGCCATGGGATAAGTGCTAGTATCACTATGAGTGCGAGACCAAAGAAGATCAGGCCCAGTTTATGTTTTTGTGCATCGGAGGCTGCTTTCTTTATTTTGGATTTACCGATGTGTACGAGAGCAATGGCAATGATGGCCATCGTTTCATGTTCTACGGTAAAAAATCGTAGTACAGGATCTTTCATCGCAGCGCCCATGTCTGATATGCCGGCTTTAGATAAAGGACTTACGAAGAAAAGAATCAGTCCCACCAACAACTGCAGGTCACAGAATATCATGAAGAAAAGTCCTGCTTTACTGTCTGCTGCAATAAATGGTGTTTTGCCTGTAACGCCCTTTAATGAACGGATAACGGCCCAGATCCCAGCGAGTAATAGCGCCCATCTTAAAAACGAGTGTATATAATTTAACATATCGAGTTGGATTTTACCGGGCAAAAATAAGCGAAGCGACCCGAATATATTTGGTAATTCATAAAAATATTTGCTAATTTTGTTAGCAAGGTACTAAATTATTTAGGTTATGTCCGTAGTATGTCAGAATTTGAAATATCTGCGTAAGCAAAAAGCCTGGACGCAGCAAGAGTTTGCCGATAAACTCGGTATTAAGCGATCCCTGCTGGGTGCATATGAGGAAGAGCGAGCTGAACCTCGTACAGAAATCCTGGAACAGGTAAGTGATATGTTCCGGGTATCTATCGACGATCTGCTCCGCCGCGATCTTGGCTCCCAGAAAGACAGTTTCCTGGAAAAGCGTCGTCAGCTGAAGTTGGGCAGTGCCCGTCAGGCAATACAGTTTGTACCGGTAAAAGCAGCTGCCGGTTATCTCGCTGGTTATAACGATGATGAATTTATAGAGGAACTGAATACGTTTACATTACCTATGCTGGGTGCCGGGGATTACCGGGCCTTTGAAATAGCCGGAGACTCTATGTTGCCGGTTACCTCCGGTTCTGTTATCGTTTGCCATAAGGTAGACGGATGGGAAGAAATTAAGAACAATGAAACCTATGTGGTGATTACTTCCCGTGAAGGCATTGTTTTTAAACGTATCCTGAAGAATAACCGCTCCAAATCAAAAATCACCCTGGTATCAGATAATCCACAGTTTGAGCCATATGGAGTGGAAATGGAGGAGGTGCTGGAATTATGGCAGTCTGATGCCGTCATCAGCAAAGCAGGGCAGCAAAGCCGTATGAGTGTGAACCACCTGGCAGATATGGTTAGCCATCTGCAGGATCAGGTGAGTTTGTTAAAGAAGAAGCTGAAAGACTAAAAGAAACTAAGTTTCGGGGATCTCAGGAAAGATAGGCGCGGTGACTCCGGGTGGATCTCTCCTGAGATTCCTGTTTATATAGCACAGCATCATTGTTGCTCCCGACATGCCGTGATCTGTCAGGAAACAGGGGCTGCTGCCGTCAGTCTTCCACCGTTTGCGTTGCTGCTATCAGATTTGGCCATTGGTCAGCCCATACTACTGTCATCTGTCTCCAATGCCAGCGCCTGTCTTCGGCTTAAATTCCCAATTCTTTCTTAATTTCGGGTTATCTCAGCACATGTTAAATAACCAGCGTATGAGATTTCATGTTTCTTTTGCCGAGTCCTTATCACAATTGCAGAAAAGCGAAGATGACTTCGCGGTATTGTTTGAACACGGTTCCATGCGGGGAATTATCTTTGGCCCGGATGAGATAGACGGACAGGAACCTCATGTTCAGGATGAAATCTACCTGGTAATGCGGGGAAGCGGGGAATTTGAAATGGAGGGTAAAGTGATACACATTGGGGTGGGCGATTTCCTGTTTGTGCCCGCCGGGGCTACACATCGCTTCCGGAATTTTACGGCCGACCTGCTGTTATGGGTGATATTTTACGGTCAGGAGGGAGGGGAGACAGAATAATTCTGATAGTCTTTTGTTTTTTCACAAATCTTGTTTTATCTTTGCGTTCCTAAAAATAAGAGGCAAAAATTATGTTGATCATTGATTCTAAAGATTGCGAAAACATAGACAAGGCGCTTAAAAAATATAAAAAGAAGTTTGAGAAAGCTCGCATATTACTGCAGCTGAGAACGCGCCAGTCTTTTACTAAACCATCTGTTAAACGTCGTAACCAGGTGTTAAAAGCCGTTTACAAGCAACAGTTGGCTACCGGTAAATTTGAAGATTAATATTGCATTGGCAATAAGCTGAATGCAACTCAAAATATTTGATGATTGTAAGGTTATTTAATAACTTTACAATCATCAATCTTTTTGTGTTGAACGAACCATTATATTCCTTAGCAGAGCGCTTTATAGCCTATATCCAGCTCGAAAAACGGTACTCAGCGCATACCTGCACTGCCTATCGCAATGATCTTTTACAGTTTATCGATTATATTACCCTCAGCTACAACAGTACCGCTGTAGAGGACCTTACTCATGTAATGATCCGTAGCTGGCTGGCCCGTCTCATGGAAGATGCCATGACGGCCAAAAGCGTAAACCGCAAAATCTCCACACTCAAATCCTTTTTCAAATATTGTCTGCGTCAGGGTCTGGTCAAACAGTCGCCCATGGCCAAAGTCATTGCGCCCAAAATAAGTCGCCGTTTGCCGGGTTATATTGAGGAGAAGGGGATGCGTGCCCTGGAAGATAATATCAGCCCTGTTTCCCTTACTTCCGTTCCCATTTTTGCCAATGATTTTGAAGGCACTACCCATCGGCTCATTTTTGAAATCTTTTATCAGACAGGTATCCGTTTGTCGGAGCTGATTTCTTTACAGGAGTTCAGGGTAGACAAAGGGAATCTTTCCATTAAGGTAATGGGGAAAGGAGGAAAGGAACGAATCATTCCTATTAGCCAGGGGTTGCTGATGCAAATAGGCGATTATATGGATCAGAAGCGGAGTTATCTGGAAGAATTTGAAGCAGGGGTATTGCTGGTGCATCCACACAGCGGCCAGCGGTTATATCCCAAATATGTGTATCTGACAGTACGGAAATATCTCACAGAACATCAAATCACTACTTTAAAAAAGAAAAGCCCGCATATACTTCGTCATACGTTCGCTACTCATCTCGCAAACAATGGTGCAGATCTGAATGCCATCAAAGAATTGCTGGGTCACTCCAGTCTCGCTGCCACACAGGTTTACACGCACAATACGATTGAGCAGTTGAAGAAAGTATATCAGCAGGCACACCCGAAAGCGTAGCAGTTATTTTTGGCTTTTAACAAAATATTACGCGGCTATTCCGCATTGCATTGCAAAAGTGACTATATTAGTAATCCAGTTCATTATACTAAAAGAGAGTGCCTATGACCTTCCTTTACTAACTAGAACTTAGATTGTTAAATATTTAAAAAATTAGTGCTATGAACGTACAAATTCAAACTGTGCATTTTGATGCTGATTCCAAATTGATCGATCATGTGAACAAGAAACTTCAGAAGTTAAACACCTTTTATGACCGTATCATTAGTGTGGATGTATTTTTAAAAGTGGATAATTTAGCCCATCAAATTAAAGACAAAATAGCCGAGATCCGAGTTCGAATACCCCGTCAGGACTTGTTTGTCAAGCACGAGTCTAAGTCCTTCGAAGAGTCTTTTGACCTTGCCTTCGAATCCCTTGTAGAGCAGGTGAAAAGAAAGAAGGAAAAGAAATTTCAATAATTTTCTGAAATAATTTTGGAAATATTAATCTCTTTGCTACCTTTGCCATCCCGATTCAAAAAGAGGGTCGGTAAAGGTAGCAAAGTTCTTTATGGTAGGGCGTTTTCAGGGAAGCAGATAAATTTTTAAATATTTATAACAAACTGAAAAAAAGATTTTGAGAATTGAAAAATTCGTTTAATTTTGCGCTCTCTTTCAACGAGTTACTTTATTGAAAGAATGTTTTTTGAAAGATGCCAGCATAGCTCAGTTGGCCAGAGCTACTGATTTGTAATCAGTGGGTCGGGGGTTCGAATCCCTCTGCTGGCTCATCGATTTTTATTTGGTTATTGAGATAACCGGATGACAAAATCCAAAGATGTTAGGGCAGGTTCCAGAGCGGCCAAATGGGGCGGACTGTAAATCCGCTGACTACGTCTTCATAGGTTCGAATCCTATCCTGCCCACAAATACAGCGTGTTCCGCTTTTGCCCTTCGCAGAGGCGGAACATAGTTGTTGAGTAGAAGGTGAGTAATTCAGAAGTAGTAGACAGCATACCCTAAACCTGTGGTACAACAGCCTTTTAAAGTTCTTATTTTTATTCTAATAATTCTATAAGTGGAAAGTTGCAGTGTTGTTTGCCGGAAACTTAGTGAATTAAAAATGCGGGAGTAGCTCAGTTGGTAGAGCGACAGCCTTCCAAGCTGTAGGTCGCGGGTTCGAACCTCGTCTCCCGCTCGCATTAAAGCAATTTTTTAAGCTGTTGTAGCTCAGGGGTAGAGCACTTCCTTGGTAAGGAAGAGGTCGTGAGTTCAATTCTCATCAACAGCTCCATTGAATTTTAGAAGAATAGTTGTAGTGACTTTTTTAATCGCCTCAACAAACTCCATAAAATTCGAATTTCGGAATTCGAATTTGTAAATTCTGCACTCCGAAATTAAAACTTAGCGTTGTAGCTCAATGGAAGAGCGACCCATTTTTATTTAGGGGAGGCCATGAGTTCAATTCTCATCAACGGTACAAGTTTGTAAAACCGTTTTTTTAAAACAACAATCAATACAATCTTTACAAACCATCTAAAAAGAAAATACAATGGCAAAAGAAACCTTCAAGCGGGATAAACCCCACGTAAACATTGGTACCATCGGCCACGTGGATCATGGTAAAACTACTTTGACTGCTGCCATTACCACAATTTTGGCAAATAAAGGTCTGGCAGAGAAGAGAGGATATGATGAGATCGATGCTGCTCCTGAAGAAAAAGAAAGAGGTATTACTATCAATACAGCTCACGTTGAGTATCAGACAGTTGCTCGTCACTACGCTCACGTTGACTGTCCTGGTCACGCGGATTATGTGAAGAACATGATCACCGGTGCTGCTCAGATGGACGGTGCTATCCTCGTGGTGGCAGCTACAGATGGTCCTATGCCGCAAACAAGAGAGCACATCCTGCTGGCTCGCCAGGTAGGTGTACCTCGTATCGTGGTATTCATGAATAAAGTTGATCTGGTAGACGATCCAGAACTGCTGGAACTGGTAGAAATCGAAATCCGTGATCTGCTGTCTTCTAACGGTTTTGATGGTGATAACGCTCCAGTTATCCAGGGTTCTGCAACCGGCGCTCTTGCTGGTGACGAAAAATGGGTAGGTGCTATCGACCAACTGATGGAAGCTGTTGATACTTACATCCCACTGCCTCCACGTCCGGTTGATCAACCGTTCCTGATGTCAGTAGAAGATGTATTCTCTATCACAGGTCGTGGTACAGTTGCTACAGGTCGTATCGAACGCGGTCGCATCAAAGTTGGTGAGAACGTTGAAATCGTAGGTCTGCAGGAAGAACCACTGAAATCTACTTGTACTGGTGTTGAGATGTTCAAAAAACTCCTCGACGAAGGTGAAGCAGGTGATAACGCTGGTCTGTTACTCCGCGGTATTGAGAAAACCCAGATCCGTCGTGGTATGGTTATCTGCCAGCCAGGTACTATCAAACCTCACTCCGAATTCAAATGCGAAGTATACGTACTGAGCAAAGAAGAAGGTGGCCGTCACACTCCGTTCTTCAACAAATACCGTCCTCAGTTCTACTTCCGTACTACTGATGTAACAGGTGAAGTTGAATTACCAGCTGGTGTTGAAATGGTTATGCCTGGTGATAACGTTAGTCTGACAGTTAAACTGATCCAGCCTATCGCTATGGACAAAGGTCTGAAGTTCGCTATCCGTGAAGGTGGTCGTACAGTAGGTGCTGGTCAGGTTACTGAAATCCTGAAATAAGCAACTAAATAATATTAAGAAGCCATTAGCTTTGGCGATTAAATGTCAGGAAATTAATATAGATTTGCTGGCTGCTAAAAGCTTACTGCTAATGGCTTTATACACGGGTATGGTGCAACGGTAGCATACGGGTCTCCAAAACCTTTGATCTGGGTTCGAATCCTAGTACCCGTGCAAGGGTTTATAAAAAATAATTAAATGGTTGAATTGTTGCAATAAAACAAGTCAACCATTTTTTAGGCTTTAAACAATTGACCATAAATAGTTAACTTTATAGAATGAATAAGATCAGAAATTATTTCCGCGAGTCTTATCATGAATTGGTTTACAAGGTGTCCTGGCCTACCTGGCAGGAACTCCAGTCATCTACCATGATCGTGCTGATAGCAACAATATTTGTTACTGCGCTCGTTTGGGGTATGGATGCCGCTTCCAATTTTGTGTTAACGCACTATTACGAAATTTTCAAAGCTAAATAAATGGATGCAGCCAATCTTCCTGCTCAGGAAACAAAGTGGTATGTACTCCGCGTTGTTAGTGGCAAGGAAAAAAAAGTGAAGGAATACCTGGATATTGAAGTACGCCGCTCCGATTGGGGTAACGTAATCAGCCAGATTTTCCTGCCGGTAGAAAAAGTATATAAAGTGCTGGCTGGTAAAAAAGTGATGCGCGAAAAAAACTTCTATCCCGGATATGTGATGATCGAAGCGGTTGATGGTAAAATGACCGATGAAGTAATACAGGCCATACGTAATGTATCTGGTGTTATCCACTTCCTCGGAAAGGATAAACCTATCGCACTCCGTAAAGTTGAAGTAAACAAAATGTTAGGTAAAGTGGATGAACTGAGCGATCAGGGATTAACCATGAGTGAACCTTTCATCGTAGGTGAAACCATTAAAATTATTGATGGTCCATTCAACGACTTTAACGGCGTGATCGAAGAAGTAATCGAAGACAAGAAAAAACTGAAAGTAACTGTAAAGATCTTTGGCCGTGCTACTCCGGTAGAGCTGAACTTTATGCAGGTAGAAAAACTTTCTTAATTTTTATACAACATCTTTATTGAAGAGCGTTCCGGAACACCGGAGCGCTTTTCTCATTTACCTATGGCCATGAACATCAAATAACCATGAACATCAAATGCCTGGTAATGGGTGCCACCTGCTTCTTCCTCATCGGAAGCGTAAAGGCCCAGACTGTAGCCCCAAAAACCGTTAAACCAGTGGCCTTTGCCGTTAATTTTGCACGCGTGCCTGATTCGGTGACCGCTACGCCAGCCGCAATGGCGGCCTACCTGGTAGCCCACAACAAAAGCCAGGTTGCCATACTTAAATCCCTTTACAGCTGGATGTCTGACCATATCAGCTATGATATGGTGAATACCTTTAAACCAGATTATTATAAAGATACCGCTGATGCCATCAACAACACCCTGAAAACCCGCATCGCTGTTTGCCAGGGATATGCCAGTCTGTTCATGGACATCTGCCGCCGCGCCAATATTCCCGCGTGGCTGGTGAGCGGATATACACTCAGTGCGGGAAGGCCTAATAATGCCAGTCATGTATGGGTGGCAGTGTTTACAGATAATAAATGGCTGCTGACTGACCCTACCTGGGGATCCGGCTATGCAAGGGATAATGAATATGTGCAACAGATTAACTGGCAACATTTCCTCATAGCTCCAGCTGTATTTATTAAAACACATGTACCCTTTGATCCTTTGTTCCAATTCCAGGACCAGCCCTTACGACACGATGAAATCCGGGATGGAAAATGGACCGCAGGCAGCGGTCGCCCGGTATTCAATTACAGGGATACGCTGGCGGCGTATGCGCTAATGCCGGAATTGGCCCGGGCAGAGAATTCAGTGAACAGAATAATGCAGTATGGCATCACTAACCAGCTGATCTCTGTTGAATTAACCAATCTCCATAATACAATAGCATACAGTAAACAAAAGAAACTGGTAGATGAGCAAAATCAGCAGGCCCATATAATAAATCAGGCCAGCAGTCGCTGTAATGATGTGATTAATTCCTTTAACCGGTATATAATTTTTAGAAACAACCAGTATACCCCGGCAAAGTCTGATAAAGAGATCCGGGAATGGGTGGACGGTATGGCTACAGAACTGAATGACATCACTAAAATGCTCAGTAACGTGAATGCAACGGAGCCTCCTTATACCACCAATAAAATGGAAATAGAAGCTTCTGCTGCCGGACTAAAACAACGTATCGCGGAAGAACAGGTCTTCCTGACGAAATATCTTAAAACAGGAAAATTATTCCGGAAAACCTTGTTTTATAAAATGAACTGGCGATAGCTTCACACAGTTGGATATTCAGATAGAGGAAAAAAAGTTTTCTCTTTTTTTATATTTTTAGGATGGTCCCGGGCCTTGCTCAGACTTTTAAACACCATCTCCCTATATCTTAATTATTATATGAAATCAGTTATTTCTGTCTTGCTGGGGCTGCTGCTGTGTACGTCAGCCAACGCGCAAACCGGCAAATCTGTTAAATCAGCCACTACGCTGGCTATTCCCCAGATACCCGAATCAGCCACCACGTCTCCCGCAGCAATGGCTAAGTGGTTACAGGCGCATACCAGCAATAGTATGGCTTTACAGCAATCATTATTCAGCTGGATGGCTAGTAATATTATCTACGATGTGGCCAATATGAATCAGCCTAACAGTTACAGGGATTCGGCGGCGGCAATGCTCAGAACGTTGCGTGCCCGCAAAGGCTTATGTACAGACTATGCGGTATTATATGCACAGGTATGCCGGGAAGCAGGTATTAATGCTATTGTGGTAACCGGCTACGGTTTGCTGAATGATATTATGATTCCCACGGGTTCACATGATTGGGTAGTGATAAAAAATGGTACGCAGTGGACCATTACAGATCCTACCTGGGGGGCAGGAGCGGTAGATAATGGTCGTTTTATCCAGAAGATCAACTGGAGCTGGTTCCAGGCACTGCCGCAGCTGGCGGTGAAAACGCATATGCCTTATGATCCCCTGTGGCAGATGTTATCATTTCCTTTACGTCATGACGAGCTGAACAGCCAGGGTTTTGCGGCAGCAACGAAACGGTCAGTGTTCGCTTTCAATGATAGTTTGAATGCCTGGTCACGGCAGTCGCGTCTGGAACAGTTGCAACATGCCTCCGCCAGGATCCGGCAGTTTGGCGGGGCAGCGAATCCATTTATTATGACGGAGCTGGACTGGATGGATCAAACCATTAAAGTATTGGCCGCCAACCAGGAGATAGAGGCAAGGAACAGGCGGGTAGACCAGTTTAACGCCGTGAACCGGGATTATACTGAGGTGGTGAAGTTATATAATGAGTATGTGGGCTTCAAGAACAGGCAGTTTTTACCGGAAATGAAGGATGAGTTATTAAAGAAGATGATTGATGGGATTGCCGGCCGGCTGACGGATGCTGAAAAGTCGCTTTCGGGGCTGCATATTCCTGACGATGCGATTAAGCATAATATGGACGAGCTGTTGCAGGCGATAACAGAGATGAAGGGAAAGGTGATGAGTGAGCAGTCTTTTGTAAATAAATATATAAAAACAGAGAAGGGTAAGCGGCGGGAATTGTTTTATGCACAAGTGGCGGAGAAATCGTAACTTTGCCGGCTTCGGATAATAAGGAAAAATTTCGGGTAATGCAATAGATTTGTAAAAAAAATCCTTTCCGAAGCAAAAAGGATGCCCAATTTCAAATACTTTTTGACAATTTCGTAATAATATATACCTTTGCATCCCCTTTAAAAGGTTATTTTAGTTCCTTTTAGTTTTGGGAGTCTTCTGTTTTGCAGGGGGCGTTTAACCAAATTAAATTAAAAAACATGGCAAAAGAGATTTCAACGTACGTGAAATTGCAGGTGAAAGGCGGCCAGGCCAACCCTGCACCTCCAATTGGTCCCGCACTGGGTTCCAAGGGTGTGAACATCATGGAATTCTGCAAACAATTCAATGCCCGCACCCAGGATAAAATGGGTAAAGTATTGCCTGTGTTGCTGACTGTTTACACTGACAAATCATTCGAATTTGTAATTAAAACTCCTCCGGCACCTGTACAGCTGCTGGAAGCTGCTAAATTACAGAGTGGTTCCAAAGAACCAAACCGTAACAAGGTGGGTAAAGTTTCCTGGGCTCAGGTACAGGCTATCGCAGAAGATAAGATGGCTGATCTGAACTGCTTTACGCTGAACAGCGCTATGAAAATGGTAGCTGGTACTGCGCGTAGCATGGGTATTACTGTTGATGGTAAAGCTCCTTGGGAAAACTAATTGTTTCACCCTGTTGAGGCAGGATCTTAAAATCATTTTGACAAATGGCAACTAAAAAGAGAAAAGTAGCTGACGCTAAGCTTGAAAAAAATAAGGTTTACAGCCTGAAAGAAGCTTCTAGCCTGGTTAAAGATATTAACTGTACTAAATTCGACAGCTCTGTCGATTTACATATCCGCTTAGGCGTTGATCCTAAGAAAGCAGATCAAGCCATCCGTGGTTCCGTAACGCTTCCACACGGTACTGGTAAGACTAAGAAGGTTTTAGTGCTCTGCACACCTGATAAAGAAGCTGCTGCAAAAGAGGCAGGTGCTGACTTCGTTGGTCTGGATGAATTTATCCAGAAGATCGAAGCTGGTTGGACTGATGTTGATGTAATCGTAGCTACTCCTTCTGTAATGCCGAAGATCGGTAAACTGGGTAAGATTTTAGGTCCCCGTAACCTGATGCCAAACCCTAAGACCGGTACTGTTACTAACGACGTTGCAGCTGCAGTAAACGATGTTAAAGGCGGTAAAATCACTTTCAAGGTTGATAAAGCTGGTATCATCCACGCTTCTATCGGTCGTGTATCTTTTGCATCTGATAAAATTGAGCAGAACTCTATGGAGCTGATCAGTGCTATCATCAAGCTGAAACCAGCTACTGCAAAAGGTGTTTACCTGAGAGGTCTGTCTATGGCAAGCACCATGAGTCCAGGTATTGTTATCGATACTAAATCTGTTCAAAACTAATTGATCACGAGTTGTAGTCGTTATCTGTAAAGATGGGGCTTGCTACAAACGTTTTAATATGAATAAAGATCAAAAACAAGAAGCGATTGAACTGCTGAAAAGTAAGTTCTCTCAATACAGCAACTTTTATATCACTAATACTGAATCATTATCAGTAGCACAGGTAAATGGCCTGAGGAAAGTATGCTTTGATAAGCAAGTGGAAATGAAGGTGGCTAAAAACACCCTGATCCGCAAGGCACTGGAATCTCTGGATAGCGAAAAGTATGCAGGTTTATTTGAAAGCCTGAGCGGTGTAACAGCCCTGATGTTCTCTGACAGCCCGAAAGAGCCGGCTCTGATCATCTCTGCTTTCCGTAAAGCTAATAACAAGCTGGAAAAGCCAGTATTGAAAGCTGCTTTTGTTGCAGATGAAATCTTCATCGGTGACAACCAACTGGTTCCTTTGACCAACATCAAGACCAAGAACGAGCTTATTGGCGAAGTTATCGGTCTCTTGCAATCACCTGCAAAACGCGTTATCGCTGCTTTGCTGGAAAAAGGCAAGAAAGAAGAAGCTGCGGTGGAAGCACCAGCAGCAGAATAATCCTTTTGGCTTTGGCTTATTCGCTTGCTAAAAGCTAATGGCTAAAGGCTGAAAGCTACATCGGCTTCCAAGTCACAATATAATTAACAACAACATTACAAACATTACATTAAAACATTATAAAATGGCAGACGTAAAAGCATTAGCTGAACAATTAGTAGGTTTAACTGTTAAGGAAGTACAAGAACTGGCAGACGTTCTGAAATCAGAATATGGTATCGAACCAGCTGCTGCTGCAGTTGTGGTATCTGCTGGCGCTGAAGCTGCAGTAGTTGAAGAAAAAACTGCATTCAACGTAGTTCTGAAAGCTGCTGGTGCAAGCAAACTGAACGTTGTTAAGATCGTTAAAGATCTGACCGGCTTAGGTCTGAAAGAAGCGAAAGAACTGGTAGACGGTGCGCCTAAATCTATTAAAGAAGGCGTAAGCAAAGCTGAGGCTGAAGACCTGAAAGCTAAGCTGACTGAAGCTGGTGCTGATGTTGAGATTCAGTAATTCTTTGCTTAAGTATACATCTTTTAAAGGTCAAAAGTGCTTTTGCACTTTTGGCCTTATTCCCTTTGGGAAAGTGTCTTTTTCAGAGAGTCAAAACGGGGAATCACTAATAAGGTGACTTTGACCACGTGCAGAAGGCATAAATAAATTGGGATGGTATTGGCAAAGAAATCTTAATTTCCCTAATTCTTACAAGTCATATAACTGCTAACTTCGAATATGTCTCTAAAAAAAGCCCAAACAAACGAAAGAGTAAATTTTGGAAAGATCAAACAAGTTACTGAGACACCGGATCTGTTGGCTATCCAAATCCAATCTTTCAAGGATTTCTTCCAATTAGAAACCACACCAGACAAGCGAAACAACGAAGGACTTTTTAAAGTATTTAAAGAGAACTTCCCGATTACAGATACCAGAAATATCTTTAATCTGGAATTCCTTGATTATTTCGTGGATCCTCCGCGTTATACCATCGAGGAGTGTATTGAGCGTGGGCTTACTTATTCTGTACCGTTGAAAGCGAAACTCCGCCTCAGCTGTAATGATGAGGAGCATGTGGATTTCCAGACGATTGTCCAGGATGTGTTTTTAGGAAACATTCCTTACATGACTCCAAGAGGTACTTTCGTTATTAATGGTGCTGAGCGCGTGGTTGTATCCCAACTGCATCGTTCACCTGGTGTTTTCTTTGGTCAATCTGTACATCCGAACGGAACCAAGATCTACTCGGCAAGGGTGATCCCGTTCAAGGGCGCATGGATGGAGTTTGCAACGGACATCAACAACGTGATGTATGCTTACATCGACCGTAAGAAGAAATTCCCGGTTACCACCCTGTTGCGTGCCATCGGCTATGAAACAGATAAGGATATCCTGCAGCTGTTTGGCATGGCAGATGAAGTAAAAGCAGACAAAAAAAGTCTTGATAAATATGCCGGCAAAAAGCTGGCTGCCCGTGTTTTAAGAAGCTGGGTAGAAGACTTTGTGGATGAAGATACCGGTGAAGTGGTGAGCATCGAGCGTAATGAAATTATGCTGGAGCGTGATAGCATCCTGGATGAAGCGAATATCGAAACCATCGTAGACATGGGATTGAAAAGCGTTTTCGTACAGAAAGAAGAGGTGAGCGGCGATTTCTCCATCATCTACAATACATTAAATAAGGATACATCTAACTCCGAGCTGGAAGCTGTTCAGCACATCTACCGCCAACTGCGCGGTGCTGATGCGCCGGATGATGAAACTGCAAGGGGTATCATCGATAAATTGTTCTTCTCCGACAAACGTTACGATTTAGGTGACGTAGGTCGTTATAAGATCAACAGAAAATTAGGTCTTCCTACTCCGTTAGACATGAAAGTGCTGACGAAGGATGACATCATCTCCATCATCAAGTACCTGGTACAGCTGACCAATGGTAAAGCAGAAATCGATGATATCGATCACCTGTCTAACCGTCGTGTGCGTACTGTAGGCGAGCAGTTATATGCTCAGTTTGGTGTTGGTCTTGCACGTATGGCACGTACCATCCGTGAAAGAATGAACGTACGTGATAACGAGGTATTTACCCCGGTAGATCTGATCAACGCGAGGACTTTGTCTTCCGTGATCAACTCCTTCTTCGGTACTTCCCAGTTATCTCAGTTCCTGGATCAAACAAACCCGTTATCAGAAATCACGCACAAACGTCGTATTTCCGCTCTCGGACCCGGTGGTCTGAGTCGTGAAAGAGCAGGCTTTGAGGTGCGTGACGTTCACTATAGCCACTACGGCCGTCTTTGTACCATTGAAACACCAGAAGGACCAAACATCGGTCTGATCTCTACACTTTGCGTTCACGCAAAAGTGAATGAAATGGGCTTCATTGAAACACCTTACCGCAAAGTAAGAGACGGTAAAGTAGATATGCATAAAGTGGAGTTCCTGAGTGCTGAAGAGGAAGATTCTGTGAAGATTGCACAGGCGAACGCCCCACTGGATGATAAAGGCCATTTCTTAAACGAAAAAGTAAAATCCCGCGAAACCGGTGACTTCCCTATTCTCGACAGAGAAGATGTGGAATTCATGGACGTGGCGCCTAACCAGATCGTAGGTTTGAGTGCTTCATTGATTCCGTTCCTGGAACATGATGATGCCAACCGTGCGTTGATGGGATCAAACATGCAACGTCAGGCGGTACCATTGCTGAACCCTGAAGTGCCTATCGTAGGTACCGGATTGGAAGGCAAAGCTGCGCGTGACTCCCGTTTGCAGATTACTGCAGATGGTAATGGTGTGATCGAATTTGTGGATGCAAATGAAATTCATGTTCGTTACGAGCGTGATGAAATGCAGAAACTGGTGAGCTTTGAAGACGATCTGATCGTTTACACACTGACCAAATTCGTTAAAACCAACCAAAGCACCTGTATTAACCTCAGACCTTGCGTTAAGAAAGGTCAGCGTGTTAAGGATGGCGACTTCTTAACAGAAGGTTACGCTACCCGCGGTGGTGAGCTGGCACTGGGACGTAACCTGAAGGTAGCGTTCATGCCATGGAAAGGTTACAACTTTGAGGATGCGATCGTAATCTCTGAGCGTGTTGCACGTGAGGATCTGTTTACTTCTATCCACATCGATGAATATGAACTGGAAGTTCGTGATACCAAACTGGGTGAAGAAGAACTGACTCCGGATATTCCTAACGTAAGTGAAGAGGCTACCAAAGACCTCGACCAGAACGGTATCATCCGTGTTGGTGCACACATTAAAGAAGGCGATATTCTGATTGGTAAAATCACTCCGCGTGGTGAATCTGATCCTTCTCCTGAAGAAAAACTCTTAAGAGCGATCTTCGGTGACAAGGCTTCTGATGCGAAAGATGCTTCTCTGAAAGCACCTCCGTCAACAGAAGGTGTGGTGATCGACAAGAAATTGTTCAGTCGCGCCAAGAAAGATAAGAACTCCAAAACCCGTGAGAAAGCAGCTATCGAGAAACTGGAGAAAATTCACCAGAAGAATGCGGAAGATGTGCTGGAAGTGCTGATGAGCAAATTGCTGGTATTACTGAAGGATAAAACCTCTCAGGGTATTACCAACACTTACGGTGAAGTATTGATCTCTAAGGGTTCCAAGTTCTCTCCGAAGAACCTGGTAAATATTGATTTCATGAACGTAAACCCACTGGGCTGGACAACAGACGAAGTGGTGAACGATCAGATCAATACCCTGCTGCATAACTATAACATCAAGTTCAACGAAGAGCTGGGTCGTTACAAACGTGAGAAGTTCAACATCTCTATCGGTGATGAGCTGCCAGCGGGTGTACTGAAACTGGCAAAGGTTTACCTGGCCAGCAAGCGTAAGTTGAAAGTGGGTGATAAGATGGCGGGACGTCACGGTAACAAGGGTATCGTTGCCAAGATTGTGCGTGATGAAGACATGCCTTTCCTGGAAGATGGTACACCACTGGATATCGTACTGAACCCACTCGGGGTACCTTCCCGTATGAACCTTGGACAGATCTACGAAACCGTATTAGGTTGGGCTGGTCTGAAACTGGGTGTACGCTTTGCGACGCCGATCTTTGACGGTGCTACTACAGATGAAATTGCTGATTATATCAAAGAAGCCGGTTTACCTAGCTTCGGTCACGCTTACCTGTGTGATGGTGAAACGGGAGATCGTTTCCACCAGAAGGCAACCGTAGGTGTTATCTATATGCTTAAACTGAGCCACATGGTGGATGATAAGATGCACGCCCGTTCTATCGGACCGTACAGTCTCATTACCCAACAGCCGCTGGGTGGTAAAGCCCAGTTTGGTGGTCAGCGTTTTGGTGAGATGGAGGTGTGGGCACTGGAAGCATATGGTGCATCCAACATCCTGCAGGAACTGCTTACTATTAAATCAGATGATATCGTTGGTCGTGCCAAGGCATATGAATCTATCGTGAAAGGTGACAACATACCTAAAGCAGGTGTGCCTGAATCCTTCAACGTATTGATCCATGAATTGCGTGGTCTGGGTCTGGATCTGAAATTTGACTAAGAGCTTTTAGCTACCAGCCATTAGCAGCGATGCTAATGGCTGATAGCTTGGATATTTCGCAGGAATAAAATTTTTGTCGCTGGCTTATCACCAACGGCTAACAGCTAAAAGCTAATTACAGATGGCTATCAAGAAAGAAAATCGTCCTAAATCAAATTTTAACAGCATTACCATCAGTCTGGCTTCTCCGGATGTTATTCTGGAGCGTTCATACGGTGAGGTGCTGAAACCTGAAACTATCAACTACCGTACTTACAAACCGGAACGTGATGGTTTATTCTGCGAAAGAATATTCGGGCCTGTAAAGGATTACGAATGCTATTGCGGAAAATACAAACGTATCCGTTATAAGGGTATTGTGTGTGATCGCTGCGGTGTAGAGGTAACGGAGAAGAAAGTACGTCGTGAAAGAATGGGCCACATTCGTTTAGTGGTACCCGTTGTACATATATGGTATTTCAAATCCCTGCCTAACAAGATCGGTTACCTGCTTGGAATGTCTTCCAAGAAACTGGAAACCATCGTGTATTACGAAAGATACGTAATCATCCAGGCGGGTATGAAACAGGAGAAAGGCATGAACTACGGTGATTTGCTCACTGAAGAAGAATACCTGGATATCCTGGACACTTTACCAAAAGACAATCAGCTGTTACCGGATGAAGATCCTAACAAGTTTATTGCTAAAATGGGTGCGGAAGCGGTAGAAATGATGCTGGCCCGTATTGATCTGGACAGCCTTTCTTATCAGCTGCGTAACCAGGCGGCTACTGAAACTTCCCAGCAACGTAAAGCGGAAGCGCTGAAACGTCTGAGCGTAGTGGAAGCTTTCCGTGAAGCAAATGGCAGAGTAGAAAACCGTCCTGAATGGATGGTAATGCAATATATCCCGGTGGTACCTCCTGAACTGCGTCCGTTAGTTCCTTTGGATGGTGGCCGTTTCGCGTCTTCCGACCTGAACGACCTTTACCGCAGGGTAATTATCCGTAACAACCGTCTGAAACGTTTGATCGAAATTAAGGCACCTGAGGTGATCCTTCGTAACGAAAAACGTATGCTGCAGGAAGCAGTGGATTCCCTGTTCGACAACTCCCGTAAATCCAACGCGGTGAAAGCGGAAGGTGGTCGTGCACTGAAATCACTGTCAGACGTACTGAAAGGTAAACAAGGTCGTTTCCGTCAGAACTTGCTCGGTAAACGTGTGGATTATTCCGGACGTTCTGTTATCGTGGTAGGACCTGAACTGAAACTGCACGAATGTGGTTTGCCTAAGGATATGGCGGCTGAATTATTCAAACCGTTTATTATCCGTAAACTGATTGAAAGAGGCATCGTTAAAACCGTGAAATCAGCTAAGAAGCTGGTAGATCGTAAAGAAGCGGTGGTTTGGGATATCCTGGAAAACGTATTGAAAGGTCACCCGGTTATGTTAAACCGTGCGCCAACCCTTCACCGTTTGTCCATACAGGCTTTCCAGCCTAAACTGGTGGAAGGTAAAGCGATACAGTTGCACCCACTCGTGTGTTCTGCGTTTAACGCGGATTTCGATGGTGACCAGATGGCGGTACACGTGCCTTTGAGCAACGCTGCTGTTCTGGAAGCCCAACTGCTGATGCTGTCTTCTCACAACATCCTTAACCCGCAGAATGGTACGCCAATCACCCTGCCTTCACAGGACATGGTTCTTGGTTTGTATTACATTACCAAGGGTAAGAAAACGATGGGTGATGTGGTAGTAAGAGGAGAAGGTAAAGCTTTCTACTCTGCGGAAGAAGTAATCATCGCACTGAATGAAGATCGTATCGATCTGCATGCTCACATCCGTGTTAAAGCTGATGTAAGAAACGCAGATGGTTCGCTGGAAAGAAAACTGATCGAAACTACGGTAGGTCGCGTACTGTTCAACCAGCACGTACCTAAAGCAGCCGGTTATGTAAATGCCCTGCTGACCAAGAAATCATTGCGTGAAATCATCGGTGATATCATCAAAGCAACAGATATTCCTAAGACTGCGAAGTTCCTGGATGACATCAAACAATTAGGTTTCCGCATGGCGTTCCGCGGTGGTCTGTCATTTAACATTAATGACCTGATCATCCCAGACGTTAAGCAAGACATGATTGATGGTGCAGCCGGTGAAGTAGAAGAAGTTTGGGATAACTATAACATGGGTCTGATCACCAACAACGAACGCTATAACCAGATCATTGATATCTGGTCACGTGTGGATACGAAGGTGACTGAAACCCTGATCCGTGAGCTGGCAGCAGACAAGCAAGGATTCAACTCTGTATATATGATGTTGGATTCCGGTGCGCGTGGTTCCAAGCAGCAGATCAAACAGCTGGCTGGTATCAGAGGTCTGATGGCCAAGCCGCGTAAGAGTGGATCTACCGGTTCAGAGATCATCGAAAACCCGGTATTGTCCAACTTTAAAGATGGTTTGAACGTATTGGAATACTTCATCTCTACGCACGGTGCCCGTAAGGGTCTTGCGGATACGGCGTTGAAAACAGCGGATGCGGGTTACCTGACCCGTCGTCTGGTGGACGTTGCGCAGGATGTGGTAATTAACGAAGAAGATTGTGGCACCCTCCGTGGTATTGCTACTTCAGCGTTGAAAGATAATGAAGAAGTGATTGAAACCCTGTACGACCGTATTCTTGGACGTACTTCCCTGCACGATGTATTTGATCCTCATAATGATGAAGAACTGATCGTAGGTGCTGGTTTAGAAATCACAGAAGAGATTGCACACAGAATTGAAGAAAGTGCCATTGAAACCGTAGAAATCCGCTCCGTACTGACTTGCGAAAGCCGTCGTGGTGTGTGTGTGAGATGTTACGGTAAAAACCTGGCGAGCGGTTACACTGCACAGAGAGGTGATGCTGTAGGTATCATCGCTGCACAGTCAATCGGTGAGCCTGGTACACAGTTGACACTGCGTACCTTCCACGTGGGTGGTGTGGCCGGTTCTACTTCCGTTGAATCCGGTATGCCAGCTAAGTTTGATGGTACTGTACAATTCGATGGCTTACGTACTACCACCTATGAAAATAATCAGGGTGAAAAAGTACAGATCGTTATCGGTCGTACCGGTGAGTTGCGTATCATGGACGTGAAAAATGATCGTCTGCTGGTAACCAACAATATTCCTTACGGTTCTACCCTGTTGGTAAAAGACGGGCAGAAAGTAGTGAAAGGTGATCTGCTCTGTACATGGGATCCGTTCAACGCCGTTATCGTGTCTGAAATCCCTGGTAGCATTCGTTTCGACAGCATCATTGAAGGTATCACCTTCCGTGAAGAAGCGGACGAACAAACAGGTCACCGTGAGAAAGTGGTAATTGAAACCAAAGACAAAAATAAGATTCCGTCTATCCTGGTAGAAGGTAATAAAGAAGTGAAATCATACAACTTACCAGTAGGTTCGCACATCGTTATCACTGAAGGTGATAAGGTGAGAGCGGGTCAGGTAATTGTGAAGATCCCACGTATTATCGGTAAACTGCGAGATATCACGGGTGGTCTGCCACGTGTAACTGAGCTCTTTGAAGCACGTAACCCAAGCAACCCTGCCATCGTTTCTGAAATTGACGGTGTGGTAGCATTCGGTAACATCAAACGTGGTAACCGCGAAATCATCATCGAAAGCCGTGAAGGTCAGATCAAGAAATACCTGGTGCCATTAACACGTCATATCCTGGTTCAGGATGGTGACTTCGTGAAGGCCGGTACTTCTCTCTCCGATGGTTCTACTACTCCTGCGGATATTCTGTCTATCAAAGGACCGTTTGCCGTACAGGAATACCTGGTAAATGAAATCCAGGAAGTATACCGTTTACAGGGTGTAAAGATCAACGACAAACACATTGAGGTGATCGTTCGTCAAATGATGCGTAAAGTAAACATCGAAGATCCGGGCGATACCCGCTTCCTCGAAGGTGATACTGAAGATAGATTTGACTTCTTTGAAGAAAACGATATGATCTTCGATAAGAAGGTTGTAACGGAAGCAGGTGAATCTGCTAACCTGAAAGCTGGTCAGATAGTGACCCTGCGCCAGGTTCGTGAAGAAAACTCCCTGTTACGTCGTGCAGATAAGAAACTGGTTGAATTCCGTGATGCAAGTCCGGCTACTTCCAGCCCACTCCTGCAGGGTATTACCAAGGCTTCCCTCGGTACCCGTAGCTGGATCTCTGCTGCTTCGTTCCAGGAAACAACCAAAGTACTGTCACAGGCTGCGATCAACGGTAAGACCGATGATATGATGGGTCTGAAGGAGAATGTGATCACAGGTCACCTGATCCCTGCCGGTACTGGTTTACGTGAGTTCGAAAACATGATCGTAGGTTCCAAGGAAGAATACGACATCCTGGCCTCTTCTAAGGAAGTGTTCCAGTTTGATGAAGAAGAATAGTGCTGTAAAGCATTTTCAAACATATAGAAGCGGGTGTCTCCATCTGGAGACACCTAAAACGAAGCGGATTTCATGAAATATCTGATTATTCCAATTATCATTGTGCTGGCATTGCTGGGAGCATGTACGAAGAACAGTGACAGCGCAGTGCCTGATACCCACGGCAACTTTGCATTTGTTAATGCAATCCCTGGTGATGTGCAGTTTAACATCAGGCTGGATACGAATACCTTTGCCAGTAATGTACCTTATAAAACCAGCACCGGGTATAAATCGTACCGGGCGCAGAAGTATAATCTCATCATTACCACCGCTGCCCGACCTGATGTTATTTCCTATAAAGGAGAGATCTTTTTAAGGAATAATCGTTTCTACACTGCGTTTGTAGGAGCGGATAGTCTGAAGAGGCCCATTTTGATTGTTACAGAAGATGATTTGACGCCTTTAAGAGATGATAGCGCAAAGGTCAGGGTAATTGATTTCAGTGAGGGCTTTAAGCCGAACAGAACGCCGCTGGGAATGGATATTTATTTTGGTAAACCTATATTTTTCAAAGGACTTACCTTTCCTGCGCAAACAGCTTTTGCACCATTGGTCGGAGACAGCACTTACACCGTAAATTTCAATTATGTAGATGCCGCCACAGTGCTGAAAACTATTTCATTGAAAACACAAAAAGGCAAAGTGTATACATTGGTAACCGCCGGCTATCCACTGGATCCGGCCAGGTTTGATGTACTGACTATACAACATAATTAAGCAGAAAGCGAAAAGCAGAAAGCTATTGAAGCGAATGATCGAGGCGAATAATTTATTATTCTATTGCCTCCATAATTCGCTTCAATAGCTTTCTGCTTTCCGCATTATGCTTTTCCAAAGCTTTATTTTAATTTAACGGAGTAATTGTCCTGCAAGGGGATGTAAATAAATAAATTGCGCGTTATTTTCAGAGACAAACGTTGGTAATATGAATGACTACAAAAAAATATTCCTGCTTGGAGGAATGGCCATGCTGGGAACTGTAGCAGCAGGCGCACAACAGGCAGCGGCGCCTTATCTGGATGCCTATACGATCCCCGTTAAGAAAAAGAATGCGGTAATAGGAAAGATATATGATAGAAACGGGAAGCTGGGTTCCGCCGTACTCCTGGAAGATAAGTCGGGTTTATTCACGATCAGCGGGAATGAACTGAAACTGAAAAGGAAAGTCAGTGTAGGTGTGGATAGTCATGTTACCTATCCTGTGCGCATTAAAGCTGGGGATGATACCGCTGATTTTCTGCTGGTAGCAGATGATTTTATCCGCAACAAGGTAGTGGCGCACCGGGGCGCCTGGAAGCATCATGAAGGCAGTCAGAATAGCCTTACTTCTCTGAAAGACGCCATCAAGCTGGGTTGTGAAGGATCTGAGTTTGATGTTTGGTTATCTTCAGATGATCAGCTGGTAATATCGCATGATCCGGAGATAGGAGGAAAGAAGGTAGAAGAATCTACCCTGGCGGATTTACAGACCGTACAGTTGAAGAATGGAGATAGGGTGCCAACATTGGAAGAATATATTAACACCATCATGGAGCAGCAAAAAACCAGGCTGGTATTGGAGTTGAAGCCATCTGCCAAAGGGAAAGGGGAGCAGTTAGCTACCCAGGCAGTAGCAATGGTGCACGCCAAAAAAGCACAGGCATGGATGTTTTATATCAGCTTTGACTATAATATCTGCAAGAAAATAAAGGCGCTGGATCCTACGGCGAAGATTGCCTATCTCAATGGAGATAAAACGCCGGCCCAATTGCAGGCAGATGGCATATGGGGACTGGATTACAACCAGCAGGTATTTAAAAAAGATCCGCAGCTGATTGCCACCGCAAGGCAGCAGCAGGTCACCACAAATGCGTGGACTATTGACAATCCGGAGATCATGGATGGATTACTGAAGGATGGTATTGATTTTATTACTACCAACGAGCCTGAAATCCTGTTGGAGAAGGTAAAACATTAATATTAGTTAAAACCGAGCTAAAAAAACTAATCGGAATATGAAAATCCGGTAAAAACGTTATTTTAGCCGTTCCATTTTAAAAATGTACTAAAAAGAAGCAAATCCACCTATTAACATGCGCACTCGTAAACAATTAGTGACTAAAGGATTTATAGCGGCATTAGCAGCCGGATTATTAATGTCTTGCCAGAATAAAGCTGGTAACAACACACCAGCTACCACACCAGCAGCAGGCACAGGTACTCCGGCAGCAGGTAGTTTCAAAATTGCGTATGTAGATTTGGATTCACTGGAAACGCATTTCGAGTATTTCAAGGAAAAGAAGGGCTTGCTGGAACAGAAGCAGCAACAGATGGACAATCAGCTGAAAGGTAAGGCCCGCGCTTTGCAGGCTGAATATGAAGATCTGCAGCGTAAAGCAAATACGCTGACACAGGAACAGGGTGAGGCTGCACAACGTACGCTGATGTCCAAACAACAGCAACTGGAGCAGGAAGCGCAGAACCTGCGTGCTTCTTACGCAGAACAGGAAACTAAATTTAACGAGGAATTGCAGAAAAGATTGGATGATTTCCTGAAGACTTTCAATGCAGACAAGCGTTTCGCTTACATATTCTCTTATCGTAGTAATGCCAGCAACATTCTTTATAAAGATCCTGCTTACGATGTAACAGGGGACGTTATCAAAGGAATGAATGACAATGGTGCTGCTGCGACAAAATAAGCGCATAAAACCATCGAATTTTTTTTCTACCTTATAGTCCCGGTTCCCTTATGAACCGGGATTTTTTATAAACAACCATATGGAAATCAACCAAACTAAATCTTTCAAGCCATCCCTGGGATTGTTAGATGCCACCATGATCGTAGCCGGTTCTATGATAGGTTCCGGTATTTTTATTGTAACGGCCGAGATAGCGCGCAGTGTAGGCGGCGCTGGCTGGATTACTGCCATGTGGGTACTGGCAGGTATCGTTACACTGATTGCCGCCCTGAGTTACGGAGAGCTATCCGGCATGTATCCCAAGGCTGGTGGGCAATATGTATATCTCCGGGAGGCTTACAACCCTTTTATTGCTTTCTTATTTGGCTGGACCCAGTTCGGCGTGATTCAGACTGGTACTATTGCGGCAGTGGCGGTGGCCTTTGCCAAGTTTACCGCTTATCTTATTCCTGCTTTCAGTGAAAAAAATATTTTGTTAGATGCAGGTTTCGTACAGATTTCCGCTGCACAGATAGTGGCCATTGTGTCTATCATCTTACTAACGTTTATCAATACACGTGGTGTTCACCATGGTAAAGTGATACAAACAGTATTTACGCTGGCCAAGCTGTTATCTTTATTTGGACTGATTATTTTCGGATTTGCTGTTGGCGCCAAAGCGGAGATCTGGAACGCTAACTGGCAACATGCCTGGGATGCTGCCGCAGTTACTTCCCAGAATGGAGAGGTAGTCACCGCCGCCTTATCGGGACTGGCTTTATTCGGTGCGATTGCAGTATCCATGAAGGGCTCCCTGTTTTCGAGCGATGCCTGGAACAACGTTACCTTCATTGCGGGAGAAATTAAAAGTCCGGCAAAAAATATTGGTCGTTCCCTGTTCCTCGGAACGCTGATAGTGACGATCATTTATGTGAGCTGTAACCTGATGTACCTGGCAGTATTGCCACTGAATGAAATTGCTTTTGCTGCCAACGACCGTGTAGGTGTAGCAGCGGCCGCAAAAATCTTCGGTTCTTACGGTGCTTATATTATTGCTGTGATGATCATGATTTCCACTTTTGGCTGCAATAATGGTCTGATATTATCCGGGGCAAGGATCTATTATACTATGGCAGAAGATAAGTTGTTTTTCAAAAAAGCCGGGGAGTTAAACAAACACAGTGTGCCTGCCTACGGATTATGGATACAGTGTGCATGGGCGTCTATGCTCTGTCTTACAGGCAGATATAATGACTTGCTGGCGTTGGTAATATTTGGTGTATTGATATTCTATGTGCTGACCATTCTGGGTATTTTCATTTTAAGAAAAAAGCGCCCGGAAATAGAAAGGCCTTACAAGGCTTTTGGTTATCCGGTATTACCACTGATATATATCATCGTGGCATTATCGCTGGCAGCCCTGCTGCTGGTATTTGAAAGCAACTATACCTTACCAGGATTAGGCATTATTTTATTGGGCATTCCGCTCTATTATATCGCGATGGCGCGTCAGCCGAAGGCCTAGTTTAGCTAAAACGGACAAAAAAACCAGATATTTACAACGAAAGTTGTATGAAAAAATGTGGCCACTGCAGTGTATACTGCAGTGGCCACATTTAATTTGCACTAAGACACACGGGACATGGTGATGTCTGAGAATTGAACCCTAATAATTTAGAAAACCCGGTAATTTTAGAGAATATTAAACAAAAGGAATTGTCAACATAAGCAAAGGAAATCCCATAAAAATAGTGGTAAGAGACCACTTCAATTTATGAAATTCAATGTCTGTGATCTGGCCCTGTAATTTGTGACCTGGATTTTTGTTAACAATTGCAGTGATTATTTATTTTTTTATTTATGCCCTCAAACAAAACGTTTAGCCATTAGAGTGATTGATAATTACTTCATGCAAAAAACATTCAAAAAAACATAAACAACTATAAAAATATTATTGCCAACATATGGTGTGTAACAGCATCATTTTAGGGTAAAAAGGAACTTAAGGTGGTATAACCTTGACGGCATTTCAACCCCAAGATAACCATTAAAAGCCTTCACGATTTGCATTCTCGAACATTCACATGACAATCTTTTACAATAAGCGTATGGTTTCTACCATGCGCTTCTTTTTTAGCTATTAGCCATTAGCTGTTAGCTTTTAGGAGGATGCAGGGGCGTTTCGGGGTAAAAAGGGTTGGATTAAATATTTTCGGAATGTTAACTGCTAAACTAACTGCTAAAAGCTAATAGCTAATAGCTGTTTTTTGTACATTTGCGCCATGTTTACACAACTGTGCAATAAGATATTTAACCAGAGTATCGCGGCCTACCACGAGCGCAATGATGTGCATCAGGCTATTTCCAATCCTTATGAAAAGAGCAGTATTGAACACCTGCTTTTCCTGAAAAACTGGATAGACACGGTGCAGTGGCACCTGGAAGATATTATCCGTGATCCTAAAATAGACCCGGTAGAAGCCCTGGGTATTAAACGCTGGATAGACCGTTCCAACCAGGAACGCACCGATGTGGTGGAGTATATTGACAGCTATTTCCTCGAAAAATTCAGTAAAGTGGCGACTGCGGCAGATGCCAGCATTAATACGGAAAGTCCGGCCTGGGCAGTAGACCGTTTGTCTATCCTGGCGCTGAAGATTTATCATATGCAGGAAGAAGCCAGTCGTGCAGATGCTACACCCGAGCACCGGGCGGCCTGTCAGAAGAAACTGGATATTCTCCTTGAACAGCAACAGGATCTGGGAACAGCCATAGAAGCGCTGCTGGCAGATATTGAAGCAGGTAAAAAGTTCATGAAAGTGTACAAGCAGATGAAGATGTATAATGATCCTTCTCTCAATCCCGTTTTATACAAAACCGAAAAATAAACCTGCAATCATTGGGCACTGTTAAAACGATATTGGTTACCCGGTTGTCTGCCTTGGGAGATGTAGCCATGACCATTCCTGTGATGAAGCAGGTACTGGACGATAATCCCGATGTGGAGATTGTTTTTGTGACCAATCGTAACTGGGGTGCGTTGTGTGCAGGAATTCCCGGGCTTACCTTTTTTCCGGCTGATGTAAAAGGAATACATAAAGGGGTAAAAGGTTTATACCGTTTATTCCGCGAGGTAAAAAACGCGTATCGAATCGATGGCGTAGCCGATTTGCATAATGTGCTGCGATCAAAAATTATCCGGACCTTTTTCCGTTTGACTGGTACCCCGGTAGCATCGATAGATAAGGGCCGTGCAGAAAAGAAAGCGCTGACACGCCGGGAGGATAAAGTACTGCAGCCACTTACCCCTACTATTGAGCGTTATGCCGTTGTTTTCAGGCAATTGGGACTTCGTTGTGAAATGGGCAACAAACCCGTTTTTCCGCCCCGTCCTTTGACGGAATCCATTACGGCTGTCACTGGTGTCAAGGGGGCAGAAAAGTGGATAGGAATGGCTCCTTTTGCCACTTACCGCGAGAAAATGTATCCCCTGGAAAAGATGACAGCGGTGCTGGAAATACTGTTGCAGGAACCGAAACAACGGGTACTGCTGATGGGAGGAGGGAAACAGGAAGTAGCACTGCTCACAGAGCTCTCTGCAAAGTATCCGCAAGCTATTGTGATAGCAGGGCGTTTTTCATTAACAGAAGAAATGACGATCATCAGCCAGCTGGATGTGATGATCAGCATGGATTCTGCCAATATGCATCTGGCCTCTTTATTTGGGGTGCCGGTGGTATCTGTTTGGGGCGCTACTCATCCTTTTGCGGGTTTTATGGGATATGCACAACCGGCAGATAATGCTGTACAGATCGATGACCTTTCCTGCCGGCCTTGTTCCGTATTTGGCAACAAACCCTGTTTCAGAGGGGATTATGCCTGTATGGAGTGGATAAAACCGGTACAGATAGCGGAAAAAGTAAATAAAGTGATTTTATAACGTTTACTGTAAAGGATCTTGTTGCCAGGAAGGCATAGAAACCATGCAGATAGTGGGGCGGTGAATAAGCTGAATTTGTGATATAGCACTGTAGCGGGTTTTAAAGGATATTTAAAAAATATTGCAAGTTTTTTTTGCAGAAATAAAAAAAGTTATACTTTTGCCATCCCAAACAACAAGGGTATTGCCCAATAGTATAATGGTAGTACAGCAGATTTTGGTTCTGCTTGTCTTGGTTCGAATCCAGGTTGGGCAACTACTATAAACGAAAAGGCCGGAGAATTTCTCCGGCCTTTTCGTTTACATATCATTAGCTGATTACATTCATTAAAAGGGATCAAGTTGAAAACCTGGGAGATAGTGTAAATTTTAAGCATAAAGTTTATAGGGCATAAAGAACACCCATCATTATAGTTAACATTACCCACAAGATGTATTGTCATTAGGTAGATTCCGTCTGATCTATGCTTGACACCCGCTATGCACCTATAGAAGCACGGCAGTAGAGGTGGACTTGATGTGGACTTGATACGGGGATGACTTCCGGATGTACAACCGAATCAGAAGATGGGACGGAGATCAGAACCAGCCATAGCAGCGCTGTTATAGCAGGCTGTAGCTGTGGAAAGAGATATACTGTTCAAAGGAAGCGGGTATAAACGGTTTTATTCATCAAAATATCTCCCGGAGGTAATATTGTATAATATTCAAATATGGTTCGGGGGGATTTGAGAATGACAAATGGCGTTTAGAGAATATTGAAAAAAAGATATTCCCCAAGTTTTCAACTCAAAAGCAGAAAGCCGCATCACTGCGGCTTTCTGCTTTAAATGAATGCTTTTTAACGCTTAATTACAAGGGCCGAACCATGCCCAGGCAGAAGAAAATCCTGGGTATTGCGCCTGGTTCGTGGTTATTGCCTGATACAGGTTACCGTTGTAAACCACTCTCTGTCCAGGATAATACATGAATCCATAAAAGAATGGGGGTACGCCAACGCAGGAGACTCTGGCAGCAGCCTTTTTAGCTGTAACAGGAGCCTTAGGACCTGCTGCGTTTACGCTGGTCAGGAAAAGGGCAAAACATAACAATAGCAAATAGCTCACTTTGGTTTTCATAAACTAGAATTTAGGTGTATTCAAAAATATCCTGAGCCACCGCTATCTCCTCACAGTGGAAAGGAAATTTATGATGATAACTAATGGGTTCTCTTTCTCACGAAATCACTGCATGTTAATTTTTAGCTATTACAGGGGTAGCACCTATTGGTCCATATATAGGGGCTGTTTGCACGTAGTTAGGGAGCCTTGCATACATTGATCTTGAGTCCACCCACATCTTATCGCCGGAAGGTGTGAGTACGCCGAAGTAAGGCACCAGTTTCCTGTTTTCTTCATTATAGCCAGACATATACACCATAGCACCCTGTTGCACATATAGTACCTGTAGTATTCCTGGTGTAGGTATCTGAGGAGTCGCTGTTTCAGGTGCATAATTTCCGTTTCTGAAATAAACCGTCACATTATTATTACCACTTTTCCGGAACTCAATAGTATTCAGATCAGGATATGAATCCTTGAACATCCCATGCCAGGCAGTACCCGTTAAAGAAGGTGCGGCAGCAGGGAATGACTCCAGTGTAATAGAAATAGGGACATTAGGCTTATTAGCATCCGCAGTGGTGCTGGTGAGTTTTTGTCTGTTTGTGATCAGCATCGTCTGGTGGTCATTAATTTCAGGAAAGTTAACAGTTACGCGAGTGCTGCGGTCTGCGCTGGTACTATCTATGCCCGTGATAACGCCGTTGATGCTATCTTTTTCAATGAATGTGTTGTTGACATTAAACACAAAGAATGAATACAGGATAACAGTGGTATCTGAATTGAATTTAAGACAACAGGGCGGATCGTATTCGCGACCAGGACTTACAATATGATAGGAGCCCACCCACTGCGTGTTTGTCAGGAACGAATGAGCGTTGTTAACTGGCGGCTTCGGTGTGGTGTTATCTTTTTTACAGCCGGTGACTACCAGTATCACTAGTATGATAATAGACGTAAGGTTGAATAATAGTTTCGTTTTCATATCTTTTTAGCATTTAAGAGTGATCTGATTGCACTTTATTTTAGCTTTATTATTGCAGCCGGTCTACATTTTAGCATATAGTTTATCCGCCCGGTTACCGCCACAATGGCTATTATAATGGCAGTGTAAGTAAGCAGCATAAAGCTGGCATAGGAGTAGCTGCCTGTTATGGACAGCTGGCAGATGATTAATATTTGGAGTGGTTCATCTGCCAATTGTTTAAGAGATTTTTTATCAAAGTTTTATAGTAAAAGCATATCAGAAAAGCTTCAGTTAGCCGTTTACAGGATTGAGTGAGCAGGCGGAGAATTATAGCCGCTCCATTCCTGTTTCGAGCAGCTTTTCACCTGCTGCCAGAAAAATTTGTTGCAGATTTTTATTATCAGTAGCTGCCGCGACCTGTTGAAACTCCAGAGCCACTACAGCCAGTTCAATTGCCGACCATTCAGGATGAGGATCCGGATCAGGAGGATAGGGTCCTTTCGGTTTTTTAATTTTCGGCGGATTTGGGCAGAGGTCATCCACAAACCTATTAAGATAATGCGTTACGAAGTCATCAGACTGTTGACTGTCGTTGGGCTGAACGGCTGCGGCCACGTCATGTATGAGAAGAACGCGGTCAATTACTGCACTGGCAAGTGAATGAACAAAGACAATACCTGGTGGAAGTGGTTGTGGATTGAGTGCAACATGTGAAAACGGTCCGCCGCCGAAAATGTCCCATACCTCAGGACGGCGTCTGGCAATCATCCGCCAGGGTTGGACACCTGGTCCGAATGCCACCATAGACTCCAGCGCCTGACGGATGATAGGGCCCCAGGGGCCGGGTGGCTGGGGATCATCAGGATTAGGGTAGGCATCTCCATAAATCAGTTGGCTGGCTAATGAAACCAGCTTTTGCGGGGTGAATGTTGTGATGTTTTTCATAGCATAATTTTTTTTGTAGGTATGCTATTAGTCGTGGTTTAATTATGCAGGGGAAACAACTATTTAATTATTTTTTTTGGATGCCCTGGATGAGCTATCATAATAGGGCGTAAGCAGAAATGAAATGGTGGATAAGCAGGTGCATGCCAGGATTATTAAGAAGCCGTTACGAGTGAATGCCCCGGGAAAGTGTTCAACTTTTTAGCGGCATTACATCAGTAACGGCATTTTCTTCTGTTAAAATTATTACGGAATGACTTTCATCTTTCTGAAATTGTCAAAAATCTCCATGAACATCGTTTCGGTATCTACAAACTCGTGGAACCCTGCTCTTCGTGCTTTGGAGCCATCGGCAAAAAAGTCGTAGTCCCAGGAGAACACAAAGTCCCCGAATTTCCAGGAAGAAACTTCTGCGTAGCTGTATTTCAGGCCATACTTTTCCATCATCGTATTCCACAGCGGTTCTTTATCTGCCATGACTACATCGAGTTGCATCGGTAACGGATCTGCTGCTTCCAGGCCAAAGTAGCGGGCAATACGCGGCCAGAGGTCGGACCAGCGGAACAGGTCACCATTGTTGATATTAAATGCCTGGTTAGTGCCGGCAGGACTTTCTGCTGCCCAGGTGGTGGCTTTGGCGAGGAGATTCGCGTCTGTCATTTCCATCAGCTTATGATAAGCACCTGGTTTGCCCGGGAAACGGAGTGGGAGACCCAGTTCTTTGGAAATGGCAGCGTATACAGCAATGACCATGGCCAGGTTCATAGGGTTACCCAGTGCAAATCCACCTACTACAGAAGGACGTATAGCTGACCAGGTCCAGGATTTCCCCTGCTGCATATCTTCCAGGAAATGCTGCTGCGACATGTTGAATTCCGGTGGCATAAAGCTGCCGGCATCAGTTTCACGGGCGGGCGTTTTAAACGGACCGAGATGGGCGCCATATACTTTGTATCCCTGCATCAGGCTGATGTGCTGTAATTGAGAGGCTACGGGTTCCACTACTTCCACTACGTTCCGGAGCATGGTCATATTAGGTGCTACCAGTGCCGCCCAGCTGTCGCGGTCCTGGTAAGCGGCATAAAATATATGCGTTACCGTAGTCAGGTGTCCCAGTTTCTCCAGGGTATCTTCCCGGCTCATTAAGTCCACTGCAATGTGTTTTACCTGCGCCGTATCTTCCCCACCTCTTCTGGATAAACCAATAATATCCCATGACTGCTGTGTTAGCAGGTAGTCAGATAAATTACGTCCTATTACTCCTTGTGCGCCTACTATCAGTGCTACTTTCCGATTATTATGCTGTTCCATATTACTGTTGTATTTTTAGTATCGATTTTGATAACACAAAGATCGCTACCGGGCAGATCACCACACTTGTACATCACGGGGGATAATTGGTATATTTCAACGAATGAAGAGATACATACAACTTGAGTACCTGAAAGTATCGCACTTTACAGCTACGGAATGGCAACATCCGGTGCATAACCACAATCACTTTGAACTGATTTTTGTGCATCAGGGCAGCGGTACGCATTGTATATCGGGAATGAATTATCCTTATACCGGTCCTTGCCTCTTTTTGCTGGCACCTTGTGATGCCCATCACTTTGAGATCACTACGCCCACCACTTTTACCTTTATTAAGTTCACCAACGTATATCTCCACGGCAGCGGACACCTGCGGTTTCAGCAAAGCTGGAATCAGGAACTGGATAAGTTGCTGCTGCAGGCCCGTGAGCAAAGAATGTTTGGTGCTGATACCAGCAGGATGGAACAGCTGGTGAAGCTGATCACCACAGAATGGCAGGCAGTGCAGGATGAAAATAACGAAACCATTTTCTTCCTGTTACAGGCATTGTTTACCATGATTAAAAAAGCTGGTGACAACGAGTTGCCGCAAAAAGGAGCTGCTAACGGCGCCCGCGTAACGGCTATTCTTCATCATATTCATGAACATATACATCAAACAGATGAAGTGCAGGTAGAACAGCTGGCTGAAATTTTCGGTTACTCGAAACATTACCTGGGTGCTTTTTTTAAGGAACAAACCGGGAGTACACTGCGGGAATATGTGAACCAGTACAAATTACACCTGTTGGAAAACAGGTTGCACTATAGTGCTTTTTCGTTGAAGGAAATCAGTCATGAACTGGGATTCAACGACCAGAGTCATCTGAATAAATTTTTCCGGAAATATCATGGAGTAAGTCCCTCTGCCTATCGTGAGCAGGTGCAGGCGTCCTAGCATAGACACCGGTGTTTTTTAGTAAGCGATTTCAATAATACTCCTGCTTGTTTCCGGATTGTCTATGATGTCAGTGATGTAGGCAGCCAGATCTGCTCTGGAGATGCTGAAAGGTCTTTTGAGGTGTGTATTTATTGCCACTTTATAATGGTTGGTAGGAGCACTGTCTTTTAGCCAGGGCGGGCGCACAATAGTCCAGTTAACCTGGGTGTTACGCAGCAGTTTTTCCATTATCAGCAAGTCTTTATACGAGTGCCTGAAAATTTTCCGGACGATATATTTTATCAGCCATCTTTGCCAAACCGCCATCACAGAATTTATTTCAACGGGTAAAGCGGAGATGCATATTAATCGCTTGCGTTCTGGTTTATCCATGGCATGCAGGATATGTTTCATGCCATCAGAAAATAAAGTAGTTGGCATCCGGGAACGACTGCCAACTGCAGAAATAATGATGTCATGTTGCTGCACCAGGTTGGCAAATGTTTCCGGTTGCGTGATATCCCCTTTTCTAACCAGGAGGTTGGGATGTTGAAAGTTTACTTTTGCCGGGTCACGTGCGATGGCTGTAACATGATATCCTTTGCGGATCAGGTTTTCAGCGATGAGACTTCCGGTACCTCCGGTAATCCCGAAAAGAAGAATATGCTTTTGAGTAGTTTCCATACAATGATTTTAATTAGGAATCTTGTCAGGTCTTACAACACTCACCAAGATGATTAAAAAGAAAAGTATCAGCTGGATAAGGTAAAACCATTGCAGTGCTTCTCTGACCCCAATGGTTTGTGGAATAAAGCTGTTGGCATTTTCGTTAATGATGGCTCTGAATTTATGGCCCAGCTTACTGCCTACAAACATGCCATTCGTTATTAATAGCATTACTAATATCATCTTTATCCTGAACCATAACTGATCCCACCAGGTACCATTTACGAGTGTGAGCATCGTAATGCCTGTTAGCAGCATGATGATGGCGCCTGCCCGAACAAAGGCCCCATACCTGGCCATCAGGGGGAGTAAACCTAAAGACTTGTTATCTCCTTGATCAACCAGTTTCCAGAATATTTTAAAAGTGAGGTAATCTATAGTGGTGGTGCCAGCCATTATTACCAATCCAATGATATGGAAGGCTAATAAAATTTTTAGGGCGAAGTCCATTTTCATCGGGATATTATTTATTTCAATTTGGTAGTATTTATGTAAAAGTAAAACCTTTTAGTATAAATAAACAACTATTTGGTATTTATTTTATTTATTTGCTACTTAAATGAATTAATGATGAATCAAACTGTTGAATTGGTCAGGCTTTGGGGGGAATATGAGCAAAGCCATCCCGGCGCCACCATTGAGGGGTTTTGCCGGAGTACATTAGCAGGATCTATCAGAAAGGAGAAAACCGTGGAACCCGAATGGCAATTGCGACCGGATTTGAATGGTGCGTTAATTAAATTGATCAGCCGCATTGGGAAATTCCAGATGATATACACGAATAAAGCGCTGGAAGGAACCGGATTAGATCAGATCGAGGAGTTTGGAATTATGGTGGCCATCTTTAACGGGAAAGAACCTATTAAGTCGGAGGTGATTTTCAGTAATATGCTGGAACTATCCAGCGGCACTAATATATTAGTAAGGCTGAAAACCAAAAACCTGATCAGTGAATATGATGACCAGGATGATAAAAGGGTAAAGCGACTGCAGATTACAAAGAAAGGAGAAAAAGTATTGAAGGCAGCAAAAGAACAAATTCTCAAAGTGGTGGGAATGCTGGCCCAGGATTTAACGGAAGATGATAAACAATTATGTTTGCAATTGTTGACCCCTATAGACAGCCGTTTTTCTGCTATCATACAAAAACAAAAAGGAAAGCCATTTGATGAAATATATAAGGAGAATACGCTCCCGCGTTGATCACTGTCTCCTGCTTTCAAACGAATACTAATTTACCCCCTGTTTTAAACGATTTTCTCCCCCGGCCTCTTTGGGGAACAGCCCTATATTGCCAACGTTATTTCCACGACTAAGCTGATATTATTAACCCTCATCTTTCACGTTTAAAGTGCTTAATTATGAAACGATTACTATTCTATCTCCCGTTGACCCTCCTTTTTTTCGGCTGTTCAAAAAATATGAAGGAAAATATCCCCAACAGCCTGACAAAGGAGAAAATTGTTACCACTGCCTCGCTGCTGGAGGCAGCCTCCTCCGACTTCAAAGGTGTTAACTGGGCAGATCCGGCAGACAACTTCAAAGATGACTTTGTAGTGCCCAGCGGACTGGTATCTTCCGACAATTACGCCACCACCAAAACCAAAGCAGCTAATATTATTAATGCTTTTAAGCAACGCGGTGCCAACACCATACGTATGCCGATTAATCCACCTTCCGTACTGCAAGCCTGGTGGGGCAGTTATACCGCTGCTATTGACACTGCAGCCAATAGTGGCATGAAAGTAATCCTGTGTTATTGGGAAGGAAGCAGTTCCCGCGATGGTGTAGTCGATAACACTACCCAGTTCTGGAATATGTGGCAAACAGTGGTGAATAAATATATCAATAACAGCAATGTTTATTTTGAAGTTTTTAATGAGCCGCATGGCTATAGTTTATCTAACCTGAACAATTTGTATGCGGACTGGCTCACACATTACCCCAATGTACCTAAAAACAGGATACTGCTGGATGGCGCAGGATATGCGACGGATGTTAATGGCGTAGGTGCTGACAGCAGGCTGAATACCTGCCTGTTATCTTATCACAACTATAGCTGGTTCGACAATAGTAAAACAACCACCGCTGATTGGGAAACGGCGATATCTGGTGTTAGTTATCCCGACAGAACAGTGGTTACAGAATTCGGCATTCCCATGACTAATGGGAAGGACTATCTGGGGGCACCCGGGCAGGACCGTGAAATTGCTTATTTCCAGGGGATGACCAACGGTATACATGCCCGTGGTATGGGTTGCGTATACTGGCCAGGATTAAGAGATGGCGATGGCTACAGCTTATTAACATTAAGTGGTACTACAGTTACTACGAATAATGCATCGGGTCTATCCCGGTTGCAGTATGCCTGGGGTACTAACACGATTACGCAGCCCGCCGGAGTATTTGACGGCAATGCATGGTATAAGGTTGTTTGCCGGCAGAGTAATAAAGGACTTGATGTTAACGGTTCTTCGACTACCAACGGCGGAAGTATTGTGCAATGGGATTATTGGGGTGGTACCAATCAGCAATGGAAATTAACCAGTTTGGGTAATGGGTTGTTTGCCATCACGAACCGTAACAGTAATAAATCGCTGGATGTGAATGGTAGTTCTACAACCGGTGGCGGAGGGATTGTTCAGTGGGATTATTGGGGCGGTACCAATCAACAATGGAAAGTGGTGGATATGGGCTTTGGATATTACCAGGTGACCAATGTCAACAGTGGGCTGGCACTGGATGTGAACGGTGCCTCCAACACCAATGGTGCGGACATTATTCAGTGGTATTGGAGTGGTAATGCCAATCAGCAATGGCAGATTGTAAAGTTATAAATACAAAAATATCATCGGGTTTTTCGCGGAAGAACATTAAGAAGGAGGCTGTCTACAGACAGTCTCCTTCTTAATTAATTAATGTTTGCGGCCACCGGCAACACCCAGTTGTTTCAACATGCGGCCGTGTTCCCACAAGGCATGTATAAAAGTAGGTTGTACCTGGTATGGTAAATTAAATGCTGCTGCCTTTGCCTTTATAATAGGGGCGAGTTTCCGGTAATGCACATGACAAATGCCGGAAAACAGGTGGTGTTCGATCTGGTAATTTAATCCGCCTATGCACCAGGATAATATGCGACTGCGCGGGGCATAGTTGGTCGTATTCACGACTTCATGGATGGCCCAACTGTTTTCCATTCTTTTCACATCATCCACTACTACCGGTGCAGCAAATTCAGACGAAGTCATGACATGTGCCGGCTGGAAAATGCAGGCGAGTAATAATCCTGCAGTAAAGTGCATGAGGAAAAATCCCGTCAGTACCCAATACCAGGGCATACCGGAAAATAATAACGGTAATACGAGAATATATCCATAGTAGAATACCTTGAACACGGAAATTCTGAACATGGCCTGTTTTAACGAAACTTTTTGTTTTATGAGCAGGCCATGATTTTTATAACGTAGTACCTGTAAATAATCTTTGGCGGTCATCCAGAATAAGGTCATCAGCATATAGAAGAACCAGGCGTAGATAAACTGATACCTGTGATACCAATGGCGTGGCTGGTTGGGAGAGAAACGCAGAAATTTAATACTATCAATATCTTCATCTAATCCAGTTACGTTGGTATAGGTATGGTGCAGCACGTTGTGCTGTATTTTCCAGGTAGCGGCATATCCGCCGATTACTTCCAATATATGGCCTATGAAATTATTGACACTTTTTTTCGGAGAAAAGGCGCCATGATTAGCATCGTGCATGATGGTGGCGCCTATGCCAGTCATGCCCAGCCCGGTGAGCAACCACAATCCCAGGTACAGCCAGATATTACCGGCGCCGGCACCTACTACCATTAAAGTATAGGGTACAAAATACAGGGAAAGCATCACGATAGTTTTAATCCACATCTCTCTATTGGCATAAATAGAAATTTTATTGTCGGTGAAATATTCCTGTACCGCAGCCATAGCAGCTTCTATAAAGCTGTTATTACCGCGCGAAGCAAAGCGCACTATATGCCATTCATCTTTTTTCATTTTCATCTTTTAATAAGGAAACAGAAGTATGTAATTGTAAACAAGCAGGAGGAAGAAATGCTATTCATTGTGTAATGGGTGTAAGGTACGGTAATTTGTTTTAGCAGGTATTTAGCAGATTTTATCACTAGTGAAAAAGAAAGTATATTACGGTTTGCACATGCAACAACCTATATATAACTGTCAATTATGGAACACTTGCTTAACGCAGATGCGCTGATCAGTCTTTTGACACTAACCGTACTGGAAATAGTACTTGGTATTGATAACATTGTATTTATTTCTATCCTGGCAGGGAAGCTGCCGGCAGACAAGCAAAAGAAAGCACGGCGCCTGGGATTGGGGCTGGCTATGTTTGTACGTGTTTTATTACTGTTGTCTATCAGCTGGATCATGTCGCTGACAAAACCGCTTTTTAATGTGGGTGACTGGATAGGTATACAACATCCGGATTGGCTGGAAAAGATGGCCATTTCCGGCAGGGATCTTATTTTGCTGATAGGTGGATTGTTCCTGATCTACAAAAGTACCGCTGAGATACATGAAAAACTGGAAGGTGGAGAGCATGGAGAAGCAAAAGGAAAAGCCATGAGATTTGGTCAGGTAATTGTGCAGATATTATTACTGGATATTGTGTTTTCGCTGGATTCTGTCATCACCGCTGTGGGTATGGCAGATCATGTGGAGATCATGATTGCTGCTGTGGTGATAGCAGTAGGTGTAATGATGCTGGCTTCAGAATCCATCAGTCATTTCGTTAACAGACATCCTACAGTGAAAATGCTGGCGTTGTCTTTCCTGCTGCTGATTGGCGTTTCCCTGATTGCAGAAAGTTTTGATCAGCATATTCCCAAAGGATATATTTATTTCGCGATGGCATTCTCCGTATTTATAGAAGTGCTGAACCTGAAAATGAGATCACGTTCGGAAAAGCCAGTGAAGCTACATTCGCCCGAATTACCGGAAAAAGATAAATAAGTATTCATCTGCCGAAAAAATAAAATTATAACAGGAAAGGTTATACGATTTTATTGGGGTGTACTGCTTTCCCGGATAATTAACTTCCCTGGCAGAATAATTTCCAGGTTAGCCGGAAAAGTGGTACACCGTATGTAAGAATGGAATAGCTTTGCCTTTTTACCAGGAACAAAACTATCGTCATGAACTTTTACACACGGAAATGGGTAAAGCCGGAGGATCTGAATGCACATGGAACTTTATTTGGCGGCAGCCTGCTGCGCTGGATCGATGAAGAAGCTGCTATTTATTCCATTATTCAGCTAGGCACCAACCGCTGCGTGACAAAGTACATGTCTGAAATTAACTTTATCAACTCTGCAAAGCAAGGCGATATCGTGGAACTGGGCATCAAGGCCACCCACTTCGGCCGCACCTCACTTACCCTCACCTGCCAGGTGAGAAACAAGATTACACAGAAAACAATTCTCACAGTGGACAGAATGGTGTTTGTCAGTGTAGATGAACATGGAAAACCTGTACCACATGGCAGAACTGCTATCACGTATACGGATGAACGATTGAGAGAAGAATAAACTTATACTTTCAGTCCGCCGAACATACTGAACAGAATGATGCTGAGCACGATCATGGTAATCACCACATAGAGCTTATCTTTTTCTATAGCAAAAGCAATCAGGGAGAAAAAGATGCGGAGAATGGGAGTAGCCAGTAATACGAGTACGCCCAGTTGTATTATTTCGGTGGCGTTGCCGGTAGCTACACCATGGAAGATGCCCCGGAAAGAGGTGTAATCCGCGCCTTCTCCCTTAAACACACTATACTCCGGAATGCTGGCAGCACCTTGCTGTACCAGGTATAAGATGCCTCCCAGCAGCGCAATACAGCTGGCTGTGATGACGCCTATCCTCAGTACCTGGCCAATGAATAATTCAATATCGCGATCTACTAATAATTTCTTCAAAGGTTTCATACTGCTGCTGTTAAAACTGGTGATGTAATCCGTTATAGATCATTTCTATGGCTACAAACGTAATGGCCACTCCAAAAATGATCCGCAACGTAGTAGGGTTGATCAGGGTAAGTATTCTCGCGCCTGTGAAGGCACCGCCCAATACGCCCAGTATCACCGGGAAAGCAATGCCCGGATCTATATATCCCCTCTGCAGGTATACCACTGCACTGGCGGCCGCAGTAACACCTATCATGAAGTTGCTGGTAGTGGTACTTACTTTAAAAGGAATGCGCATGGTGCTGTCCATCGCCAGCACTTTCAAAGCACCGGAGCCAATGCCCAGCAGGCCGGAGAGTACGCCGGCGACCAACATAATAGAAAATCCACCGCCTACATTTTTCAGTTTGTAATTGACTTCGCCGTTAGGTGTGGGATAGCTGCTGTTGAGCTTCAGCAGGTATGATAATTTGCTGCCGGTTTGTTCTGCATGTACATTTTTTTTGCGGATGGTCATGGCCGCAGAAAATATAAGTACTACGCCCAGTAAAATGGCAATGGCATTAACGGGCATAAACACGGCGATGAGTGCACCTACCACCGCACCTGCGGTAGTGGCTATTTCCAGGAACATGCCGAGCCTGATGTTAGTGATGCCTTCTTTTATGTAAGCTGTAGCGGCACCTGAGGAGTTGGCGATAGAAGCCAGCAGTGCGGTACCTATGGCATAACGGATGTCTACATGAAATATAAGCGTGAGCAGGGGAATGAGAATTACGCCGCCGCCTAATCCGGTGATGGAGCCTAAAAGTCCTGCCATGTAAGCGCTTCCCAACAGGATCACGCTAAATATCAGAATATTCATCTTTCAAAATTTAATAATTGTTGTCCAGGATATCTTCCATTACCTGCCGGGATAATTTGGCGTTGCCGCTTTTGATGGCTTTATATAAAGCTTCATGCAAATGGTGACTGATTGCAAAATGGCTGATGCTTTGGGTGTCGCGTTTAGTAAAGAAATCGCGGATCACAACGGTGAAGCTGCGGAACAGGTCTGCCAGTACGTTGTTGCCAGAAGCTTTGGCGATGGCAGTATGAAAGGCAATGTCTGCATCCATGCATTGCTGGTATTGTTGTTCCAGTATGGCTTTTTTGCGTTGTTCCAGCAGGAGTTTCAGCTGATGGATATCTTCTTTGGTATGATTTTCTGCTGCGAGTTTTACGATTTCATAATCCAGCATACGTCTTACCTGGTTAATTTCTTCGAAGTCTGCCCGCCTCAGGCGCTGGTCCAGCGATTCCGCTTTAATGGTTTCATTCACAAAGGTGCCGGCGCCCTGTTGTACCCGCAGTACCCCGCTCATGGCCAGGGTTTTAATCGCTTCCCGGATGGTGGAGCGGCCTACTGCGTATTGTACCATCAGCTCCGGTTCCGCCGGTATTTTCTGTCCTGGCTTGTATTTTCCCTGAGAAATATCTTTCTGTATGGCGTTGATGACGCGGTCTGATAATTTGGATGTTTGATCCATGAATTCACATTTACTGTACAAAGGTATGATGTTTGGTTAAACATCAGATGTTTTATTTTTAAAAGAGAAAAGCGCATTTGTTTTTCGCGATGTACAACATAGTTGTAACATTTTCTGCTTTTGTATAGAGAGATTATTATCTTACCTACTCAAACTCCGGAGCCGGCAACGGCATTAAAATAAAGTACCAAGCAATGCATCGCAGAAATTTTCTACAGGCTGGTTTGCTGACTGCTACCTTTTCTTTACAAGACGTTTATTTTCCTGGCAACGCCTATGCTGCCATCAGCGAGGGATTTATTGTAAATGCCGGAATAGGTGGCAATAATACCGTGGATCTGCTGGGCCGCATAACGCCCGACTGCCTGGAACATAAACCGGAACTGACCATTCTGATGATTGGTACCAATGATATGAATTCCCGCAAGCATATTCCATTACCACAGTATGAAAAAAATCTGCGGGAGATCGTATCAAAAATAGTGGCTATTAAAAGCCGGGTTTTGATGATGACTATCCTGCCGGTATATGAGCCTTATTTGCATATCCGTCACCCGGCGGCTTTTTATGAGCCGGAAGGTCATGCCGAACGAAAACGACAGGTGAATGAAGTGATTCGTAAGGCGGCAGCAGATTACGGGCAGGACCTGCTTGATATGCATTTTATTTTTCAGCAAACAGGCGATATCGGTGAAGGAGCAGAAAGTTTGATTAAAAATGTTGTCAACAGTAACGTAACAGATGGTGTACACCCAACACCGGCTGGCTATAGAACCATGGCAGTGGCCATTTTCGAATACATCCAACTGAAAAAACTACCTCGTAACCGGATCGTTTGTTTCGGTGACAGTATCACTTTCGGCGATGGTGGTATAGAAGGGAAAAGCTATCCCGCGTATCTTAAAAAATTATTATTTGCATGAGAAAGGTAGGTTTACTGATCACTGTACTGTTATTACCCGCTTTATTTTCCCGGGGTACTGCGCCTGTTTATAAGGCAGATGTGATTATTTACGGTGGTACTGCTGCTGCGGTCATTGCCGCGGTGCAGGTACATAAGATGGGGAAAAGTGTGATCGTAGTATCTCCTGATAAACATCTTGGTGGCCTTTCTTCCGGGGGGCTTAGCTTTACTGACACCGGTAATAAATCTGTTATTGGTGGCCTGGCACGGGATTTCTATCACCGTATCTGGCTGCATTACCAGCAACCATCCGCCTGGAACTGGCAAAAGCCTTCTGAGTACGGGAATAAGGGACAAGGTACACCAGCTATGGATGGCGCTGCACGCACCATGTGGATTTTTGAGCCACATGTGGCAGAACAGGTGATGGAAGATTATGTCCGGGAAAATAACCTCGTTATTTACAGGGACGAGTGGCTGAACCGGGAGCAGGGGGTAACAAAGAAGGCCGGCAAAATACAGGCGATCACTACTTTGAGTGGGCATACTTACAGCGGTAAAATATTTATTGACGCCACTTATGAAGGTGATCTGATGGCAGCAGCAGGGGTGAGTTATACCGTGGGCCGGGAGGCAAATGCTACTTATGGCGAGTCCTGGAATGGAATACAGACGGGCGTTTTACATCACGGGCATTATTTTAAACAGCATATCAGTCCTTACCGTATTGCCGGAGATGCCGGCAGTGGGCTGTTGCCAGGTGTATCTGCAGAAAATCCGGGTGAAAAGGGAGCGGCGGATCATAGAATCCAGGCTTATTGTTTTCGTTTGTGCCTGACCGATAACGCTGCCAACCGGATATCTTTTTCCAAACCGGTCGGGTATGATGCCGCTAAATATGAATTGCTGGGCAGGGTGCTGGACAGTGGCTGGAATGAAGTGTTTAATAAATTTGATCTTATCCCCAATCATAAAACCGATGTGAATAACCATGGTCCTTTTAGCATGGATAATATCGGCATGAATTACGACTACCCGGAGGGAAGCTATGCCCGCAGAAAGGAAATTATCCGAGAACACGAAGTGTATCAGCAGGGACTTTTGTATTTTCTGGCCAACGATCGCCGGGTGCCGGCGGCTATTCAGGCTCGTATGAAAACATGGGGCTTATCGGCCGATGAGTTTAAAGATAATGGGAACTGGCCGCATCAGCTATATATCCGGGAGGCCCGGCGTATGAAAGGGGAGTTTGTGATGACAGAGCAGACCGTTGTCGGCAAAAGCGAGGTACCTCAATCCATCGGCATGGGTTCTTATACATTGGATGCGCATAACGCGCAGCGCTATGTGAAAAAAGATGGCTTTGTACAAAATGAAGGAGATATAGGTGTGGATATTAAAGCGCCATATAAAGTGGCTTATGGGGCAATACTACCCCATCAGCAGGAATGCAGTAACCTGTTGGTACCTGTTTGTGTGTCGGCTTCCCATATTGCCTATGGCTCTATCCGGATGGAACCCGTATTTATGATATTGGGGCAAAGTGCTGCCACGGCTGCCGTACTGGCGATTACAGAAAATAAGGCGGTGCAGGAAGTTGATTACGAAAAATTAAAAGCGCAGTTGCTGAAAGACCAGCAGCACCTGGAGACGGGATTGTAAGCGTATTGCGTTCTATCATCCGCTATTCATTAAAAATGCAGTAAACCGGTATTGACCCGGTTTACTGCATTATCTTTTTTTATAATGAAGTAAAAAAAGAATTTGGGGGTAAATTAACAAAAGAGGAAAGGCCGTATATATGCGTTGGTAAGTTCAGGTGTAGGATGCCGGTTTTTCAATTTTTCCATATGATCCTTTTCTATAAATGAACTCTGATGCAAAAATACAGTGCTGTAGCGGTCTTCAGGCATTTGTAGTATCTACAAGGTGACTACAGCATTCCTTTTTTTATATCTACAAAACAACTACAAATAGTATTTTTACGGAATGAACCGTATCAAATGGAGGCTGGTATTTTTGTTATGTGCCATCATTAGCCTGCTATCTACTGCTACTTTAGATGCTCAAACCGTGCTGGATTCATTAAAGCAGGTATTGACGCAACGGACGTTGACACCAGAGGAACAGGTGTTAACAAGATTGAAACTGAGTCGTGCTTTGATAAGCCATGATCATAAAGAAGCGCTTGCAAATGCGCAGGTAGCTTTATCGATGAGTCGTTCTTTAAAGGATAGTAAGTATGCCGCACAATGTCATTCTTCCCTGGTGTCGTTAATGTTTGGACAGGAAGAAGTGAAGAAGGTGCAGCTGCAGCTGGACAGCGCTTTTCTGCTGGCGGAGCAGTCCGGAGATCCGTTGACGATGGAGAATGTATGGTACCGGAAAGGATGGCTGGAAAACAGGATCGGCAAGCCGCATGATGCCGTGAAGAGCTTTCAGCAGGCTTTAAAGTATGGTGTTGGGCAACCGGCCAACAGTTTAGAGACCAGTATTTTATATAATCTTTCTTCCATTTATGCAGACTGGGATGATCTGGAAAACCAGTCGCGCTATGCCTTTGCGACCCTCGATGCCACAAAGCGTTTCCCTGATCCGGATGATATGTGTAATGCTTACCAGGCCATTGCCGGCAGTTATGAGAACCGGTTTGCCCGTGATACCAGTGCCCGGAAGCTGCTGGATTCCTCCCTGTATTACAACCGCATCGCCATACAGTACTACCAGCAAAATAAGAACAGGATCAGCTTCCCGAGTATATTGGGGCTGGTAGCTTTGAATACTGCTAATCTGTATGCGGAATATTTTCCACGCAGCTACCGGGATTCTGCCCTGCATTATCTGCAAATTTCCCTGGAAATAGGCACCGCTACTGATCAGCAGGAGGTCATCGCCAGCAGTTATGGCATGATGAGCAGCTTTGAAATAGAAGATGGACATTATGATCGTGCCTCCCATTTTTTAATGGCAGGGTTGGAAACTTTGCTGAGGTCTACTTCTCCCGATAATAAGGTGATGGCGCATCTCATGAGTGCTTTGTCGGAGGTGGCAGAAAAGAAAGGGGATCTGTTGGGGGCGTTGAACTACTCCCGTGAGCACAGTAAATATTATGCAGCGGCTTTTGACGCAGAAAAAATGTCCATCACCAAAAGACTGGAAGCGCAGTACCAGGCGCAGCAGAGAGAACAGGAGCTGAGTGCTTTACAGGAAAAAGCGGCATTCAATAAAAAGCTGAACATCGTATATGTGATATTGATAGTGGCTTGTATACTGGTGCTGGTATTCCTTTTCCGCTCCTATCATTTCCGGTTGAAATCTACTATTCAGCAGCAGACGTTGCTGGAAAAAGAAAAACAGGATGCCGTATTACAGATGCGGTTGAAGGACGAAGAAGCCAGAGCGCTGGCACTGGAAAAACAGGAAGCCGCCCTGCAGGCAAGACTCCAAAGTGAGGAAGCCGCGCGACTACAGGCTGAACAGCAACTGATGCAGGCCCAGAAAGAACAACTGCAGAAAGACTTACTGGCCGGGGCTTTACAGGTAGAACAGAAGAATGAACTGCTGCAAACATTGCAGGAGAAGCTCTCGGAAAAATCGGGCGATCGTAACCTGGTAGGGCAAATTACGCGTATGATAGATCAGCACCGGCGTATGGATGAAGACTTTGAAACGGCGAAGACAGAGCTGGAAAATATTCATCCGGAATTCTTCAGCCGTCTGCAGGAGAAGGCTGGCAATACCCTGACCCGCCTTGATTTAAAGCATTGCTCTTATATATCCATGGGTTTATCTACCAAAGAAATTTCTTCCAGGATGGGGGTAGCACCCAAAAGTATCCTGATGTCGCGCTACCGGATTAAGCAAAAACTGGGGCTGGGCAAAGAAGAAGGACTGGATGCCTGGTTGATGAATATGGTACAGTAGCTACATATAAAGAATGAGACTGACTATAACAGCCAGTCTCATTCAAGGGTTTACCTCATTCACAAGTAAAGTCTTAACACCCGTATTCTCTTTAGTTCTGCAGGAAAACAAACTTGTTTTCAAACATTTTTCCTATTACAGGTATAGGTTGTTGTACGTTGTTGTTGGCATTGATGATGCCAAAAACCATAAATACCACGGGTAAGAAACCTGCAAAAGAGAGTATACCACTGAGTGCTGCGGGTAAAACGGCGATCACAATTCCAAGCGCAACAGACCAGACGATGCTGGCTATCACGAGTCCCAGGGCTTGTTCCAGGTGATAATTAACCAGGGCACTTCTCTCTTCTTTACTTTTTACATAAGCAATGATCCATCCTATCAGGGTGATGTAAGCAATCATAGCCCATTGATTTGTTTTCATAGTTTGTTACGTTTTTTGGTTTAACGATGATGTATGGCAAAGGTAAAATGACCTGATAGCAGTTGGTGTTTTATGTCTACTACACAATGTCTACACGTTCGGAGATAAGGTACTACAAAGTAACTACATCTATCTTTATAAATTAAAAATCAATTATTTGAACATTTTATTATTCTATATTTTTAGAGAAGCATACACAGCGGGATGGGCAGGCGTGGCACAATGATTGTTGCGCAGCTGGTATGAAAAAAGCAATTATACCTTCCATATTTCAGGTTATTGGTTTGGGAATAGTCACCGGGATGCGTAGTGCGATGGGTCCTGCCTTCACGAGCTATTCATTGAACCAGGAACCTTCCGATAAACTACGTCGCTCACCGCTGGCCTTTATGCAAAAGCCGGTTACTGCGCGTTTTTTACAAACCATGGCGGCAGGGGAGCTGGTGGTAGATAAAGCTCCAGGTACAGGAGATCGTATAGCCGCTGCCGGTATTGCCGGCAGAGCGCTTTCGGGAGCGTTGGTAGGTGCTACCCTTTATCAGGCCAAAGGAGGCAAAGCCTGGAAAGGTGGACTGATAGGCGCCGTGGCAGCAGTAGCTGCTGCCTATGCATTCTTTTATCTGCGCCGGGAAACGGGTCGTAAATTTAAAGTAAGAGATGCCGCATTGGGTGGCGTGGAAGATGCTGTGGCAGTGGGTATAGCGGCAGTGTCGATACGGAAATAATGATCTGTTCCAGGAATTATTTTTTGCAAGTGTTGTTTTATTTAAGAAAAAAACTACATTTGCATCCCGTTAAACAATGCCTAATAGTATAATGGTAGTACGATAGATTTTGGTTCTATTTGTCTAGGTTCGAATCCTGGTTGGGCAACCAAACTAGAGAGAATGGAATTATTTCCATTCTCTCTTTTGTTTTTAGGCCCTAAATCATTGGTTATTTGGTATATATAATTTAGAACTTCGTTTACTCTAAAAGTTCGTAATGCTCTGTTTTCAAAATAGAGTTTATCTGGAAAGCACGAACTTATGATCTCTATTTTTTTATCATTATCAGAGTTTTCATATATAGAATCCAATGAAAGAAGTTTACCAATACCGAGCTTTAGAAGGTTTTTGATATTAGGTTTATCGGCTGACGGGCCGCTTAGCTGAGCTTCTATTTTTTCGATTTCTTGTGTATAGTTAGATTTCATTATGTTGAATTCCTCCGGATCTAATTTTCGGCTGGCGAGTAAATCCCTAATGACAGAGATTTTTCCTTCAAGGTCTTTTATTTGTTTTCCCAATTGTGTCCGGTTTAGAGTTTCTTCTGAGGATTGTTCTTTCCATGCTTGTTGTAGTATGATTTGATATAACTCCATCATTTCTTGCCGGGGTGAATATTTTTTGAGTAACCTGTAAAATTGTTCATTAACATCCTCTGCCCGTTCACGAAACCGACATCCCTTAGAACAATGATAATATGGATATGCCTTTTTATAGCGATTAACACTGCCACTACCCGTAACCAGTTTGCCGCAATTTGGACAAACGATAAGACCTCTTAAAGGTAGAAATAGATTGGCCATGACTTTAGGCTTATAGGATCGTCCACGACCATCTAAAACCTCTTGAACTTCATTAAAAAGCGCTTCACTTATGAGAGGTTGATGTTTGCCTTTAACAAAGACACTTTCCTCTTTCTTGTACTTGGGAATAAATAACTTTCCACAGTAGGCTGGGTTTCTCACAGCCAGCCAAAATTGCGCCCTACTGCGTGTAAACCCTTTTTTCTTAATGAGTTTAAAAATTTGTTCTGTATTGTAAACTTTTCTTGCCACTTCTTCAAAGGCCCATATCATTAGGCTTGCCATTGGTTCAACGGGAATTATGATTTTATTATCATTTTCATCCCGGACATTCTTATATCCAACAGGTGCGCGATTCATGTGCCTTCCTTCTTTCATTGCACGGCGCATACCATGAATGACATTTAAAGAACGTCTGTCATTCTCAACCTCTGGTGCGGCTAGGTAAAAAGCCAGCATCATTTTAGACTCCGGGATTTCCATATCCAAAGGTTGTTCTATGGCTTGTGGTTCTACGCCTAATCTTCTTAAAATGGAGATCATCTGGTAAGCATCACCGGCATTACGGCTAAATCGGTCCCACTTTAAGAACAACACGAAATCAGTTTTGCCACGGTGCCGTTTAAGATCGAGGAGGTAATTCTTCCATTTTGGTCTGTTGAACGTTTTTGCAGAGTGATCCTCAAATATCACCTGCCTGATGGTATATCCTTTTAACTCACAAAACTTTCGCAAGAAATCCTCCTGGCTTCGTTGTGAGTAACCTTTTTCGGCTTGTTCATCTGTAGATACCCGTATATACAGGTCTGCTGTTGTTTCCTTCATCTGTTTGAGTTTTATGTTTATACTTTCGGGTCATTTGAATCCCCCCTTTAATTTTGTGCAGATCTATTGGATAATACATCTTGCAGGTTTTTCCAGGCAGGCTGGAAAACCAGGTATTTAATTAGATCCAGATTGCTTTCATGATAGGTAGTTGCCATGGGTTTAACCCCTAATTTTTGTAATTGGGCAATCCATAGCAATGAGCTTGCAATGTTTCTGGTCAGTCTGTCCCAGTCTGTAAAAAGTAACAGCTCTGGTTTGTCTTTGGATCTGCGTATGTTTTTGATGTACGATGGCCAGGTGTGTTGATTAAATTCGTGTCCGGGTCCACGCACTACAACTGTTTTCCTGATTTTAATTTGGTTCTCCAAACTAAATTTACGGAGCAAACCTTCTTGTGTTTTTAACATTAGGTCTTGCTCTTGATGATCTGCACACCTTGCACGGATCAATAGGTCAGCTACTTTCATTTTCATTTGATTTTAAGTAATGTTCAATTGTTATGTCAGCGAACAGGCATAGTATCTTTAATATTCTTGACGCCATTTCCTCTGTTACAATAATTTCTTTTTTGCGCAGATACTCCTGTACCTTGCTTGGGGTTAATTTTTCCATCTCTCTCACTTATCAAGTTCACAAATCCTTTCAGTGTGAAAGGCCACAAGATCAAATTTACAAAAATGTTGGTGTAAAATATATTATACATCAACATTTAAGAGGTTGTATCACATATTTATTTTATGTTATACTGAAAACAGTGTCCTGATTTGTATATTTTTGAAGTTGCCGAAATGAGGCAGGGGAGGGATTTTTAACTAATTAAAGTAGGGAAATGTCGAAAGTAAGTTATAAGGTCACTGATGATCCAAGATTGCAGGACGTGGATTTCCACGGCCAGGTGGTCAGACCTCTGTATTTTAAACTTGTACACGCCAGGAAGTCCACAACTTTTAAAAGTGTTTTTTTCGATCAGCTCACAAAACCCAAACATGCTCTTCATGTGGGGGCTGCTAAAAAGGCGCCTACTATTGATCAGCTTTTAAAAAAAGAACAACAGGTCATCAACTTCATAGTAGATAAACTTGGGGATTCTTTTTCGTTACCGCTTTTTAAGGAGGCGTATAGCTACTATACGACGGATCTGATCGAAGTCACCGAGGATTTGTTTAATGAATTTCTGAGGGTGTATTTTACTGATGAGGGTGTTCCTTCGTTCGCCAGGAGTTTATTTGAGGGTAATAAAACAGTGGATATTTACCAGGTGGTTGATGATTTAAGAATATGCTTTAAGGCCGAGAGTTATGCTAAATTATTGGATGCTGCTTACAACTTGGCACCTCCTTATCTGGTGTTGCATAGTTTTGCCCGTAAAATTAAAAAATGGCCTGTTATTCTTCCGGTTATAGAATGGGGGCAAAAGGAAACGCAAGAATTATTTATCCAGCACGTCAAAGATAACTTTAAAAAAATCAACCCCGAAACAGCTTTGTACGAAGTTGACCGATACATTAAGGCGATTTCAAAATAAATATATTTACCAATACTCAATAATAAATTCCTTGCGTATGGTTCTTGGAACTGACGAAAAGGACCATTTTAATCTGTCAAATGAAAAAGTATAAGAGGTAGTAAAAAATCGTTACTATCTCTTATACTTTTAAATTGCTTTACGGTAATATACCATCGCATTTTGCAATCAAGAAAATTACTCTTCGCTAATTTTAATTACTGCCAATTGAGGGCAATAAGATTTTCAGTCGTTTCATCTCTTCAAGATTCATTTCCGGTGCATCACTTTCAATCATTTGCTTCTCATAAAAATTAAGCAACTTTTCAATTTCAGGATTGCTATTTAGTTTGGCTGCAATTACGCCCCTGATCATTCGTCTATAATCGTTCATCATATGAACAATCCATTCACCAGGATGGCTGTTTGCTATTTTATCTATTGCAGGAATTTTGCAATTCGTCAGACAATAAGGCAACGCAACTTTGTTAAATTGTTTGATTAATGTCTCCGCAACTCCTGGAATATGATTTTCCTCAAAAATCAATAAGTTCAAACTTTCATTTTTCTTACGAAATATCCCGTCTGGATTAGCGATTAAGGAAGCAATTGAACTACCAATCGTTTTAAAATCTACGTCTTTTTTGAGTTCTGTGTTTACAGTAATTTGTTTGTAGAAAGCTTCAATAGCCTTCACGTTTACCCAAATCATAGGTTCAATTTGAAAACCCTTAGCACCTGTACCTATTATTGTTCTATCGTATATTAACAATTCATACATGAAAATATGATCAGCTTCATTTCTGATCAACCATTGATTTCTCCACTCTGCTTTGAAATTAAATTGTGTACCTACCTTGGCAATTGATTCAATAGTCTTCTGCATTACCTCTTTTTTTGTCATAAACTATTCAATTTTAGACCGGACATAATTTTCCTATAACATGTCGTAGAAACCAAAACTTACATCTTGATTTCAATACAACATTATGCAATTGTTTGGGATTCTTGGGCGAAATGCTCGGCTTATGCAAGAAGTTCAGATCGCTTCAATTTGGAAAGCTTTGCGCTTTCTAAGTTTATTATGATTTGCTTTATAAACAGATCCCTGTTACGAACTTTTTCTTCAAGTGACTTGTACCATTGGTCAAATGGCCCATAAATAAAATCAAATCCAAATGACGGCCATGTAGGACCTACCTCGGACAATTCATCTAAAATTTTTTCCGTACGCTTCCAATCACCAAGATAAACTGAAGTAAATAACTTCGTTTCAAATGCGTTTGCTTCTGGGATAGGCCCTCTTCTCCCTGTTTTTAGCACCTCTGCTATCAATTCAAAAAGGTCATCAATTCTTACATCCTCACTAAATGATATTACCTGATTAGAGGTGTAATTAAAAGCTTTTTCCTTCCACTTCTCATTATCCTTGTAAGGAATATCTAATTGAAATCCATCCTTTTTTTTGATATCTTTTATAACCACCGGTATTTCTAAACAATTACTTTCATCAACTTTCCATAAAGGATAGATTACGAAATGTGGTCTATACTGATCAGTCCTTGGAAGTTTTATAATTTCAATGCCTATAACAATCGGTCCTAAAACTTTATATAATTTTACTTGTGAATAAGCAGTTAACTGTGGAAAACGTTCCAACCAGCTATTGGTTACCTGCTTTTTTTCTATACTACTAATACTCACGGCTGTATTATATGGATTAAATAAGCAGGGAAATTATTTTTTTAGGAAGCTTTCTTTCGGCAATTATAATGTAGACGTAACTTTATAGCAGTTCGTTTACGCCAACTGACGATAGATTTGGGTTACTTTTTGCTACGAATGAAAATTGATTTAGCTCCTTGGTAATCAAATTCCAGCTTATCGTCCAACAAACTGAATATGGTGACTTCTTTATTGGGCATAGATGGTTGGTCAGTAATTAAGTGATTCCCAATTATTTCATAAGTCATCAACATTTCCTGCTGCCGATCATTTTCAATAATAGTGTAAACAAACTCTCCGTTGGCTCTAAATCCAAATGAAGCTCCACTTCCATATAATTGTTGCGTTTCATAATCATTCGGATCGGCCATCCACGTACTAATCAATTCATTTTGTACCATAAAAATTATTTGATTATTCACGAATTACGGTAATTTAATCCTAATTCAAACAATCGTCTCAAAGGGATGGATTGAAGTAGTTATTATAAAGTATTCACAAATCGAACGTGCTCATTAGCGGTATCTTCAAAGGGCTTGCGCCTTGTTGTTTCGAGCATTTCGTGAATAAAATCTCCTAATCTATTATCATTATTCAATTTTAATAAAGTGGTTAAATAAATATACTTATTAATTAAGCTTGTACCAGGAGAATCACTAATAAATGCTGAGATTAAATCATTGTCTGAAATGTGTGCATTAATTGCGGGCATAGCTAGTTTTTTTACTGCAGTTACCACATCAATTATTATGTTGTCAAGGTCATCCGAGTCATTATACTTCCACCAGAAATCTTTTTGTTCAGGCATTAGTCTTCCTATTCGGCTTTCCCAATGATAACGACCTGTTGATGGTTTATTATTTGATGTATCCCGATCAATATTTCTTCTTAGAGCTGTTGACACTATCCCAATGTTTAAGGTGAAAATAGCCTCATACTTGGAACTATCTCTGCTCTTTTGAAAATTGAGTATACCCCAATTATTATCTTTAAATAGATAAAACGTACTATCCTTTTTAATGTATCCTGCCTCTTTTAAAACTAAAGAAACGGAATTTAATATTGATTTGTAATTATCCATATAAGTTGCCAATTTAAAGGTTTTCTAACCAAGTCAACTTTATGATTTTCAAAGGTCAACAGATACCAATCCTTAAGCCGTTGGAGAGTATGATAACGTGATGAGCCCACTTTAGTTTCAATTCCTCCCAAAAGTTTTCCTAAAAAACTAACGTCAATATTAATATGCCTTTTACCCAAAGGCGTCCAATGAGTATGGGGCGCAATACTTTATATAGCTTGACTTGTGATTTAGTCGTTAATTGTGAAAAGCGATTTAACCAGCGTTGAGTAACATTTTATTCTGGCGCAATTACCTGTGAATCATTTATTGTTTTCCTTAAAATACGGATATGTGAATCCATCACTGCATTTTCTCTTCTATAAAGAAATACACTTCATAAAATATAAATGGCAGGCAATAAAAATTCATCACCTGTATAGCCTCATTTATGGAAAAAGATCAGATCGCTTCAGTTTGGAAAGCTTCACGCTTTCTAAATTCTTTGAAATTTGGTTCATAAACAAATTTCGGCTCCTTACTTTTTCCTCCAATGACTTAAACCAATTTTCAAACGATCCAAATTTAAAGTTAAACCCGGCTGGATTCCAATTATTGCCGAGTTGAAATAATTCATCTAAAACACTCTCAGTTAATGGCCAATCCGAAGCGTACACGGCAGAAAATAATCTCAATTCATAATTATTTGCTTCCGCAATCGGTACACGAAAACCTTTTTGCAAGGCTAATTCCGCATATTTCATTAAATAGCTTATTGAAATGTCCTGATCAAAAGGAATAATTTGCTCTGAAGTCGATTCAAATACTTCGATTTCCCATTTTGAATGATCCATATAGGGTATATCGAATTGGCGTCCGTTTTTTCTCACAATTTCAGTTGATATCATTGGCATTTCAAGGCATTTTGTTTCATCTACTTTCCAAAGCGGATAAATCACAAAATGTGGCCGATAGTCTTCACTTCTTGGAACAGTTAATAATTCGATACCAATGATCATAGGACCCAATACTTTATACAATTTTATTTGTGAATATGCAGTTAGCTCAGGAAACTGTGATAACCAACTTGAGGTGATTTGTTTTTTTACAGATGTATTTATTGTCATAGATGTATTATTTCGATAATATAATTTGGGAAATTTCTTTGATATTTTAGCATCTGAGGGGTTTGCATGAATTGTGGTATGGTTTTGCCAGGGTAACCAAACTTCCAATCAAAAATTGTGGTGGATGATCGTTTGAATACGTCAAAAACACCTCTGTCTCCAGGCCCGAAATTAAACTGTTTCCCATATTCAAATCCTCTACTTCCGAAAATATCTTCGTATCGTTTTAGCAGGTCTGTTGCATATTTATGTTTTGCAGTTCCAGCTAATCTTCCTGTCCCACCTACAGACCTTTCTGCTATTTCACCAGCTCTTGTGACTAATTGTAAATCTGTCAATGCAGTACGTCCGACAGCGCTGCTCCCACTTCCAACTGTTCCCCAAACGGTGGCAGCAGCTAGGGTCTTAACGACACCACTGGTAGCCAATCCCTCCAGTCCAAATGTTGCTACTCCTGTTACTACAGGTTCTACATAGTCTGTAACAAATATAAATGATTTTCGATACGCACCCTTAGCATCTCTAAATGCTTGTGCAGTGGTATTATATGCCTCGAACTGGCGCTTTGGGAACCCTCTTTCAACCTCAAACTGCTGGTCAATAGGCTCATCAAGTGGATCAGCTTGTTTTATAGGTATTTTTTGCAGATCATAATTGCGCTTAAATGCTTGCTGTCTTTCTACATAATTTCCAATTTGGACAAAACCATTTGTTGCAAAGGTTTTTATTGCCCCGTCAGTAATTATTTTAGTCAGGGATTTAGCCACCCCACCTCCAAGAACTGGATATGTCCAGCCCCAGCCAACGCCTTCAATAAACGCCCAGATGGGATCATCGCCAAATGGATCATTAAAAGAGATTGGGTTATTGAGATTACTATTGTAGGGGCTGATTCCCGAATAATTATCCGAAGCAGGGTCCATTTGCCACCAGCGACCAATTTGGGGATCAAGTGTCCGATAAAATGCGTCATAATGATTTAGGCCTAATTCAGTTGTCTGCTCTATGCCATTATAATTATTCCTATTCTCAGCATAAGGATTTTTCAATGCTTTGGAACTGATTCCCGCCATGGTCAGCCCAAATGGGTAATAATGGGTTTCTTCCAGTAACGGTCCATTATTGTGAGCTACCACTATGTTATCAAAATATACATCCTGTACACTCTCATTGCTGGTATAGACATAAAAAAAGCCATCTTTTTTTATGATCATTCTTGATGTGGCCAATGTCTGAAGTTGATCGGGGCTTCCCTGTACCTGCCGGACACCACTATTTTCGTCTACCATATTGAGCAGATCGTCAAACAGAACATAGTTAAGATAAGCTTTGGGAAGTGTAGGTTGGTTCTGGCTCGGGTCCTTATCCCTTATGGACTGATAATTTGAAGATGTAAAATTTGTTACCAATGGCGACCCTGCGCCAGTACCATTACCATGCGCGCCATCCGATGGAGAGGAACCTGTTGCGAAAGCTTGTAGCAGAGCGGTCAGCATATTAGCAGCTGTAGTACTGGAAGTACTTGCTGCAGCCGACTTATAAAATGCCTTTGCCCCAAGTTGAATGGTATCACCTGCCATCACCCGTAAAACCAGCGATGGGCCAATTTTCTGAGTGCCAGATCCTGCGTTTAACTTGGCAACATAATCATTTGGAGAGGTTGTACCATCTACTGGATAACCAACTGGTTTTGGGGTTCTGGTACTTTCAATATTGGAAAACAAGGCATTTTCTTTTGGAGAATTACCTGTTTCCATGGTAGCAGTATAGGAGGCGAGGTTAGTCTCTTCGGTCAGCACCATCCGGGTATTGCCAAGATGATCGGCTATGAAATAATCATACACCAGTGCCACTGGCTTTCCGGTAGCATAGGTTGCCCTTATCCGGCCTTCACCATGGGGGAAATAAAGAAGACTGTCATTTTGGTAAACAAAACCCTCTATGTAATCATAGATTTTAATTCCCGGTGAGGTACTCGAAACATCTGTAACCTTCTTTCTCAACCTGTTCCCCATTGCATCGTAGGTATATTCAATGTATCCTTTCCCGAGTATAGTAAGGCTATCAGGCAGATTCAAATAATTATAACGATTTGGACTTAACAGCCGGTTCATGTCCAGGGTAAGGTTTCCATTTGAATCATAAGCATAATCCTGCGATTCATTATTATTGATCTCCTTAAAGTCTCCTAGCTTACTTTGTGGATCATTATTCTTATCGGTTACAAAAAACAATTTATTTGTGTACGGGATATAAGAATATTTAAGACTGTCAATGACTGCAATAGAAAGCCCCTTCATACCTTTCTGCAACAACCCAGAAATATTTCCGTTGCCGTCATAGGCAAGACCTTTTACGGAAAAATCAACTTTATCTGCTGTCCATGCCGTACTACCCTGATTTTGTTGGGTAAAATCGGCCTTTAATATCCTGCCAGCTGTATCATAAGTATAACCAAAGGCTCTTGAAATTCCGTCTCCCCGGCTTTTCCATTTTACGCCGGCGATACTGCCGTCATACTGGCTGGCACTAAATCCATAATCATAGGATAGATCCTCTCCAAACCAGTTGGCAGTACTTCCTGCCGTATTCACAAAGCTGCTGTTAATTGCCTTGAGCTGTCCGTTAATATTATATTCAATGGCCTGTGTTTCTTTGGGTATGGTCTTGTTTTTGATGTTACCCATCTCATCATAGCTGTAGCCGGCAATAATTCGGTTGGTAGTAGTTACATCATTTATCCTGGTACTAATCTCTGTAACCCTTCCAGTTGAATCATAGTTCGTACTTGTTAGTATTCTGGTTTCAGGTGTTACTATGCTATGCGGATTCGTATGACGTAAATAGGTACTTAATACTTTTCCACTGAAATCATACAGGAAGGTAGTAGTTTGCTTTCCCCCGTATATGTTATCTGAAACTGTCTGTAATACCCGGCCTTTATCATTGTAATAAATGGTAGTGGTAAGCCATTGACTGGTGCCCAGTATCTTTGACTTGAGTCCGGTCATCTTGCCCATTACACGGTGACTAATACCGGTATTGGGCATATCATAAAGGTTATTACCCTTTTGTGGCGCTGAAAAATCTCCGGTAAGCGGTGACTGAACACCTGGAAAGGCGTAATTATCATCATAAAAAAACAGGATCTGGTCTGAAGGATTGCCTACTGGAATAAATGGAAACGTCCCGGGAGTTGCACCATCAACGCTGGTCTGCAGTACGTCTCTTGTGGTGCTGGCAGAGTACAGCGAAAGTTTTACAGGACGGTCAAGGTTGTCAAAGTAGGTAAGCATCCATTGGGAATTTCCCTTTAGATTGCCGTCACGTACAAGTACCAGCCTATCCCGCGAGTCGTATACCATTTCTGTAGAATCTACACCTGGAAGTTTTCGAATAATGTTTCGACCCTTTGCATCATAACGATATATTGTACAAAGACCAGCCAGTACATTGGTTACAGACCAGGAAGGATATATCTGTTGTACGGCAAGCGGAGGGATGACAAATCTTAAATTGTTTAACTCGTCATACACAAAATAAGTACATAGCCATCCGGTATGTGATGGGCTGGGACTTGCTGACAGCTGCACCTTCCTAAGAATAATCTTTCCTGACTTATCATAGTATTCTACTAACTGAGCGCCATTTTCAGCTACGGAAACAGATTCTGTCAACTGTCCAGCGCCGTAAAGCTTCGTGGTCATCGGGATTCCAGCTGAAATTTCCCAGATGCGCACTGAGTCTGCGGTGGTATTTACAAAAGTATATTGCTGCCTGTTTTTCTTTCCACCTTCGTTTGCATAACTGTTTCCGGCACCGTAACTTTTAACTATGGTGGAAGATGGTGCCTGTTCAAATACAGCTTGATTATAGAAAATGCTTTCTCCTTTCCCAGATGGGTTCAAAGTTGCATTTTGCATAAACACTTGCTGGCTGTTAAATGGATTGCTTTTAAACTTGCCGTCATTGGTGATCGCATCCGTTTGGACGTATGGCAGGTAACTTATTGGTTGCCTTCCGTAGCCATCATAAATAATGGGCATTACGATATCCTTTCCGGAACTACTGGCTGATTTCACTATGGACTGTAAAGGGCGGTTTAATCCATCTGTATACACAGTGGATTGCCTGACCTCCTGTACTTTCCGCCCAGTTGCAGTAGCTGTAACAGCATCTGTTGTAGGCATAATTGGCTCCCAGGTCCGGATATAGTTTAACGTAGGATTCTGATATGCTGAAGGCTTTGTAATTGGCGAGGCTGGAGGTTGTATTGTCGTCGTGGGACTAACTTGTCCTTTACCAACTGAAAACGTAAAATTGAAAATAACAATTGCCAGCAAAAACCATTTTATATTAATCGAAAACATAGAATTCAATTTCAAGGTGATAGAATTGTAGATAGATAAGGGAGAAATGGCTAACAGGGCCTTTGTTCCAGAATTATCTTCTCACTATAAGTTCCGTCCGGGAATTTATACCAGAATCCCGTCCTACACATATTTGGAACTCCAGGTACCGGTTCAGTAAAATATGTTTTGACTCCAGCTACGCATTTTCCATTTATAACTTTATGATCAAATCCTTCATCAATTCCACAACTGCATTGAGTATTATGGTTGATATAGTTTTGTCCGTTTGCTTTGATATCTTCCAATGCCATTAAATTAGCTGCGTTTTTATCATCTGCTGTGTATTTTCCTGCCTGCACAATATATAAACCTACTCCTGGTGTAAAACCTGGACCACATCCTACCTGCGTAAATTTTTGCGAGAGGGAATCGTTGGTATAAGACTTACCTCCACACATTTCAGGTTGACCGGCATAATTGTAACAAATACGTTGAAGGATATTGCCGTCCTGGTCGCGGATAAAACTAGGTCTACCCAGGTAGTCGTATTCTTTGAAAATGGTATTGCCATTCACGTCAGTTTCTGAGGTGGGACCATACGTGGGATCATAAGTAAAAGTGGTAATGACTGCATCAACCGGATAGATCCTCACCTCGTCTATGGCATCTCCATCCGAAAGTACCATACCGTTGGTATAAGGCTTGGCGTTATAAAGCCATTTACCTGCCAACTGGTAGCGATAATCTACCCGATAGCTCCGCGCGTTTGGAATAGTGAAAGTAGGGGTATAATCTCCTACTTTACAGCCTTTTCCCGCATATGGCTTAATGGCACCTGTATATGGAGTATCCTCAAATCCTTCGTAGCTAAATTCCGATGCTGTGGCCGTGCCAGGGTCTGTAAAATAGGTGTACACTAATTTAAAGGCGTTGTATGGGTGTTTTTTTAGAGCGGTAAGAGTGTAAGTTCCTGCAGGCAGATCGGCAAGGACTTTATATCTTGGAAAGCTATCTGCCCAACTATTGTAATGATCATCCATTCTGAAAACTCTCGTTACATAACATAAAGTTCCTGTATAGCTTTGTACAGGAGTTCCACCTGTTAATGTATAGCTACATAGTGCTCCGTCATAGGTCTGATAATCATCCAAGTGCAGATAGATGGTTCCTGGTTGGGTTAAAGTGATGGTAGCGGTCTTTGTTGTCCCATCTGTTATTAACAAGCTGTCATTGGTCACTGTCCCGGTAGCACCTTTTTTGTCGAGATGTGCTGCATGTGCATTATGCACATAGGCGGTGATCTTCTGTTTTTCATCGCCCGCCTGGCTTCCATACCCCCATTTATATGCTACTTCCGTTCCTCCCTGATTAAAGGTATGTACCAGATTACCATCAGCGTCAAAATTATTAACCTGTTGCTGTTTAATATAGGTAGGTATTCTGTTGAGGACTGTGCCAGTAAACGGACCTGTCTGGCTTTGAGTAAGCGGTGTACTGCTTTGCAGTACATGCAATTGCTCGGGTTTAATATTTCCGTTAGATTGGAACTTATATTCCGTAACTGAAGCATCAATCAGCTTCTGCCCCGTAGCATTGTTTTGTCTGATTTCAGTGGCAACAGGTAAGGATATCATATTTAAATCACTGAAAGCCTTATGCACTGGGAGTTTATTGCCATTATAGTCCTGCGGATAATAGGTAGTAGTTTCAGTGGTGTCTCCAACACTGTTGACTGACTGAACTTTGGAGGGCAAAAGGTTGGAGGGATTATAAGTGTAGGACGTTACCAATTGGGAGAAATTACCAGTACTGTCGTAATCTTTTTTTGTCATGGAAATTAAACTGGTCCTGCCTAGTAACGAAGTATAGTAATCAGAATATAATTCAATTCCTGAAGAATAGGTAGGGAACAGGTATTGAGCACACATTAGCACTGTCTTGGGTTTCCACGCAATACTGTAATTGCCCTGTACAATTGTTTGCGGACTGTAGGAATAAGTAACATCGGATAACAACTTGTTACTTTTCGTGTACTCCTGAATATGTTTTTGCAGGCCATAGACCCAGGGTAGACACCTGGATTTGGTAGCATATGGCTGGCTTTGGGTTGGCACGGTGATCGGGAAATCATCAGGAGATGTAAATTCATAGACCATTTTCCCTATATTATTGGTGGTATCTCCTTCATACACCACAACACGTTTGTAGAGATGCGGCAGTTCGTTGTTCATGGCAGGGTGGCGGCTGAAATCCTGGCTATTGGTAGCATTGACTTGCTGTAAAGCCGGAGGTGGTGTTAATATATTAGTGACCATCGCCACTACAATCATGCAGAACAGGTTTTGTGAAATCAATGCACTAAGCCCTTTAGCACCAACACCAGCCCATAAAGCATAAAGTATCGGTAAGGTGTTAGTAGTAAATGCTATACTGAAGGTAAGATTACCTGCTTTGTAACCAGTACCAGCCGGTGGCAGGACAAACTTGGTGTAATTTGTTTCAGAATAAACAGGGGTTTCATAACCCCAGCCAGAGGAACTACCATCTGGATTAATATATTGGTATTGTTTTATAATTTTCTTTGAGGTATCCACCATATCGAATAAGATGGTCTGTTTTACACGGATTCCTCCGGAAGGCTTTATTACGCCAGAACTCATGGCATAATTATGCTCATATTCGTAAAGTAACATTCCGCCTGTTGGATACTGCACTGATTTTAGTACTCCGGTCAATGCCGACGGCCCAACCTGTCGGTTATTTACGGATGTCAAAACTTTTATGCTGGTGAAACACTCATCTGCAGTATTGTAATTCTGCTCAAAGGTATGGCCGTTGGAATAACCCCAATGGTCCCGTTCAAAAAGGGCACGACCAGGTAAATAGTAACCACCTATCTTATTATAATAAGAGAAGGTAAATGGTGCATCAGGAATATTAAACTTTCCGGTTTTCTGGACCGTCTTTAAACATAATCTTGCATACTTATATTCATCTCCCACAAAGGAGAAGTTAAATGGGCGTGTCGAATCTTTGAAGAAATATTCATACCCGAATTGGTATCCTGAAACGATGTCGGAATCTTTCTTAATCACGATCTGTTTTAAGGCTTTTTCACCGGGAAGGTCAGCTAACTCACCATCATGATAGATCAGGGACACTACCGTCCTGTCATCAGGAAAAGTGATATCTGTAAGTCGCTTCCTTGTACCGGAAAACCATAGCGGTAAACTTTGGGCAGCTCCTTTGGGTTGCCCGTCAATGGTCGATATGGTGTAGATGCCTTCGTAGCCAATGAGGTACTGCATTTTATAGTCGGTGTAATTAAGGGTAATTTTGTGCCCTGAAAGCGGGTCTTTAATTTCTGTCAGATACCAGGCTGTTCTGACGGAATAGTCACTGACATCAAAATAGGGGATAGCCACTGATTGCCCCGATGTTGTCACTATTTGCCGGCCCTTCTTATATTTTATCAGGTTACTTCTTTCGCTGGCGCTGAACGTATACTTAATTCCGGATTCATCTGTGATAATAAATTGGCTGATAGTTGTAATTACGTTACCATCTTCCGGCACTGACAGCTCCCTTTTTTCAATTTTCAGTTTTGAATTATCCATAGGACGTATGGTTTGGTCCTCCCATATGATAAATCTACCTGTCCTGCCACCAAACTGGAATTCAAATATATCCTGCTGCAGGTCGCGGAGTACATCAAAGTCGGGTTGATATTCATCGTCTGAGGCGCCGGCTGGAACAAGGGGGACGTATCCGGCTTTATTACCTATTGGTGTATTACGGGGAAAATAGGGCACCATAAATCCTACTCCTTGTTTGACACCGCCATAGGTTCCTTCTACCTGATCGTCAGGTTCACCAACGGTTCGTCTGACAATCATACCGCCTGCCATCAGATTCCAACCTAAACCTACACTGGATGGAATTTGATTTACCAAGATACCTCCACCACCAGTATAATTCAGGGAGATATCGAAAGATAACCTGCCTCCATCATTATAATTAAATATAGGCAGGCTGTAATTTGCTTTGCCGGTAGGAAGGTCCACCTGCCCGAATGCCGTAGCTGCTATCACAAATTGGAATAGTAGCGCTAAGGGATAACATTTGTGAAACATAGTATTAGGTTTAACTTTAGAATTCAGGAATTAGAAATTATACCCGGTACGGATCTTTATAGGGTCTGTCCTTGGAATATGCTGATTATAGAGGAAATCAAACAGCACCATCACATTCCCTTTTAGTTTACTGTTGATCTTATATTTTTTGCTGATACCGATTAATCCGCTTTGTGTCCATTGCTTTCCAATGCCCTGTGGAATACCGGCATATTCTGGCTGATAATTCTGCTCATAGCCACCGTTCAGGAAAAAAGTGCCTTTGAGCTTCCAGTCGATGAAAGTACGTATACCCATACCCTGGCTGGAAAAATGAATATTATTAAATCCGGTACCCATGCCTAGTTTATACGAAAGGCCAATACCTGCACTCCCGTTTTTGTGAAATTTATAGGCAGCCTGTCCGGCGAGATCACTGGTAGTAGGGAAAAACATATTACTGCGTTGAAACTGTATGTTGCTGCCAAACTCCAACCGTTGCAGAAAAGTTTTGGTTTTCATTTCCTTAGGCTTGAAGTCCGGCATTTCACCAGCGTTGTCTAAATCGGGAAATTTACTTTTCAACTCGTCAAACTTGCTGCGGGCTTCTGCCATTTGCTGGCTCACTGCGGCGCTGGCATTGGGGCCGCTGCCAATACGTTGCTGGATAAGTTGCTCCACCTGGTTGCGGGTTTGTAATCCTTCCAGGCTTTGGGCGGAGGCAGTGGCGCCCTGTATATTAAAGAGACTGGCCAACTGAGAATGCTTTTGTATGAAGTCATTATAGGCGGGTAGTTTCTTTATGACTTCCAACGCCTTCTGTTCGGCTTTCTTCTTATCCTTAAATACTTCTTTATACTCTTTCAGTTGCTGCGCATAGTAGTAGGCTTCTTTGTTCATCTTCTGCAGATCTTTCGTAAACCCGGTATATTGGCTTAATTGTTCTTTCAGTAACTGTTTACGCTCCCGGATATATGCTTTTATCTGTTCTGCCTGGGCGAGTTTATCTTTGAGGTTGTCGACTGATTTTAAGGACCCGCTCAACTTATCGGTGATGCTTTTGGATTGATCGATGAGTCCCTTCGATTGTTTTAAAAAGGCTAAGGAATTACCCAAACTATCAAGATACCCACCAGTCTCAGACTGTGACAGGACACCTGAATACTTACCCAGCTTACCTTTCATACGTGACTTAAGGCTCCCTAATGAATCTATAGAATGTGCAAAAAGATTATTCGCTTTCAGGGAATCTATTCGTTCCAGCCGGCGCCTGAGCTTTTCCTCTTGATTCATAAACCGGCTCAACGCCTGTTCGCTGCGTTTGGAAATCTGCCGCTCCATTTTGTCAGATTTCTGCTTTACCTGCGAAAAATATTTCCCAGGTATTGGGTGCCGATTTAGTAACATTGAATCTTGTGAAATAGCTACAAAAGACATGCACAGTAGGCATGCAGATATTAGGACAGTTTTCATAAAACAGTCGATTTGCTAATATTGGGGAGATTTGATTAAAAATAGCCGGTACACCTGTTATTTGTTTACCTCAAACCAAGTATATAAGCATAGCGATGCCATTACTTCCACTAATAGAGGTCGTTGTTAACAAAGGCGAATTCGGAACTTTGGGCTAAGTTGATACCATCGCAATAATGGCGGACATAGCGGTATTAATAACGGTCAATGGGCTATCAGAGGACATTTGCTTGCCATGTAGTACAGGGTAATAATAAACTTTCATTGTAGGTTTTTTATCGCGTATTAGGATAATTTTATGGACTCTTATTGTTTCCTGTTAACTAAGTACAAATCCTATCTAAAACTTCAATTTGGGATGGAGGGGTAGTAATGCAATTTATTCAATGTATTAATCAGACAACTCGCCCTTAATGGAAGGGACAATAATTCAGAATACAGTGTTTCCTCGTTTTATAACAATCTTCTTACAAGATAAAACACAAAATTTAAATTATTGTCTATCCATCAAAAATGCGTATAAATACGGAAAGGGTAAACTAGATAAGTATTTGTTTGCTATCCTAATCATTTTTCAATTTGTTGAAACAAAAATTGGTTTTCATAGCGCATCCTATTTGCGTAGCTGGTTATTATTGTGAAAACAGAAGGGAGAGCGGATTGCCCATTATACCAAAACCGCAGAAGACGGAAAGCAGACTGTTCTTAAGCCCCAAAGTGAATGGACTATAACGAAATGTCCCCAGATCATCTCAGAACAGACCTGGAATAAAGCAAATAGGATACCTGACGAACAGGAAATAAAAAGTGCACGCTATGGTAGACTCTTAGAATGTTTCAGAAGGCGGTTTAAGATGGCCTTTTTTTAGGATGCTCGCAATGATGGCACGTTTCATCTCCGCCTCCTCATTTGTTATTTGAATATAAGTAATGGTAACCTTATAAGTTTTTTCTGTTTTTTTGAGGGAAGGATTTTTTTGCTTTGGGCAGTCCTTTTACATTCGGGATGCTCGACGTTTATTGTTTTTTCAGTTTTCCCGATTAATTTACCCTGACTATTGTCATTTGAATCTTTCATCATCGCATTAAACATTTTTACTTGGTTCCAATTTATTTAAAACTTAATTCATAGGGGCTTCAATTATAAGACCGAGAAATATAATGCGCCTCCATAGAATTATGATGCTTATGCGGGCAAACAAGGAGATTAGCGCTCTTTTACACAGATATTCTTGTCTTTGTTTTGGGTACATCAAAGATAACTTTAGAGAAATCAGCCACTAGACAGCTTTGCAGGAAGTAGACCGATACATTAAGGCGATCTCAAGATAAGTATATTTGCCAGGACTTGAGTCTGAGTCAGTAAGGAATCAGATAGATAACTCTAATACAATGGGGGGTATTTTAGTCCTTCAATAAGACCTGTTTTTATCAAATACTAAAATATAGGGCAATCAATTAATAATGTCTATATTAACATTGGATTAACACTTCAAAGGTGGTACTTAAGTAAATTCATACCCTAAAGATCCTACAGCCCGGCACTAGTTCAATCAAATTTTTTGACTAATAATAATTTGATCCGTATAGCGTAAGACAGCTCTTGTCTTAGGTTTGGCCTTACCTTACCAAAACCCTCAAAATTAAACTTCTCATGAAGGTTATTTCGCAGTTACAACAAACTTTTCAAGGCATCAAAAGAGTGACATTACACATAGACCAGGTAGGTCATGCAGAAACATCTTTTTTGCTGATTGTGGAGTGACGGCCGCAATTGTTGGATAGAAAATTCGAATGCTGATAAACTTGGATACGCTCCAGTCGTTAGTTTTCGAGTATCCAAATACGAGTGACAAGTCAAGGAGTCCTCGGGTTTAAAATTGTGTTTTTTACCCTTCACTACTAACCTACAACAACATGAAATCGCTATTCGCTTCCATATTAAATGCCGGGATACGGCCTGGATCAACGGAGAATCACTCTGTCCAAATCATCAACAAACTGGCTCTGATAACTGCGGTAATGGTCATATTAATTGGGACTAGTTTGTTCTTTTTCTGTTATTCCTGGGCTTTATTGGCAGGTGTTTATATTGAAGCCATCTGTTTCGCCGGCGTAATCTTTCTCAATAAATTTGGTAAAGCACTGGTTGCAGGAGGAGCAACATTGGTCATTCATTGTTTCTTTGCGCTCTATTTCGGTGCCCTGTTGGGGCCAGCCATGCCAATCTTGCCTCTTGCATTATTTCTACTTACGTTTCTAATTGGTGCCTCCTTTATTGTTTATCGCAGTGATGAAATAAGGATTATTTGCATCATCACAACAGTTATACTTTTTTTGGCCATCGTTTTTAATAACCAGTACCAAGTCATCACCCGGATTCCTTTAAGCGAAGGTAGTGCGAAGATTATAACTATTCTTTGTTGGGTTGGCCTTGGAATCATGATCGTTATTGTGCCATACTACTTTATTACACTAAATGATCAATATTTGGCCGAAATCAAGCGTTTATTGAATGCCTTGGAACAAGCCAATAATGCGAAATCAGTGTATTTGCGGACAACAAATCACGAGTTGCGTACCCCATTAAATTCGGCCTTCTCACTTGCTCAACTTCTGAAAGCCAAATGCGATCAATACCCTGCTGAAACTCAACTGGAGGTGAATGACCTCTATATTTCCTTATGCCAAACCCGTCAGATTGTAAATGATGTACTGGATTTATCTAAAATTGAAGCGGGTAAGATGGACGACCTTGTAATGGAGCCGATTGTCATTCATAATTACATTGAACAATGTATCAGTTTGCATCGCTATAAGGCCAAAGACAGAAAAATATCTATAAAACTGGATTTTGCGCCTACTTTACCAGACTGCATGGTTACCGACAAACTTGCGCTGATGCAGATTATCAATAACTTATGTGGAAATGCTGTAAAGTTCGCTGCCAAAGGAACAAAAGTCGCAATCAATGTCTATCCGGATAATGGCTTTTTGTGTTGTGACATTGAGAATCATGGCATAATACCGGCAGATCAACAAAGTGTGCTGTTTCAGGCATTTCAATCCAGCCGTAATAGCAGCAGTCCAGGGACCGGATTAGGGTTGTTTATCTCTCGGCATTTGGTCGAAAAGGCAGGGGGAAGTCTGGTTTTTAAAACAGGCTATGACAGTACCAGATTTTCCTTTACACTTCCACTGGTGAGCACTGATTCCCGGCCTGTAGCGGAAGAAATGGTCGTATCGGATATGCTTTTTGCAGGTTACCATTTTTTGGTAGTGGAGGACGAAGCCATATCCAGGCGTATACTATCCATATTGAAAAAGAAGGGAGGCATGGTCACTTACGCGGAAAATGGCGAAGAAGCGTTGGAGCTGATCAACGAAGGAAGTTTTGACATGATCATTTCTGACCGGGAAATGCCTGGAATGGACGGAGTAGAGCTTTTAAGACATATCCGCGCCAATCCTAAGTTTCAAGAGTTGCCGGTAATTATTACTACCGGGACTTGTACTCAGGAAGATAAGGAAACAATTTTGGGGGCTGGGGCAAACGGCATTCTGATAAAACCCTATATGTTGAATGATTTATATCAACTGATCCGCCAGAAACTTGCCTTCTCAGAGGTCTAACATGATAAAATTCTGCGGTTAAATTTATTACATTGTGGTAAAACGTAAGTTTTACATCCCGTACTACAATGTATCCGTTCAGCAAATCAGCTATAGCTGCTATTTGCAGAGAACTGCTCCTTGTGTGGCGTTTTATCAAAAACGACATATGGGATACGGTTATCCCTTGCATTATTGCCTTTCTCACCGCTTTTATATATTGCAAAAGACCTTTAAGCGAACTTCCGATAGTCCTTTTATATTCTATAATTTACACGCTTTTATATATTCTCACTTTTTGTGTCTGCAACCAGATCAATTCCGTCCAGGAAGACCGAATCAACAAGCCTGATAGGCCACTGGTTACCGGATTAATCAACAGGCAAGCGGCTTATTACCGTCTAATTTGCTATAATATTCTATTCATGGGTGCTGGAGTATGGTTGCAGATACTTTGGCTTGTTTTGGCTTGGCAGATCACTACGCTATGGCTTTGTCAATGGGGTGGAAGTAATCATTGGGTAACCAAAAACCTGGTGTGTATCAGCATAGGAACGGTTACCCTTCTGGCTGCGGAATGGAAAATCGTGGGGGAAATCAAAGAAAATGTTTGGGCATATATCATTGTGATTAGCTGTTGGGCAGGTTTTGGGCTTCCTTTGCAGGATATGAGAGATCAGCAAGGGGACCAGGTGATGAACAGGAAAACCCTGCCGCTTGCCATTGGGGACACCAACGCCAGGATATATCTATCCGTCTATTTTTTAGTTTTCTCCCCCGCACTCTATTTTGGGATTTTGCTTACCCAGGTACATCTGTCCAGTATCGTTACGAATCATCTGATTCTCACAATTGTTATTCTGGAAACGCTATGGCATTGGGCTATAGCAGCAAGGTTATGGCTCTATAAAAAGCCCGCGGAAGATAACACCACCTATCACTGGTTTGTGTACCTTTTTATTGTAACGATTCCAATGATATGTTTTATCTGATGGCTACTGGTCTTTCAGAAAATCCTTTTTACTTGGGATCTTGGATGTCAGATTTAAGGTATATTCTACTTTTGCCCCCTCTCGGGCTGCTAATTCCAGGCGGGCCATCATATATACGGCTCTGGCAATGTCCTTGTCCCGATCCGTTTTTAATCTTGGATCAAGTGTCAAGTTCTCCTTAATTACCTGGTATCCTTTTATTTTCTCGGCTCGTATGGTCATCTGGTAGGGAAGACCCAGTTCTAGTACTTGGCGATCATATTCCAGGGTATACTGGGTTACCTCACTGGTAATCTCTTCAATAAAAACAAGGAGATAACGCATTTGTCCCTCAATTACAGGGCGAACTTCAACACAATTTGGCATAAGCTATAAAATCTAATTGTTTATAGCATTGGGCAAGTACAAGACAAAAATACTAAAATTATTAGTATTTTTGTCTTGACACATAATTGGGTTCTCTCAATTTGAAATTAGTTAGGGTTAACGATAGCAAACATGCCGGTCTTTAGGATTAATATAGTATTTGACAATGGGAAAGTTTACAATGAACACCACCTGGTTGACGGGGTAGAGTTAGATACCTATTATAGACGCCTGCTAGGGCTTGCGCAAAAGGCTCCTGTGCATATTGTTTCTTTCGATGTGGTGCAAGTATCAGCGTTTTCTCCTGTAGCCAGAGTTATGAGGGACAACAATATTAAACGGATGTCGCGCTATGTTCCGAAAATGCAGCCAAATCAAGCTAGGATGAAACGAAAGAGGCGATTTTAATTGTCTTTCAAACAGAGCTACTATTGATATTTTTGTATGATGAGTATTAAGTTTCTGGCGATATATGGTGATGTTGGAGCGCTGGTGGAAATTGCAAAGACATCAGGAATGGGGGAAGTGGTCTATCAGATTTATTTAAACAGGAGGTATGTGGGGCAGCTAAAAATAAGGGAAGGCGAGTGGGTATTACTTGCCCAGAAACCATGGATGACTATTGATGACATTCAAATCGTGGCTGAAAAAATAATACTACATTGGCGAATAGGAGATTAGAATGGATACAAAAAGCCACCCCTAGAAAGGCGTGGCATATCCAAGAACAAAAAGGATATTTTTCCAGTAATAATATCTATCTGCTCGTACTTGGTATTATTACAGGGGGCAATCTTTGGCCGACTAGAAAACTATTCCTGCCAAGTCATTACCATTCCTTCAAAAAAGGGGATGATCTGTTGTAGATCAGTATCCTTGCTCAGTAGTAACGCACATAATGTACACAACTTAACCGCCTGGTAAGCTCTTTCAGTTTTTTTTGTACAGATTTCGAATGAGATGGTAATGTTTTTCTGATTCATGTCGTATTATTTTTTACGAAGTTAGGTCAGACATGCTGGGGTAAAAACCCCTTTTTCAGGGGAAAAAACCTGTTTTTTAAATAGTGTTTTAACCCCTCGGAATGAGTTGAAATACTATTTTTCAACAATAGTCCTACTTTTTTAAAGGCATATTGCGGCGCAACCAAATTGGTGAAAATGTTATTCGTTTGTTATTCAGTGTGTTGTGTCATCGAGGTTAACAAGTAAAACCCCAGATGGATGGTAAATTGAATCTATACTCCTAAAAGCAGGGCAGGTAGGGCCATCAAAGGCTCCTATTTTCTATGCCAGGATAAAGAAATTTTGATTTGATCTGTACCATTTAACTAAGAAGGATGAAAAGGGTTTTGTTTTTGGCGTGGATACTCATGAGTATCCACGTCCAGGCCAGGCAATACATTAACAATTCGACCAGTCTGTATCTGCAAACGGACAAACATATATACACCCCATCGGAAAGGATTTGGTTTACCGGTTTTATGCTCAATTTGGATACAACAGTTAATTATCATACCCTGTATGTTTCCTTGTTTGATCCCATACTGCACAAGCCTGTTGTTACGGAAAAATTCATATTAAGTTTAGGGGTTTGCTATGGAATGTTGGACCTTCCTGATAGCCTCCATGCGGGTGATTACCCCATCGTAGCATTTACAAATAACTACCTGCTCGACAGTGTTGAGCAAGAGTTTCATCAATGGATATCGGTTCGCAGACCAGGACAGACACCTTATCTGCCGACTCCGGTACGGGGATTTAAAACACATCTGACTGAAAGGATGATCGAAGAATGTAAGCCCAAAGCCGTTATTCAAGGGGATTCTGCTGCATACCATCAGCGAAGTAAAACCAAATGGATGGTGCAGATACAGGACGAGGATGGACGGCCTGTGAGAGGTACTTTTTCTATTTCATGTGTGTTAACCAACAGGCTCCGTCAACCTAGCAGTTGGAATATACGCAGATTCTATTATATCGATCAGCATACTTTTGCCAATCAGCAACCGATTAATACGGGGCCGCATGATGTTCATCCGATCAGTGGATATGTGCTGAAAGGTAAAAAAGAAGTGAGCAAATCGATCCCTATGCTATTGATGACAAGTAGCAATGCTGTTCCCTTTCAGACCAGCAAAAAAGGCACCTTTAAGTTAAAGGCTGAACAGGTGGTCGCCTCATGGAACACGGATGCTTTTTTGAGTATTGCCAAGGGCAATAACAGTTCTAATTTTAAGATCGTTATTTGGGATGACCAGGAGCGAATCGTAAACAATTTGGCAAAAGTCAATTATCCTTATGAGGTTGAAACTGGCCCGGATAGTTTGCTGTTTACAGACAAAGAATTACAGCATATGGATCTGGTGTTGCATCATTCGGATTCCCTGTCGCCTCCTGCAATACAACTTCTGATGGGTGCATCAGATCAGGAATACATGAAAAAAGTAAAACCTGCATACCTGCCTGTTGCCTTTCCACTGGTCGATTATTCCAGGGACAGCACCTTTGAACAAAACCTCAATACGACATTATATTGGAACTATCAACTCACTACCGATGAAGATGGGAAAGCGGAATTCAGTTTTTTTACGGGTGATCTACCAGGGGATTATACTTGTTTGATTCAGGGCATGACTGCACGTGACTACTTTGTTTCCCGCGCGACGTTCAAGGTTTTGTAGCTGTAGATGAACTGGTAGATGTAGTCCATAAAGAATGGCTTTAGCCAAGTCAACATAAATAAAACCTTTGCCCCGGTCCGATTTTGGAGGCTAAAATGCAGGGCCGGTAAGCAAAGGTTTTTCTGTTTTTATTTGCGGATGATCAGGGATTCCAGTTCCGGATCGGATAGCATTCTTTCGATTTCCGAGGCCACTAGATCCTGGACCTCCTGCCGGATGCGGTTATAGTTTTCATCTACTGTAGATTGATCGACATTGCGAATTATGGGAATTGGTTTGTAATTTTTTTCCTCAGCATTGATGGCATCAAAGTCATTGACAATCTGGCAATGGAAAGCCTTCAGATGGCTGGGTTGCTGGGGGGTATCGGCAATCATTCCAACGAATTCACCACTGCTCAGCGCAGAAATTTTAGAAGCAGGAACGGCGTATTCCAGTTGCTTACTTTTGGAAATAGAAGTATCTGAAGCGTTGATCGATAAACTGGTGCGATCCTGGTTGATCTTTCCGATGCGTTCTGAAAGTTGTTTGGCGGAATCACCTGAAACCTGCCCGGAGACAATACTTCCGACCATGTTGATGATCACCTCGGCGCTGTCCTTACCATATTCTTTCCTAACCTGATTTAACTCCTGCAACCCGATGTAGCAACATATCTTATTTTGTCTGCCGGTACTGACGACCATATTTAGCTCAAGGTTCAAGGTGGGCCACTCATCGAAGACCAGCGCGCATTTGACCTTATTTTTCTGGTTGATGATTTTTAAAATGCGGTTGCCATAAAGAGATAATACGGCGCCATAGGTCATGATTTTCTGAGGGTTATTGCCCATGCACAACACGACCGGATGCTGAGGGTTATTGATGTCCAGGTCAAAATCATCACCGCTCAGGACATAGTAAAGTTGGGGACTGGTCAGCCGCGCAAGTGCAATTTTTGCGCTGGCAATCTGGCCTTCCAATTGCTCCATTACATCGGCTTCGTAGGCTTTCAGGAAGGGTGAAATTAGAGCTGAAATTGTTGGTTCTAGCCGCATAACGGAAAACATTTCATCGTATCCGATCTGGATAAATTCCAGCACATGTGGCAGCGTACAGTACTTTCCATCTTGGTATCGGCGCAAATACCAGATGATTGCAGTAACAAAATTGATGGCACTTTCGGTGAAGAACTCGCCTTGTTTCTGGGCCCACTGTTTGTTGAGCCCCAGCAGGATCGTACGTGCGGACTCGCTGGCATCGGTAATGTCTGTCATCCCTTTGGGGTCAAAAACATTGCCTCTATGGGTCCTGCTCAGGTCATCGAAATTGATGAAATAGCAGTCGCTTTTCGCCCCGTATCTATGTTTATTCTTTAGCCAATAATTATACGCGATGATGCTCAGGTCGGGGAACTTGAAATCATAGATCAGCGCGGAAAAGGGTTCTGGCTTACTTAAACTTTGAGAAATGACATGCCTTAAAAAGTACGCTGTTTTCCCACTTCCTGCCGATCCCTGGCAGATCACGGCCCTTTGGGGACTGATGATATTTAAAAATCCTGAGTTGATTTTTCCCTTGTAACGGAACCTGGTGGGCAGGTTAACCGAAAATTCATTTTCAATCAGCCGGGTTTCCTGCGGAAAGGTTTCATTCTCCTGGTTGAAAATATCATCAGCAAGATTGGCCTTAATGATGCGGGAAAGCCAGGTTCCTCCAGTGAGTATAAGGATAAAACCTATAGAAATCATCGCGATATAACAGGTGGTGATCACTGGAATCTGCCACGGGAAAAACAGTAAAAAGTAGGCGGAGAAAAAGATAGCAAGGCCCCAAGTTATATAGGTGAGCGCCTTTTTTAAAGTCATATTTTCGCTCTTGCGGCCCTTGGCACCGATCAAGGAAATGCCGAGAAAACACAGCGCAAAAAGCTTAGACTTATGGAAAAAAGTAAAGAGGCCGGTACGGGAAATATTACCCATTAACCGGTCTGAAAAAGGGGTTACTAGCTGCCAGTGTAAAAAGGCAGCATAGAAGTAATAATATACATGAAGTATTAACAGAACAATACTGATGAATCTAGTCATATCCAGTATTTTCCTTAGCGCTTGTTCATTCTCACCAGTGGCCATCGTATGTTGTTTTAGGGGTTAACAGTTTTATTTTTTCTTTTTTTTCTTTTTTCTTCTGAGCTGAAAGGGAAGCGGCTCATAGACATCTTCAGGTGCAAACAGGATTTCAAAGAATCCTTTCTCACCATCATAGTTGCCTGAATGTCCAGTAGATTGAGGCTCCTCAGTAGTTGTTGGTCCGTTGTTTTTAGGGGTATGACCAGGCATTGCCGGTTTCGCGGATACAGGTGGAAGCGCGGATTTTTGAGAAGCCTTTGAAACAGGAGAAGTCGTAATCGAAGGCTTGCAACGTTGCTGAATGGCGTTTGCACTATAGGCGGGCCCCAGGTCGCCGCCATTTAAAGCACACCGGTTTTTATTGTCGACATAACTAATCCCATAGATCTGCTGCGCTTTATTTTTTAGCAACACGACCCGGATATTTTGTTTGAGCAGTAGCGCTGATAATTCCACAAGGGAAGGCGGGGGCACTTTTTTTAGAGCCAGATCAACTGCATTTTTTATCCGGCTAAGCTGCTCGGCAGTGAATTCATTTTTGTTTCTGAAGTGTTTGCTCAGGTGCTTCAATGTTGCCTCCGTATTCAAAAGACTGGCACGGATGAGTTTTCCTACATGGGTATCACCGGGGCCAATCAAGTGAAAAACCAACCCGTTTTTTTGGTAGATCCTGGAGTCTTTTGTACCCCGGTCAGCGGAAATGTTGTAGCCCTTTAGCACCGCATTCAAGGCCGAAAGGGAAGTGAATTTGTAGTTTTTAAGCACATAATTTAGCCGATCATCAATCGCTTTTCGGGTTTGGGTTTTGCTGTAAATAACCTTGCTTAGGTCTACCGGTGAGAGGTCATATAAACCAGCTTCATGGTCTTTTGCAGGGACGAGTCCATATTTTTTTTCCAGTTCAATACGCGCAGGATTGGACTTTCTTCTGCCGATCATATAGGTGTCTACCAGATCCCCAGCAGCATCAATACGGTGGGTGACAATATGCAGGTGTGGATGGGCCGCATCATGATGCCGGTACATTAAATAGGGTTGATCGCCCAGGCCAATGGCCTGCATATAATCGGTGGCGATCTGTTTCATCAGCTCATCGGATAGCTTTTCGCCTGGTGCAAAGTTCAGAGAGATGTGGAGGCTGGGGCGGGATATTGGACGCTTACTGGCTGTTTTTAGCAGTATATTTAGCCGTTGTTGCTGTGTCATCCGTTCTAATTCCATCGGGAAATTTTCTGCCATCAACAGGTCTGCGGCGCCACTTTCCAGCTTATTATCGTTATAGAAAAAGCTCTTGCGGATGGACTTTCCGGAGTTCACGATTGCGACCATACCGAAGCAGTTTTATGGATGAATTCACGGATGGCACGGATATCGTCCATGAGCAGATTTTGCTCTGATTGGTAGGTGGTTAACCATTTTGCAAACTGAGAATGACGCTTAAGTGTATGCAAAACATGAACAGCCTGGTTGAAGTTATTGGCTACTCCATTCAGGTCTTTTATGAGCTTGGAAAACTCGGTCATCAGAGCGTCTGCAGTATGGTTTCTGTAGCTACCGATTAGGGGTTTTCCCAATAGAATTTTTCTGGCGTAGGTGGATATTTTCCGTTCAGTAGTCTTGGAAAACTGTTTGTTCAGCAGTATATAGTCTACCTCTGAAAGCCGCAAATGCAGCCATTTGGATTTGGTTTCTGATTTTTTCATGCGCACTATTCTTTCTCACTAATCAAATTTGTTCACTGGTAACCGCCCCCGACTTAGGAGGGGGCGGCTGGTTAACTTCCCGGTTGTGATACAACCGAACATCTTGCGGGTTCCAGCACAGCGTGGGACGCCATCCTCTGACCAGGCGGAGGATGGCTAAACCCGGTTACGCTCTGGATAAAAATGCTGGAAACAGGAAGATGGTTTTTGCAGGGTAGAAAATCAGGGGGATAATTTTCTATTCTTTTTTTTAGACAGGCCGAAGTTGCAGTGCAGATCATTAAAATCATCATAATTTCTGTAGACCTGGCTTTTGTCTTTGTACAGGCGTTTATCCAGTGAACGTGCATACTCGGTTACCCTTTTGCCCTGAACGTTATTATCCAGATAAAGATCAACTGTTTTATATTTTTCTAAAACTGGTCGGGCGGATTCAAAGAAAGAAAGACTGTTCAGTACCAGAGCATCACGGTCCTCCCGATCAGTTGGGGGCACCAGGCTCAGGTACGAGAGATAGCTGAAAAAGCCCTCAAAGACAGCGATCCCAACTGCCTGCTGGTCGCCGTGGATGTGGGTGAGGCTTTTGGGTGAAGAGCTGCCTTTAAATTGGGAGTTACGAAGTTCAAAGCCACCTGCGTTATTTTTAAAACCAATGGCAAAATAAGGACGGTCATGCAGACGAAAATGAACTTCCCTGCAATACTCAGTTGCCAACTGGTAGGAAATCCTTCTGTTTGCCAGATAGGAAAGCAAGGCCGGGTGGGAAAGTTGAATGTCTTTGATTACAATGACCTTATCTTTTTCAAGTTCTTCGGGGGTCAGGGATTTACGTTCAGTTTTCGTAAAACCAGGAAGGCTTTGGCGGCTCTGCATACTGATTAAAAACTCACTGACGGTACACCCGTGATAGCGTACTGCAAAATCAACAAAGTTTCCGCCGGATACTTTTTTTCCAGGGGGGACAGCATCACCAAAATCTGCCCAAACATTAAGTTTTCGATCAACTTTGAAGGAAGCTGTTTTTTCATCGCGGAAAGGGGACAAATACCAATAATTCTTTCCAGTGACTTTTTTTGGGAGGTGGCCTAAGCTTGTCAGATAGTCAACTAAATCAAATTTTCGCGCCTGCTCACAGGTTAGCCGTTCACTGTTTTCCATACACACATATTTTTCAATTTCACAATTCAGTGATACAAACTTAAAGGCTGTGAGGGGGAAAACCTTGACCTATGGGATTTTTGATATAGGTTCATTGGTAAGACTGGTGTGTTCGGACATAAAAAAAAGCTGTCCGAAACTATTGACGGACAGCTAAAGAAAAGTTAAAGGTGTTTAACCGATAAACGTGAGGTTAATCCGGCAGCCGTAGGCATTCGATTTGTAAAGGGAAAGCCTGGCCGTCCGATCAAATAACCTAAATGAATGTAATTTTCTACGATAGTCTTTTATCTGTTTATCACCGTCGGAAATGGGATCTATTTCAAAGGCCACACCATCATCTTCAAAATATTTCACAGGTTCGTCATAGAAACTTTGATCATCTGAATACAGGTTTATAAAAACATCCTGGGAAATTAATTTAATCGTCACTGACCTGAAAATAAAATCCCCCAGGTGAAAATTCCTGATCGTATAATTATCTTCCCAATCCTTTTTATAATCATAGCCTGAGAAATCGACCTTTGAGAAACTCAGATCCTTGACCACGTTGGCAATTATTTTATTATTGTAAACCAACTGATTAAATAACGGTAAACCTTGCATTTTTAACAACCTCCAATTCCTTTAGTATATGGCCTAACACTATAAGTACCATAATTGTTTCTATACGTTGCACGTCCACCCAATCTTTCCATGGCAGCTTTTAGAATATTAAGGTAACGGTTTAAAAATATTTCAACAGCTGGTCCGGTTGGTGGTGGCGAAGATTCTACCTGGCTTTCAAATATATCTTCGGCAGCATCTTTTGCCTGAGCAGTAAGTCTTGCGGCTTCGCTTGCGCTGATAAAGGTTCCGTCTGCGCGTGTTCTTGGGAATTCGAAATATAGATTTTTGTCATAGTGCATTCGTACATACTCAATGTGAATTATATTTCCTATCTGATAAGTTGTAATATAATCTATCCGCAGATCTGATACACCACAGCTCTGGTACGTTTCTATTGCAGCAGGCTCATATGCCCACGAAGCACAATTGGATGGGAAATCAGGGTCAGCGTTCCCATTGACTTCAATAGTACCTGTTGTTTGGCTGTCGTCTGTGTATCCGGGGTCACCAGCTCCGCCACCCGGTCCGGTAGGACTGCCGTCACCAGGGTCACCGCCTATTGGAGGGTAGCCGCCTCCGGTATCAATTGGAGGTAGCCCAGTTCCTGGGCCGGGATCGGGAGTAATGATCACCGGATCTAAGGGGATATCTAAGCTACAGCCTTTGCTATCGACCATATCACCGGCAGGCGTGTTCGGGCACTGGTCATCCTTATTAATTACCCCATCCTGATCATCATCTTTATTAGGGTCACCTAAAGATGAACTTTGGAGATTAACCCCTGATAGATTTGAACTTAATCGTTTGCCGTTTTGAACCGCGACCAGACCATGTAGTTTTCCATAAGAATTAAAGAAGATTAACCGGCCATCAAGATGAGCATAGTCAATTTTTTTATCAGCTTTCAGTGTGCTGGGATTTGGAATTGCCTGGACGACCTTACTCTGGACTTTGCCATTGTCCTTCATAACGATCATTTGTATAACTTCGCCTGTTTGCTTTTTATAGTATAAGGTAACGTATAGCGCATTGTGATTTTCTGAAAGACGGTAGCGGTAAACCTTTTCCCAATTCGGTGTAAGGCTCTTATCAAGGAAATTATCATACAGACCCTGATTAAGCGCTTTGGAATATTCTGCCCTTGCTTCGGCTAGGGTCACAGCATCCTTAGCAATAGGATCTTCTGTTGTGTTTATGTCTTTGCCATCTTTTTTACAGGAAGGCACTACCGCCAAAAAGCAAACGCTGATCAGCAGGATTTTTAAATAATTTTTCATGGGTTTTAAGAGATACGTCAATAGAGCAATGGGCTGCTGAATTAACAGTTAATTAGAAAACATAAATACCCTCTAATGAAAACTAGAGGGTATAAAATAGTCTATTAGAAAATCGGGCAGCCGTTAGCGTCCACAAATGTTAAAGGAGGCGTATGCGGACATTTATCCAAAAAATCTGGCACACCGTCTTCGTCTTCATCACCTGGAGACACCATAGAAGTCAAATTTAATGCTTCTGCTGTTGAGGAATGGAACCAGGGATTGACTGAACTTCTGAAAATAGATCTACTGGATGTTGAAAAACTCTGCTCTGAGGATTTAGAAGAATAAGTAAATGAGCTGAGAAGAATGAAAGCGCATAAAGCGAGGGTGTAATTTAATTGAGTTTTCATAATTGAGGGTTAATGTTAAAAAATAATTGAATTTGAATATTACATTTCGAGTGTCATCATAGGCAAACTTATTTAGGTGATACTGACTGCAATGTAAAAATATGAGTTAATATTTTTACATTGAATGTACTTAAAAATTAGGAGTTTATTGTAACAACTGTGTTACCTGGTAATGGATCGATGTTAGGTAGAAATTTTGGATTTGATCCGGTCAAAAAGCTTCTGAAAATTAGGGGTATATTGAATAGAGGGCGTTTTATCATTTAGGCTAATTTGACTTACTTTTAAAATATATTCCCATTCTTCTAAATATGCCCCCTGTTGCAGTATTTCAGAGACGAGTTTGATTTCTTCCGGAGTGCAAGTGTTGGCAAGGAATTTTTCTAGGGTTTGTAGGATTTGAGCATTCATTTGAGCAGCGTTAAGAGTTTCCAATATCGATATTATTGACTAAAATAGTAGAATTTTATTTAATGTTTTAACGTTTGATATCAAAAAAAATTATTCAAAAGCAAACTAGATGCGCATCTTTACTGGAGGTTGTAATTGTTTGACTGTCAGTTGATGGGGAACCTATCTGATTTTTGATATAGGTTAAATTCCTTTTTACAGGTTACTTTTACCTTACGTGAGATTGATAATAAAAATGTGAGGTATGATGACAATGAATGAAAAATTTCAAATGTTCGATGTACTGTTGAGTACACCCGAATGGGCAGGGAATGCCAAGCTTCCGGCTACAGCCAATAGAAAGATTGTGCTGCTGTTTTGCCTAGTTGTAGATAAGGAGATTAAAGAGAAATCAGAACTCTTTAAACTTTTTCCTGAAGGCGTGACTGCTGAGCTAGAAACTTTTATAAGCGAATGTTTGGAAAAAGCCGGACTTCAAGTATTGTATGAAAAGCTAAAAGCATTAAAATAGCGCATTAAGAGTTTGCATAAAGCCGCCTGCCGAGGCGGCTTTATGTATATTTCACTTATTTTTTCCATACTTTCTAAAAGCTGAGATAAATTGGAAAATGAAAAAACCAATCGCGATTTTACTAAATGCGTCCAGGAACAAAGACCAACCCGTATATTGATCCTGTTTTACCAGAAAATCTAACCGATGTGTCAGATCAATGAAAGAAAAATAATAACCGATCAAGGTAGGATCAAAATCAGTAGATTTAAACAACCTGCCTAAACTCAATAGATAAGCAAGATAGAAGATAATAGAAAAACCAAGGAAACCAAAAAATGGTTTTTTGATGGAAAGTCCATGGTCATTGGACAAACTGTTAATAGAAAGTATCTTCCTATCCCACCAGGAAATTCCTTTTACTCTCTTTAAAGCATCATGGGAGATCGCTTGTATTTTCTGCGCTTCATAGTAATTACCAGAATCTTCAAAGGATTTTTTAAGCTGAAGGAATATCTCATAGATGGCCTTATCCTGGTTGCGTGGGATTTTATCAGGGTAATGGACGTTTTCCACCTCTACGAAACCAAAGTTTTTATAAGAATCAGGAAAATCGCAGGAAGTAAACCGTGCTTTAGAGAATTTGGACTTGTAAAAAGAGACAATGGGGTAATCATTAAAAGCGATAGTATCAAAAGTAACATTATCCAGATTGCAACGGTGTATGGCTATCTTTTTTCCGGCCTCACCATCTTTAATACTAGCAATGTTATGAAATGATAATTCCCCTTTTGGCCGGAGGTTATAAATATACCAACTATTGATATTAAGGTTTTCAATATACACTTCTCCGGATGGTTCTCCGGAAATCTCAAAAGATTCTAGGAACACCCCATTAACGATGGTCTGAACATGTTTAGCTTCCTCACTATACTTTAGATTTAAGGATAGCTTGGGCCGTTCGTCTTTATTGGGAATATATTTGACCGCTGTAAACCGGACATTTTTACAATCACTAATAAAATAGCGGTTTGCAACCAGGAATAAGTCATCTGCTAATGAAATTTGAAGGCGGATCAGAAGGAGCTTCCACTTCTTGTGATTAGAGAAGTCGTCAAGGAAGTGAATATTGACCCTATTTACTTTGGTAAGCAATAAGTCATTAAGTAGTAGGCAATTTGTAATTACGATAGAATACAGGTTTTCATTTTCTATTCTCCCTGTGAGCATAGATTCTAAAAATGAAATGGAAATATTCTTGGAAACGATCTCTTGAACGTGGAGTAACCCGATATAACAATTGTGGAATTCGATGAATATTTGAGGGAAAGTGATGTCTTCCAGATTTTCAATGTGGAGTGACCCAAAAATGCAATTGGAGAAATATAGGGTGATTTTGTCCCCGTTGAAGGTTACGTTTTCAAAATCACTTTTTTTTAGCCTTACCGTGGCATTTTGCTCACCGAGATAATTTGTGGTTTGATAGAGGTGAATAGGGAGAACTGTCATAGAGAGCTAAACATTTAAGACTAAATATAGCTTTTTCAAGCTAAACCCATCCATGGCTATTAAATGGCTATAAAAGTGCGATGTGATGTGAATTGGGAGGTCATTTACCCATAGGAAGGTTGGCAGATCTTTGCCAGTCGTAAAGTTATTGAGCCTATTCAGGAACCAGTCTTGTTTATGCCTGAACACCTGGTTTGCAGAGAAAAGCTGGAGCCCGTAGGGCTCAAAAATTTGTCGCTGCCTACAGGCAGTACCGCTTTGGACGCCTGCCATAGATCTCCAAATTCGGGAATCCATGGCGGACGGTTTTGGGTTTATGTTCCTTGCCAACGGCTCAGGATGGCCGGATGTACCAATCGATGAAAAGGAAAAATAAACCCAGTACGATCAGCAGACGGTATAGCCAGCACCATAGCCATTCAAAAATCCTGATCAATAAAAATTGCCAAAAAGGTAAGGGGTGGAAAGGCTCAGTACTTACAGTACGTTCATACTGCCTTTTGCTGGAGCAGAAAAAAAGGATCACGCCAAGACTGGTGGAAGTGAGCGCGATTGTGTGAACACTTGGAATATATGGATTCATGGTTTTAAGTTTTAAGTTGTTTTAAATTCAATAGTTTTCTGTGCAGGTCAGCCCAATACAATTGCCTTTGATGATCACCGGAACGGAAATCGGGATTCTCATGTTGATAATTTTTAAACTCTTCGGCTTGCCGGATCGCGGCTTCTAAATCGGTTACTTTTATCACGTAGTTATTTAAATCTGTGATGTGCATAAATCATCTTTTTAGGCTCAAAATTGAAGGATAAGGGAGGAAGCTTACGTCTACCTCCCTTAATCTCATAAAGGGCGTTATGCAGCCTCTTTTTGCTCTATCTTGGGTGTCATTTTTTTGATCCTGTTTTCTAAATCTTTGATCCGGGGTTTAAGTCTCTTTTGTCGTTTTTTAGCGATTTTGGCCTGATCATTTTCGATCTGCTGTATGCTGATCCCGGATTCACTGGCCAGTTGGTAAAGGGCAATACCGCTGATATTGGTCGGAATTTTGCTTTCCCGTTGTCCATGGATGGCTAAACGGATCATCAGGCAATACTCACTTTCACTTAAAACGGTCAACTTTTGGTAAACCTTTTCCGGGTCGGTGATTCGGGTCAGGTTTTCATCAACCAACAGGCTATTATCGATCCGTGACCGGGTAACATAGTCTAAGGACTGATAGACTAGTAGCCGGGCGGCTGCAAAATCGGCGGCATTTGCAGGGTTAGTAATTTCTGAACTGACTAAGGAATCATTAAAATGCTCGTGTATGTTGAGTTGTACTTTCCCCCGGTCGATTTCTTTTGCCCTGCTTTCCCGCTGGTTGAGTCGTAAAACTTCTCCCTGTAAGAGTTCTGTGGTTTGTGTACCTTGTTTAATTGCCTCCTGTACCTGTTTGGCGGTGGCTTTTTTAGGGCCTTGCTCCCTGCGGACACGCCCAGTGGTAAACAGGACGGCTTGCACAACGGAATAATGAAAACATAAGCCTTTGCTGAATGCACCGGAGGCTGTTTGCTCCTTATAGGCGGCTAAATCTTCGTTGTATTCCTGTAAGGCAAAGTCGTAGCCTGCCTGATCGAAGGATTCTTCCTCCTCCCCGTCTGTGTAATCCTCTACTTCGGGCGGGGTTGGTGGCATGATCAGGTTGATATCATAGGCCGAATATTGGGGCAGTCCTGCGGTCTGGTCTAAGGAATCCACAATGATTTGGTTTTCTTCGGACAGTCGGCCAATACAGATAATGGCCTCTGGGGTGAAATTTTCCACCACCTGCAAGATTTCATTTTTTGTTGTGGTTATACATTTGGAATGATAGCATGCTTTATTTGTGCAGATGGCCTCATCTGCCATTTCAGGAAATAAAGAGTTAAGGGTAGCCGAATTAAAAGGGCAGGTTGAACATGCACCAGCTTGGGGGATCAACTGGCCGTCCTGTACATCAAAAGGAGCATCATTTAAATCATATTTATACCTTCCAATGATATGGCGGAAGCCGTTTGTGCTGAAATTTTCATCTTTCCAGTTGCTACAATGACGTTCAAAAATTTCCTGCTGCGAACTTGGTACAAGTCCGGCCATTTCCATCGCTTCAGAAAGAGAAAGTTTTTCAGCAAAGAATATTTCCTGAAGTGGGATGATTAAAGCTGAAAGTTTCAACCTTGAATAAATAAAGGCTTTGGATTTAGATAACCGTTCTGAAATCTGGGCAATGGTTTTTCCTTCGCGCTGCATCTTTCCGATCCGGTTGGCCTCGTCCATTGGGTGCGGGTTTTCCCGTTGCAAGTTTTCAGACAGGCGCATTTCTTCGGCCTGTTCATCCGTTAAATCCTTGATCACTGCCGGGATAATATCCAGCATAGCGATACGGGCAGCGCGGATGCGTCTTTCCCCGACAACTAGCTCATACCGTCCGGTAGGCATTGGGCGAACCGTAACCGGGGAAATCATCCCGTGCAGGGTCATATCTGTTGCCAGTTCATTTAAAGCGACCGGACAAAAATAAATCCGGTAATTGTCGGGAGATAAATCTACCAGTGAAAGGGAGATGTTTTTTTGCACGATCTGCTGTTCTGTTTCTGGCGTAGTGTTTTTATTTGTCGGTAATTTTTTTATAATCGTAGTCATCGTTTTAGAAATTAAAGTGAATAATTTTTAATCCCTGATTGTATCAGGCTCTTTGGCTTTGCTGCGGAAAGGGAATAATATCCAGTTCTTCCGGGTGGGCAAACAGGTAATCAAACAGAATTTTCAGTTCCTGCTGATCCAATTTTTTTAGGTATTCTTTGCTTTGATAGATAGGGGTAATTTGAATTTCCCGGTCACTTTCAAAAGCCATAGCAACAGGTGTTCCACCAATACCACTATCAATCCACAGACCTACGCAAAGGTCATTACTGTACTGGGTAGCAAGGATTAAAATATCATGTCCGGTCATACCGTCCCCGTCATAGCTTTGCAAAGTTTTTTCATCTTCGAACCATACCCTTGCGAGGCGGTTGAATTTTTGTCCGGTTTGTTTGCTCATCTCCTTAGCGAATTCTAAAGGGGATATTGGCCCGGTTATACTTTGGTCGCCTGTCCATTCAAGCAAGGGTTGTATAGAAAATTTTAAAGTGTTCATCGTGATTTTTTTATGCAGCCCCTTTGGGGGGCTGCTGGTGAATGTTTAATTGAATAGGAAAATTTCCCCGCCTTCTTTTGCAAAACCGGTGCAGAGGTCGAAGGCTTTTTGTGCGCGTTGTTGGCCGAGGCCACCGTAAATGGTGGATTTAATTTTCGTTTCATCGTTTTTAAATTCACACACGTTTTGGTAGTATCCTGTGACGGCATTGTAGGCACCGAAAACCGTTCCTTTGGTGGTTTCCATTTGCTGGCTTTCGCTGGTCATCGCATATTCAAAAACCCGGTCAACGGTGTTTTTATAGCGGGTTGAAGTTTCCTTATATAGGTCTTTTTCAAGTAAAGACATGGTTTCTATATCTGGCACCATCGCCATTTGAATGAGTTTTAAAACTTGCTCGTCTGTGATCCTGATTTTTGCCCAATGGCTAAACACTTCTTGCAATTCGCTGGTGCGGGTGTCTACGAGGTTCATGACTTTGGCTACATCGTTTAAGCGTTGGTGAACGTCTGCACTGTGACGGAAAGAAACGGACATGTCACAATTTCCAAGCGCAGCATTTAATGTATTCTGGCAAACAATGCGTATAGGGGTAAAAGCCGCGGTGATGGCAGATTTCCCGCTGTGTGAGGTGGTGAGAAATAAAAATTTCTCTATCACATCATTGCTCTGACCGATACGGATATAGTCCGGCATTTTGGCGGTTATAAATATCCGCTCTCCGTCTCCCAATGCGCCCGCGGTTTCGTATTTTATCCCTTCACCACCCCCTACAATGGAATCAAAGAAGGCGAAGGCTTCAACGTTTTGAACAATGTGATAATCAGCGGTTAGGTTTTCTCCTAAAACCTGTTCGGTATCGGTGCGGAAAGTGAAAAAACTGTTTTTTGCTTTGGCGGTTCTTCCGCTTGGAAATTCCTGTTTGTGGCGGCCTTTGGCTACGGTGAAATCTAAACCTGCCAGCCGTATGGCTTCGCTGCTGGTGGGGTAGTCCTGTACGATGGCACCGAGTCCGTGCCATGCTTTTTCTTTGACAGAAAAAAAACTATGCCTTCCTAATGATTCTGAATAATTTAAATTATGTGCCATGATAAATATGATTAAAGGGTGAAAGAATGAGGGGGGAACAAGCCCCCCGGATTGGGGGGCGAAGGGATTATGCAGCCACAGGGAACGGCCATACGATTTCATTTTCCAGTTCAACAATTTTCGCCTCATACAGGCTTTTGAGCAGGGACACACAGGCGAAAACCAGACGGGGATTTTTCACGCCATAACGGTGGCCTTTGTCATCGGATACAGAAATAGAGCATCCGGTGAAATACTCGGTTTCGGTGTTTTCCGGCTCTTCTTTGAGTTCTATTTCGAACTCTTTAAGTTTCAAAAAGTCCTCTTTAACCCGGTTTAGCTTTACCGTTTTACGGTGCAGGGCTTCAATGGCTTCCTTACGTTGGTCAAAGTTTAAAGGGATAATCTTTGCTTCTTTGTTTACGGTTTGTTCAGCCCCGCCTGTTGTGTTTTGTTCAGTGGTGGCGTTTGGATCTTGGGTGTCGGTAACGACAGTTAATGTAGGTTTTACGTTTTCTGCGTTCTGGTTTGCGGTTTCCTTGGTTGCTTTTTGCTCTAACTTTTTCATGATTTTAAATTTTAATTGTGATTAATTTTTTTTCTGTCTTTTTTTTTTGCCCCGCCTCTTATTTTTTGGCCTGTGGGAAAAGACATGCAAGGTGAATGTGCTTTTTTATGCCCCGGGCTGAAAAGTCCCGGAGGGTGGATGGCCCCAGCCATCCATTTCGTAGCCCGGGGCATAAAAAAGCACATACCTTAGCATGCCCCTTTTATCCACGCCAAAAAATAAGAGGTGGGGGAAAACCCTTTGCCACCTTGGTGGCAGCTATGAGCTGGTCTTAGAGCAAGAAAGATTTAAGAAGCGATAGATGTTTTTATCAGCAGGTTTACCATTTTAGCGATACGTAAATAGACTGAAAATGGGCAATCCACTAAATCCTGAAAGGGTAGATCCAAATGGAAAATGGAGTAATTGCAAACAGAGGAAGAACAGGTAGAGCTGTAGGAGGATGGAACGGCCAGTTTGGGAGTTTCGCAGAACTGGTGCAGCGAGGCTGATGGGCATTTGCAGAGTGATGCAATGGATTGGATTGGGTTGCGATGGCCCTGATCGGAGAGGTTTGTCAGGGTGGAGACGGAGAGGAATCTGAAGCTGATTTTTCCGATGGGCAGTATAGTTAAGTATAGCTGGATTTTGAATACCGGTGGGACAGCGTACTTTGCTGAGACTAAACGCTTGGGATGGTAAGGGCTCGTGGCCAGACGTCGATAGCGGTAAGGACCTGAAGACTGTTTCTGGCTTTGATCATAGAGGGGGCCGTAAAAAAGAAATGGTGACTAGTGGTGATGGGCAGAATTTAAAACTGAATGAAATACGCTGTATCTTTAAAAAGGTGTTTAAAACTAAAAAACTAGTGTATGGATTTGGATTTAACTAAATGGGAACTCCTAAAGAGTATTCAAATTGAAGATGAATTTGAGGGGTTCGATGATGAAATGATCTTTGAGCTGACAGATGGAACTATCTATTATCAATCGGCCTATAAGTATCATTATCACTATGCGTACAGACCAAATGTGAACATATATTCCGATGGGACTACAATGATCATTGTTCCCGAAGGGATGGATGATTATGCGGAAATACAACAAACCAGGGGAATAAGAAGTAAAATCGTCAGTGATTTCACAGGCTGGTCAGGGGATACAATATTTCAACTTCAAAATGGACAAGTTTGGAAACAGGATAGATACAAGTATAAGTACTTCTATGCCAATAAACCGTATGCAACGATCGTTCAAATTGGAAGTCGTTTTGTGATGATCGTTAAAGGGCACAGCATCAGGGTAAAGAGGATCAAGTAATTTATTTTTAAATGCCTATTTAATCATCACAGCTATTTACATGTAAAAAATAATTACTGAATTTGTCTGTTTCAGCTTTTTTGGGAACTGCTTATCTTGTGAAATTTAATCTGCATATTCGCTTCTACAAAACCTGTAAGTCACTTAATTTCGGTTGCAAATTTGATCTTATGCTATTCCAACTCAGAGCAACGGCTGATGAGGTAAGGTTTGCCGCACTAGTGTGTACTTGCCCCTCAGACCTTCGAAATTTATCAGAATTACCTACAGACAGTTACCTTTCAAAGCATTACCCAAGTTTAAAGCAGCAAGTCGCTGAGCATCTTGAAAAAGGACTTGTAGCAGATTTTACCTATCCCTGGCCGCTGGTCAATGCCGGGTTTGCCAGATTCGAGGCGTCCCGGGTATTTTACAGTTGGCAAGAGCAAGGCTGGATGGCCTATAGCGAGGATGGCACCAGCTTGCTGGACTCACCGCTGCAAAGGAAAACTCTTGCTCCAGGCCATCGTCTATTTAAGGGCTTATACCTGATCAGAAGGATTAAGGTACACCCTTTACTGATGGTTAGAATACCCGATGGCATGTCCAGGATGGAGCATTTGGGGCACCTGATCAAGCCTTCTTTTTCGTTACTGGCTTAACTGGTGCTTTTTTGACGGATTTTTTTCTTGCGGTTGTAGTATCCTTTCTGTCTTTTAAGGCAAGGGTGACCACTTGTTCAGGGCTGAGGTCCAATAACTTTCCGATAGTTACAACGTCATCTAACTTCATGGTTCCAGGCTTATAGATCTTATCGTGCATCGTAGAATACCTGCTTCCGGTATCACTGATGAACTGGGTTATTGGGATCAATTTGCGCAGGAATATTTCCTGGAGGGAGGTGATGTTCCCAATTTCCACCAGTGGCTTAATAAAATCGTATCTACTTTGTTTGCTATTGGCCATTCTTATAGGTTCGTGCTGCAAAATAGCACGGATCGAAGTCAAGTGGTATTTATTATCGCTAATGTTTGGTTATAATCGCTATTGGTAAATTAAATATCGGTAATTGCAACTTAATTATCGGCTTTGTTGTATTTTTATGGTATTTATCGTAAATTGGAGTTGCCAAATGAGTGTAATTTCCAGCAATGATTAAGTTTAGGATGGATTAAAAGCAAAAACGACATTATTTGATCTGTATTAAATAAACCCATTTATCTATGCGGAATATTTTTGCAACGTTTCTTCAACAAGGGGTATCCACCAAAATCACATTACGTAAAAAACCACGTGAACGGCGGTTTGTTATCATTGTAAATGGCGTAAACAGCGAATATGGCCTATCAGATGAAACCAATGAGTTAATTCACCTTGAAGGGCCAGTCCTTGATCCGGCGTTGTTCCCGCAGGTAAATGCGCTGATCCACCAATATTTCGGAAAAACACGGGCCATTGTTAAACTGAATCATGACGATTTTTTAGATTACGATGACGTTTAGAGTAAGCTGTTGAGGTAACTGGGCGGTTCTAGTATGTTTAATATTGTATTATTGCTGAAAATAGAATGATATACTCCTACATGAAAACATCAATAAAATGGAGCTTTGTCATTATGTAGAAAAGATAGTGGGAAGTCCTATTTTAAGGAGATGTACAAGGATGAACTTCACCACTGATCATCCGCTCTAAATTGCAATTAAATATCGTTTCGGGTGCCGCTTTAGTATTAATTGTATATAGCCTGTGGAAAATTTGGACAATTCTGTCATCGACCCTTTGGTCATTGGAATCAATTGGAATTAGCTTTTTCTTTACGGATGTACAAATTTCGAAAATGGTTAGCTCTGTACTCGGACCGTTAGCCCATTGCTGGATCGTGTGGGCTACCAAAAGTTCTAAATGATTGATGCTGATTTGTTGAGGCATGTATCAAACTTTAATTTGCCCTGCAGTGATAAGGTGTCCTGCAGTAGCAGATATCAAACATTAATTTTAAAACCGGCCCAACCTGGAAAGGTCAGGCCCCACATTTCAACCAATATTAAATAAACCTATTTTAAAAATTTCTTTACCGGAGGCATGTCATTTAAAATAGCGGACCAGGCTACACATGAAATATTGCCGCTGGGAATTGCTCACTGTCCTGTCAATAAAGTTTGGGGTAGCAACGGCCATCTGTGTTCTGCTTTGGTTCAGAAGATCAAAACCATAACATTTGACCAGCCAGTTCTTTTGTTTGAAGAGCAGCTTACTGATCCAGCCGTTAACGGTGGTGATAGATCCGGGCAGACCGCTGTTGGTCGAGTACATGCCCGCAGATCCAATCTCGATCCCTGCGGGTAAGAAAAAGACAGCCTTGAGGAATATTCTGTTGTTACTGAAATGATAATAGGCATTGTTTTGCAAAGAATACTGATTGCCACGATAATTGAGTGCGGCCACTGCGCTGAGTTCCAGCCAGGACTTACAGTTCCAGGAAATAGAAATATCATGATTGAGAAATAGACTGCGATTGATGTTTTCTTGCCCATCGATCCATGAAAGGCTACGCCTAAGATCACCGAAGGCGCGGTAAGAAAATGTCAAATGCAATTTCTGGAATCTTTTACCGTAGGTGATCATTGGGGAGAAGGCGCGCGTTCCATCTACATTAATTGGCCTGGTGATTTGTTTACCTGTAGAATCGGTCGTGACTGAGGTAGAGACGCTGTTGTATTCCAAAGTAGCAAAGATTCCGATGGAAAAGGATGTGCCATGGGTGTCGCTGAACATATAGTCCAGGGAAATCCGGCGGCAGTATCCGGGCTTAAGATCCGGGTTACCCAACTGGACCTGTAAAGGGTTCTGCACGGAAATCACAGGGACTACACGGTCGGTGAGGGGCATCAACGGTGAGGTAGACAGATCGGCGTGCATGGCAGACAGTGGGTTAAATGTCCAGCTTAGATTGACCACCGGGGAAAGGTAACTGTAGTGCTGACTAAAGTTAAAAGCATTAGCACTACCGGAACTACTGAAATCATTCAGACTGTAAGTTGCGCCCAGTGTAGCATTGAATTTTCCGATATGATAACTAAACGAAGCGTTCAGGCTTTGGCTGAAGTTCAGGTTTTCAAATCTGTAGGTCAGCGAACTGTCCATGAGTAGATACTTTCCAGAAGGCATGTGATAGTTGCTGGCCAGTTGGTTATTACGGATTTGGTTTCTACCAAGGTTATAGATGGTTTGGAAGTAGAACTTTTTGCTGATGGGTTTATATAACTGGACGCCCAGGGTCAGGTTGTGGGTTCTGGCTGTAGGCTGGATCAACTGGTTGATGGTATCTGCGGGCTGGTTGGCAGCGCGCAGGTTTAAAGAATAATTGTACTGCTGGGACCAGTTGTGATCCAGATCATAATTGATGTTTACCCGAAACATTCCCCCGGATTGAAACTGGCGCGTATATTCTCCAAACAGAAAGGCACGCTGGTTGTCCTGATGCTCGCGGTTTGAAAAGTTACCGTAGGAAAGGGTGTCCAGGGTTGAGGAGCCGGTAGTGCTGAACTGATTGGCGCTGGAAAGATCCGAGCGGGTTAAGAACAGATTGCCGTGAACTGTGAGGTTATTTTTTTCATTAAAGTCATAGCTAAAATTGGTGCCCAGCATATTTGCCTGCATCTTATTTTTTTTAGCCGTTGAATTGTCATAGTAGTAATTTCCTGTGGGGATGAAATTTTCCCGGTGTTGCTGCTCCAGCAGGTCACCATCACGGTCCATACGGTTGTAAGTGAAGTTGAATTTCGCTTTTTTTCTGGCATCAAATCCAGCGCTAAGAGAAATTTTACCATCACGGGTGGTGCCGGGAAAGCGCATGTTCATGTCCATGCTTTCATCAGCAGAAGATGGCAGGGTCATGCTGCTCAGGTTGGCAAAGACAGCGGTGGCCATCAGTTGACTATGTTCCGCGAAACGTGCGGCGCTGCCTCCAACCTTATAGCCGTTTTGGGTGGCATACCCGGCACCGATTTCGCCGTTGATGTGTTTTCTACTCTCCTTGCGGGTGGTGATGTTGATGACCTTTTGAGCTGAACCGGGGGAAAGTCCGGGACTTTGTTTTTTGCTGGTCACCTGTATTTTATCGACCACACTTGCCAGTAGTAAGCGGGAGATTACCTTGGGATCTGCGTTGCCGTCCGGTGCATCCTGGAAGGCAGGGCGCCCGTCAATATAGAGTTCGCGGATGGGCGTACCCTGGAAATAAAAGTTACCATCCAGGTCAACCGAAAGGCCGGGGATCTTTTGAAGTAGGTTTAAAACCGGAGCTTTTTCTGTGGTATAAAAGTCTTTGGCATTAAATTCCATGGTGTCCCCACGCACTTTGACCAGCGGGGTTACCCCTTTGACCTCGACCTGGGAAAGGTCTAGCGGGGACGGGGCAAGCTGAATAGTATCCAGTTGTAAGCGGGAGGTGGTGGCAGGTATTTTAAGTAAAAGGGATTTAGACTGAAAGCCTAAAAAAGATACCGTTATACTATACAGTCCCTCCGGAGGCATGGGAAACATAAAGTCTCCGCTGGCATCTGTTGTTGTTTTTAGCACAAGTGTGCCTATTTGGGCAGATAGGGTCGCTACAGCCTGATTGAGTGGCTTACGGGTCTGTTTATGGGTTACAGTGCCGGAAATTTGGGACATAGCGGGGCATACCACTCCAAGCAGCAGTGCTGATAAAAGTACAAATCGCATTAACGAATAAATTGCGTACGGGCAATCTTCGCTAGAGGCATCGCAAAGAGACCACCTTATACAGGATCAAATAATAGAAATTCTCAGATTAGTTTTTGGAAAATGGGACAGCCTGGTGGCGATCCTTGGAAAATAGCAAGGCTAACCTTTTCAGAGAAAGGAATCATGTTTATAGTTTTTAAGTACATCAGATCAAATTGCATTCGTTCGAACAACCATAAAACAGCAAAAGGGGAATGAAGGGGTATGCGGGGCAAAAAAAAATAAAACATTTTAGGGGAGTGATTAGAATTTATTTTTCTACCAGCGTGGAGATCTGCGCTTGGTCAATGTTTGGGAAACAAAATTGAAAAACAGACAACAATGTCCAGGAATAATTGCATAACATTTATTTTTTGTCCGCCATAGAAAGTTGGGGTCAAAAATTCTTATCTTTTGCCTAGCTGCAAGATCTGTTGCGGGCTATATTTTTTTAGCTATTCCATCATGTTTTTATCAATACACTTTCCGCGTTCTTAGTATGCGGATCATCCGAAAAATAGGATAGAGGGATCTACGTATTTCTTGGATGATATGACGGTGGCTGTTTCTACAGCCGTCCTTTTTTTTAATTACGATATAATTTGATCTGTATGTACTTTGTCCATTATTATGACTATGGCTCTATCGCGGTGCGCGTAGGGATTACAAAAATTAAAGAGATGAATGACCTGAATACAAAGGTCGAATTGGAAAGGATTAAGAACACGATGGAAATGGTCGTGGATACCTTTAGCGAATTAGAAAGCGCTTATGATTTTATTGCCGCTCTTGCTCCACATTGCGACTTTTATTGCTTGAAGGATGCAAAGGGTGTTCATTTGCGGGAATCTGATCTTTGCAGGCAAAGGCGTGAACTGAGTATTGAATTTGAACTTTGCGTGAAAATGAACCATGCAAAATTGTTCCCTCTTTTTAGTGGTTATGATCACCGGTGTTTAAACTAAGTTGCCTGTTAAATCGGTAGTGTCCAGGTGGGCGTTGATTGCAATAGTTGAAAACTATTGCATGATTTCACTAACTAGGGAGCATATATATTTGGTATATTTACCTAGCTCATATGACCATCAACCCCTGACAAGCACGCCCCACCTGCATGTTGAGCATGATTTAATAGAGTAGATGAAATGAAAACCCCCTTTACTGCATTAACAGATGCAGAACTTGCCGATGAATTTAACAAGGGCACCCCAAAAGCCTTTGATGAAATCTATGCGCGTTATTCGTTCAAACTATTCCTACACGCCCGAGGAATGTTACGCAATGAATTGCAGGCAGAGGATGTGGTACAGGATACTTTTGCCACTTTGCTGGAAAGAAAGGGAAATTTTTTATTCCAGGATACCATCAGCGCTTATTTATACCGATCGGTGAGTAACCGCATTTTGAAATTGTTCCGGGCGGAGAAAGTGAAGGGGCGTTACTTGGATGATCTGGCTAAAAAGATACCAGAAGCAGGCACTGCTACTGATGCGTTGGTGTTGGAAAAAGAACTGGCTTCGATCATTGACCGGCATATCGAGCAGTTGCCCGCTAAAATGCGGGAGATCTTTGAACTCAGCCGCAAGCAGCAGTTTAGCCATAAACAAATCTCTCAAAAGGTGGGCAGCAGCGAGGCTACAGTTAAAAAGCAGGTGTATTACGCGCTAAAAATCCTCCGTGGAAAGCTCAGTACGGTAATTACGTTGATGGCGTTAAATGTTATTCTTTGGTTAAGCAACAATCGTTAATCCGGGATAAACCGGCCGAGGTTCGCCAAAGCGGAATTTTATAGGGGTACTATCCTCCTGAGAAAACCGGATCAACAGGGAGTGGACAATCCAGGTAAGAAAAGTATAAGGGGAAAATTTTTAGGAAACTTTAACTGCTTTAAAGCATGAGGTATCAAGAAATGACCGATGCTGAATTAAGCGCACTGATGGTAGAAAAGGATCACAAGGCGTTTTCAGAAATCTATAACCGTTATCAGGCGCTGCTTTGCTGCTATGCTTTTAGAATGACCAAATCTGCTCAGATGGGACTGGATATTGTGCAGGAGGTTTTTTACGCGATATGGAAGAATGTAGAGCAGGTTGATCCCTCCAGGCCGATAGACCGGTATTTGTTTTCCTGCGTAACCAACAGGGTTATCAATGCGATCCGTAATGACAGGGTACGTGGCAACCATCTGGAGCGTTTGGCCCGACACATGAACGATTATCCTGCACCCGATGAAAAGCTGATTGAAAAGCAGCTCCAGGAACAGGTAGAACGGGAGATTAGGTTGCTTCCTGAGAGAATGCGCTACACGTTTGAACTCAGCCGGAAAAACCAATTGAGCTATAAGGAAATTTCTAAGAAAACTGGAACCAGTGAGGGGACGGTGAAAAAGCAGATGTATTATGCCTTGAATATACTGAGAACCAAACTGACCATTGTTAGCTTGCTACTCTATTTACTCCTCTATTAAATACGTATATCAAAAGTACACCAGTTAGGATAATTCTGATCTTTTCAGTTCAATCAATCCCAGGATACGGTTAAAATCCGCAAGTTCAGTTTGATAATCTACCCTAAATTCTTCTTCTATGTCTTTATCCAGCGAGGAACTAAAGGCTGAAGAAAGCTGCTGCAGATCCTTTACCAAAGTGTTCGGATTGCAAGTGCTGATAAATTCCACTACATCCACAATGACCCGAAAAAGAACGATAGGAAAAGTTGGCAGTCCATCTATATGATGGTAGAGGTAAAAGGTATACGAGGCACCTTTATACAAGAACATGGCATGAACGGCGGTTTCTACTTCATCCTCGCCGATTTCAAAGTTATAGAATTTAATCAGTACGTTCTTTTTCAGCAAATCACTGGTATAAGCATAAAAAGTACCTTCCTCTTCCGGTGAATTATCCCCGACCACACCAATACCTTTGGCGTGTAATAATTTTTCCATGATAAAAATTTAGGAACGAAAATAATGTGATTCACGCACATGTGGTGGAATTTTTTTGTTCATATGAAATCTATTAAATGCTCATAATGAGTGGTATATAATCAATTTGAAAAATAATTTAAAAAAAAGCTGTTTTCATCTACCACTTTGTACCTAGTTAAGGGTATTAGCATCATTATTCCCCAAATTGGATGCGGCCATGTCAAAAAAAGAATTAAAGGATCTGTTACTACGCTATGAGGAAGGCAACTGCACTGAGGAAGAAAAACTCCGGGTGAAAAGGTGGTTTTTAGAAATGGCCTCAGAAGAGGTGGACTATCAGACGCTGGAAGGCTTTCCTCAGGTAAGCGAGCGGATCATGAATAGGCTGACCCGTAAAAGGCGAACTTTTAGGATGTGGACCATTGCTGCTGCTGCGGTACTGGCACTGGTGAGTATGTCCTCGATCGCGTACTATTATTTGTTGGTCCGCAAACCAATGAATGAAAATTATGCGGCAACAGCCATTCTGCCAGGTGGGAACAAAGCCATATTGACACTGAGCGGAGGGAAAACGATACACCTGGACGATCTGGTGGTGGGTTCCAAAACCGAGGTCGGGGAAATGGTGATTGAAAAGACGGCTGACGGCAGTATTCAGTATCATAAAAAAGCAGGAACAGCAAGCCCTAATGAATTCACTAACGCTCTTAATACGATTACCACGCCAAGGGGGGGACAATATCAGGTCGTTCTGCCCGATGGCACGAAAGTTTGGCTCAATGCCGCCACAAAGTTAACCTATCCAGTTTCCTTCACGGGGCGTGGGACGCGGGAGATAATTTTGGGCGGCGAAGCCTATTTCGAAGTGGCCAAAGATAAATTACATCCTTTTATAGTTAAAAGTACAGATCAAATTATTACGGTAACCGGCACGCATTTTCATGTGAGCTGTTATTTAAATGAACCTGTGCGCACTACCCTCGCAGAAGGCAGTGTCGAAGTTTATCAAACCGACACCAAGAAAACCCAAAAAATTAAACCAGGACAACAGACTATCCTTAGCAAAGACGGTATCCGCGTAAATGAGGTTAACCCTGAAGATTTCATCGCATGGAAAGATGGATCATTCGTTTTTGACCATACCCCAATCAGGCAGGTGTTACAACAGATCAGCCGATGGTACGATGTTGAGGTGGATTACAGCAATTTGCCGGACGAATATTTTGACGGTGATTTTCCAAGGAGTATTAAGTTACCAGACTTATTGCAAAGAATGCAGGAAACCAGTAATATCAAGATTGGCATAGAAGAAAGGAGGATCAAGATCAAATAATCCCCACAGTTAACCATTAACCACACAACTCATAAGCCCTAAAAAACGAAACCGGAAGTGCCTCTAACACTCCCGGCGGTAGTTAGGTCTTATGTAACATCGAGCGAATCAACATTATTTTCAAACTAACACACCCAAAGATATGGATAAAATTATTCATACCAATGATGGTCTGTACCCATATTTCAGGGAATCAAGACCCGTCAGAAGGAAAAACTACGTCAAATATATAGTCGCCATGAAAATATTTTTACTACTTCTGGCCCTCAGTTTCCACCTCTCGGCAAAGGTGTATTCCCAGCAAATTTCCCTAAATGCGAAGGAAGAATCTTTACGGAGCGTGTTAAAAAGTATCAAAAAGCAAAGCGGCTACGGCTTTTTGCTGGGATCGACCAGCATGAAAGAAGCCAAACCCGTGACCATCTCCCTACATCTAAATTCGGTGGAGGATGCGCTAAAGAAAATCTTTGAAAACCAAAATCTCAGCTATTCGATAGAGGGCAATTTCATTACGGTGCGCCCAAAGCCGGTGGCCGAGAAAAACCTCGGCCCTGCTATGGTGTCTTCCCCTGAGGATAAACGAATATTAATAAAGGGGAAGGTAACCGACCAGAAAAAGAAGCCTCTCGAAGGAGTTAGCATTCGAGTTAAAGAATCTAATAAAGGAACTATAACAGATGCTTACGGCAATTACAGTATTGCTGCCGACCCCACCGATATTTTAGTTTTCACCTATGTTGGATTCTTTACTGTCGAACAAAAGGTTGGAGAAAGAACTGAAATAAATATTACCCTGATTGAAAGCAGCACTGATCTGAAAGAGTTCGGCGTTGTATCCACCGGTTACCAGACTATTCCGCAAGAACGTGTCACCGGATCTTTCGCCTCACCGGATAAAAAAATGTTTGAGGACCGCATATCCACTGATATTTTACCAAAGCTAGAAGGGATTACCAGTGGGCTAGTATTTAACTCACCCGCTATAACTGGAAAAAATGATGCTCAAATCAGCATCAGGGGTCGCAGCACCATCTTTGCAAATGATCAGCCCTTAATCGTTGTGGACAACTTTCCCTATGATGGCAACATTACCGACATCAACCCAAATGATGTAGAAAGTGTTACCGTATTAAAAGATGCGGCAGCAGCCTCGATTTGGGGGGTAAGGGCTGGAAATGGTGTAATCGTAATAACCACCAAACATGGCCGTACCAATCAACCGCTAAAAGTATCATTTAACACCAACTTTACACTAAGCGAAAAACCTAATCTTAAATATGATCCAAACTTTCTGAATTCCAGTGATGAAATCGATGTTGAACAAATGCTTTTTGGTAATGGCTTTTATGATGGACAGATTTCTGATTTATATCATCCGGCATTAACTCCGGTTGTAGATCTGCTCAACAAAGCTAAAAACGGAACTATTACCGATGCTCAGGCTAAAGCACAGATTGACGCCTTGCGGAAAAATGATGTGCGTGATCAACTGTTAAGCACGTTTTACAGACCAAATTTTAACCAGCAATACGCTTTGAATGTCTCCAGTGGTAACGAAAAGACCAGCACTTATTTATCGGCCGGTTATGACCATAACAATACTATGTTAAAAGGAACCAGCTACCAGCGTTTTACGGTAGACTTCAAAAATGATTACAAGATTTTAAAAAATCTCACCCTATCCACTGGCTTGAACTATGTTCAGACCAATAATAAAAGTGACAATACACTTGCTACCTTCTTGCCAGGTGTAAAATATCCATATTTGCAGTTCCGAGATGCAAGCGGAAATGCGCTGCCTATTGCTTATGGTCACTCCAATGATTTTGTAAATTCAGCGATCAGCAACGGTTATTTAGAGTGGAGCTATAACCCCATTAAAGAAATTAACGAGGGATATAATACTAGCAAAACTTTATCTAGTAGTACCAGAGTAACTGCAGGTCTACTTTATCAAATTATTCCAGAACTGAGTGTGGAAGTCAAAGGGCAGTACGGACGGTTTACCAGTGATGGTTCTTCTTATTCCCCGGTGGAAAGCTACTACGCGAGGGATTTAATCAACCAGTACACAGATTTTAGTGGTGGCCCGGTGGTTTATAATATTCCAATCGGAGGAATGCTCAGGGCGAGTAATTCCGCTACCGTATCCAGAAATTTGAGAGGGCAATTAAATTTTAACCAGCAATGGGGTAAACATTACCTAACTGCCATTGCTGGCGTGGAAGGCCGGGAAATAAAAACAGATTACAAAAGCTATAACTATTATGGTTATGATCAATCCACAGCCAGTCAAATTCCTGTAAACTATACAACCATTTTTAATACCAATCCTTTGGGAATGGGGAAAATACCAAATGGTAACAATACAGGGGGCAGCCTTGACCGGTTCCGTTCCTATTTCGGAAATGCGGCCTATACTTTTGCGGGAAAGTATACCCTATCGACGAGTGGAAGAATTGACGGGTCCAATTATTTTGGCGTGGAAACCAACCAAAAAAATGTCCCACTTTGGTCAGTCGGTGGCAAATGGGACATCGATAAGGAGCCATTTTACATTTCAAGTTTGTTTCCTACAATGAAGATCCGGGCAACTTATGGGTACAACGGAAATCTGGACAAAACCCTTGCCGCTGTTACTACTCTTAAATATCCGGGGTTAGTGTCTAGGGCAACAAATGTAATTTATGCCATGGTCAGCAATTATGGTAATCCGGACTTACGCTGGGAAAAAGCAGGGATATTCAACCTGGGTATAGACTTCAGCACAAAACACCAAATCCTGTCCGGAAGTATAGAATATTACCATAAAAAAGGGGTGGATTTAATTGGCGATCTTCAAACTGCGCCAAGCACCGGGGTAATTCAATTCCGAGGCAATTATTCGAATATGAAAGGCAATGGCATCGATGTTAAACTGACCACTCAAAACATAGAGCGTGAGGTCAGTTGGAGAACTACGATTTTATTCAGCTGGGCAACAGATCAGGTAACTAAATATGATGGGGAAAGATTTCCTTCAGATGGTTTATTAGCAGGTAATCAAAATACATACCCTATTGTAGGTAGACCCGTCTATACGATTTATAGCCAAAAATGGGCGGGCCTTGATCCAAAAACCGGCGACCCACAAGGGTATAATGCAAAGGGTGAAGTAAGCAAAGATTATGCAACCCTAAATGCACCAGAATCTTTTGACCAGCTGATTTATAATGGACCAGCCAGACCGGTATATTTTGGCGGTTTAAACAACCGAATCGCCTATAAGAATTTTGCGCTCAATTTTAATATCAGTTATAAACTTGGATATTACTTTAGGAAAAGCAGTATATCCTACCAGCGATTATTTAATAACCAACAAGGTCACCAGGATTTCGAGAAAAGGTGGAAACAAATGGGAGATGAGAAATTCACAAATGTTCCCTCCATGGTTTATCCAAATGATCAGGCGAGAGATGTTTTCTATAGTAATTCCAGCATTATGGTGGATAAAGGTGATCATATCAGATTCCAGGATGTTAGTTTATCTTATGATTTAAGAAAAAGTGAGCTAAAAAGCTTGCCCTTCGATAATCTTCAATTGTATTTCTACGTAAACAATTTAGGAATCCTGTGGCGTGCGAATAAAGATCACATAGATCCCGATTACTCAACTGGAGGCATTCTGTCAGTACGAACTTACTCGCTTGGGGTAAAAGCAAGTTTTTAACAATCAATCCTTCGACCAATCATGAAAAGAAAATATTTACAACTAGCAATATTCCTTATGGGAACTACAAGCATTTGCTGTCAAAAAAACTGGCTGGATGCTAAGCCTGATCAGTCTTTAATCATACCTAAAAATATTTCCGATTATCAGGCCCTTTTGGACAATACTGATGACATTTTTACTTTGCATTCACCAGCATTAGGTGAATTGGCCTCAGATTATTATTATGTTACGGACCAAAAGTGGGCGATTCTTCCAACTCAAGTTGAGAAGAATTCTTATGTGTGGGATACAGATCCTTATAAAGGAGAGACCGTTTTCGATTGGAATTATCCTTTTGAGCAGATCCTAAACACCAATGTCATTCTGGAGGGAATTGAAAAGGTAGAGCATAATCCGTCCAATCAGTCAGCATGGAATGCAGTTAAGGGGAGTGCTTTATTCTTCAGGGCCTTTAATTACTATAATCTGGCCCAGGTTTTTTGTAAGCCCTATCAGAGTACAAGTGCAGAAACAGATTTAGGTCTACCTTTGAGAACTTCACCAGTGATTAAGAGCGAAGTTCAAAGATCCTCGTTAAAGGATACTTATGATTTGATCTATAATGACTTGAATAATGCTTTACCTTTGCTTCCAGATGTGCCTGCATATAAAAATCGTCCATCCAAAAATGCAGCATTAGCATTACTCGCCAGGATAGCGCTTTCAAATGAAGATTATCCAAAAGCATTGGATTACACTAATCAGGTCTTAAAATCAGCCAACCAACTATTGGACTATAACGAGGTTGATTCCACTGCATTTTTTATTTTCCCACAGTTTAATCAAGAAGTAATCTTTCACAGCACCCTTCAACTTTACATTTCTATGGTCTATCTAACTGGTGCAGTTGACAGCAGCTTTTACGCCTCATTTAATTCTGACGACCTGAGAAAGCCGTTATATTTTAAAAAATTCAGGGATCTGTACAGATATTGGGGAAATTATTCAGGTGCCCAAAATCCATTTTTTAATGGACTTTCAACAGATGAAGTCTACCTGATCAATGCAGAAGCCAATATCAGAACGGGAAAAAATGAGCAAGGTATTCAAATCCTGAATAAATTCTTAGAAAAAAGGTTGCGAAAAGAGACATTCATACCCGTGAGCTTCACCACTACAGAAGCAATAATCAAACGAATCATTGAAGAGCGAAAAAAGGAACTTATCGGAAGAGGTCTTAGGTGGTCTGATTTGAGGAGACTTAACAAAGACCAACGATATTCCATTACGTTAAGTAAAATCCTTAATGGCCAAAAATACACCCTCCTCCCAAATGATAAACGATATGTCTTTCCAATACCACAAGACGAAATTAGAAAAGGTGGATTAACGCAAAATTAACCAAAGTGTTAAAAGTATTAAATCAATTGTAAAATGAAAATACCCGAGCTATTGAAAACGGTGATAATGCTCCTATTTATACAAACTTTATTAAATCGGAGTTATGGGCAAGAAAAACTAAAAGTCGGGGATAACCTGCCCAACGTAAGTATAGCCAGGCAAATCAATATGCCTGGCAAAAATAATCTTTCAGAGTATCATGGGAAGTTTGTAATTCTTGATTTTTGGGCTACCTGGTGCGGTCCATGTATCGCGATGTTTCCTAAAACCGACTCTATAGAAAAAAGGTTTAATGGAAAGTTAGAGATCATCGGGGTTACCACAGAGGTAAGAGGCATTGTGGAGAAGTTCTTAACCAGTATGCAAAAAGCCACAAACATCAAGCTTAAAACTATTGTACAGGACAGTACAATACAAAAACTATTTCCTGAGTTTACCTATCCAACTTATGTTTGGATAGACGATCATGGTAAAATATCTGCGATTACTGGAAGAGAAGAAATTACTAGCGATAACTTACAGAAATTTGTTGAAGGCAATAAGGCCCGTTATAAGCAAAAGAGTTTGAGTGAAACTTACCTTATTGATCTTAAACCTGCTTTTCACCAAACTCTTAATTTCGTAGACGAGCAGAAAAATGTAATCAACCGAGCAGAAATTGACAACAGTAAAATTTATTTTCATTCAGTATTTTCTAAATCCATGCCAAATGTCTGGTCTGGAATGCAATTTGAAAAGAATAAATTTACAGCCATTAATTGTGGCCCGTTACTTTTGCTCAGATCTTTTTATGGTCTTCAAAAGCGGTATGGAAGAGACTGCAATAAATTCTTTGCCAAAGGAAAAACGGAGATCAACATTAAAGATACTGTATTAGCTTATCGGTTATATGGTGGTCCCAATTATGATAAATTGGATGAAAATGGTATGATTAAATGGGGGGAGGAAAACGGTATCTGTTATGAAACTATTTACCCTGAAGAATTCTCCCAGGAAAAGAAAGATCAGATCATAGAGCATGATCTCAAAACCTATTACAACGGGATTTACAACCTGGATTTTTCAATCCAACAAAAGAAGATCAAAGGCTATGCTTTGAGTAAAATAAATGAGAAAAATGCCAATGAGAACCTAAAAACTAAGGGAGGAAAAACATACTATTCCACAACTCCATATACCGTAAAATTTACCAATGTAGAACTTATTCATCTTTTTAATATCCTATCTGGTGCATTGAGCAATAATGGGTTTCCAATTATTAGTGAAACGGACCTACAGGAAAAGGTAGATTTAGAAATTAATTGTGATCTGAAAGATGTAAATGCTCTCAATAAGGCATTACTAAAGTACGGATTGACTCTGCGTTTCGGAGAGATACTCACTGATATTTTGGTTATTGATGAGATCAGTTCTGAAAGTACAACAGCTAAAAGCAAATAAAGTAGTTCCAGTCACGGTAAGATCATTTCCCTAAATATTATTCTTTCAACTGTTACTGATTTATAAAGAAACTGAATTTCCCTCCAATGAAAAATATATTAACCCTAATCAACATTATTCTATTCAACTGGCCTCCTTTATTTGGCCAAGAAAAAGCGTCAAATATAATTGACAATCTAAATCCCCAGAATAAGTTGAGCTGGTCAGTGGGGGTAAATTATATCCCAGCATATGCAGTCAACCAGCTAGAATTTTGGCAAAAGGAAACTTTTGACAAAGTAAGCATTGATCAGGAGTTAAGGCTGGCAGAAGTAATTGGTATAAATTCACTCCGGGTTTACCTTCATCATGTGGCATGGCAAGAAAGCCCAAAGGGCTTTAAGAAGAAGGTAAATGAGTTTTTATCTATTTCTTCTTCACATCATATGTCCGTCATCTTTGTTTTTTTCGATGACTGCTGGGTTGATACATATAGCATTGGAAAGCAACATGAGCCTATTCCTTCGGTACATAATAGCAGATGGCTTAAAGACCCTGGAAGTTTGATTGATAGAGAATCGAAACTAATGGATACTTTGGAAATGTACGTGAAGGATGTGATGCAAACTTTTAGCAGGGACCATAGGATTTTGATGTGGGATTTGTATAATGAACCTGGTCATTTTGGTCGTGGAGATAAAAGCTGGCCGTTATTAAAGAATGTGGTGCGTTGGGCGAGGGGGGCGAAAGTCTCCCAACCCCTTACCATCGGCATATGGAATCCTGAATTTTCTGCCTTCAACAAATTTCAGTTGGAAAATTCAGATGTAATTACCTTTCATAATTACAGAGATACGGTTTCTTTAAAACAGGCTTTGGATACGCTGGTAGGGAGAAGCAAAAAAGTGATCTGTACTGAATACATGAAAAGGCCGAATGGAAGTACGTTTGAAAATTGTCTGCCAATTTTTAAAAGCTATGGGGTCAGTGCCATAAGTTGGGGTCTGGTTGCGGGTAAAACCCAAACGAATTATCCGCAGGGTAATAAGGGAGGGGAAGCGGAGCCTGATGTATGGTATCATGATATTTTTAGGAAAGACGGAACGCCTTACGATGTAAAAGAAGTAGACTTTCTTAAAAGCATTACGAAAAAGACTAATGATTGAATAACGTAGTTGGTCACTGGCCACACAATTGAACTTACCGAAAATTATATTCGCCAAAAAAAATTGTATATAAAAATGCAGTTTTGGAAGGTGAAGAGTCGCAATCAGGTATCGTCGTTTGTATCCAAACGGCCTTACAGAATGATTTTTCATTGGTAACACAGCCCGGATTACCGCAACCCGTCCTATAAACATAGTCAACCCTATTTGTGGACCTTACACCTGGATTGATATTATAAAAAGTATAAAAACGTCCTGGTCCATCCTGATTAATAATAGAAATTAGAATTGGACCGGACATGGCGATTAAAGCCGAGACAATTGGCAAGGATGGAAGTTTCATAAATATTTTGCTGTTTATCAAAAGGATTAATGCTATGGAACAAATAGCTTTCCAACGAAAATGGTATGAATGACTGCCAAGGCAGTTGGATGGTCGCCATAGGCCGGAACCACATTTTGCGTAAATACAGCTTTACAATAACTGTTTGCATTTTGCAAGCATGTTGGCGAAATTCCTGGATCTAAATAAACATAATCACCCTTATTGGTAGAGTTAGAGTCGACATTTGTATTCCAGAAAACATAGGATGGACTAGTTGTAGCTGCCTTAAAGGAAAACCCAATTGCTGAAATAAGACTTAAAATAGAGCAGCCAATTGAGAAATTCGGCGTTTTCATATTTCCAATATTTATAGGTGAAAAATAACTAATTAGGGCGAGTTTTTACAACAATCCCAGGTTTTAAAGCTACAGACCATTGTAATTTCCAAAATAAACAGTTTTAATTATTGCCGTTGATGAAGGGGAAGAATTTATAGCTGGTGTGAATATTTGGGTCCATATAGCCTTGCAGTAACTATTATTATTAGAAGCACAATTAGGTCCCACAATACCACCTCTGTAAATATAATCAAACCTATTTGTCGACTTTGTTCCGATGTTTGTATTATAAAATAAATAGGGCGTACCAATTCTAGGAGCAACGGTAAATGCACTACTCAATGCACTAATTAAGGCCAGTACAGCTGAAAGGAGGCTAAAAGATATTCTTTTCATATTAAATATTATTTATTAAAATTTGACAAAAAATGGGGATAGCGTTAGCTATCCCCATAGCCAATTAAAGCCCATTATAAGCACCCAATGTAGCAGTATGAATCGCAGCAGTAGCAGAAGGTGGTTGATTTAAAACAGGAGCAGCAACCTGTGTCCAGATGGCTTTACAGAAGCTATTTACGTTAGCAGCACAAGAAGGAGTGGTAGCTGAACCTCTGTAGATATAATCAGCTTTGAGAGTTGATTTCACCCCTACATTTGTATTGTAGAATGTGTACGGAGTTCCTATTCTAGGAGCTACGGTAAATGCACTGCTCAATGCGCCAACGATAGCCAGTGCTGCTGCACCAAGGCTGAATGTTACTTTTTTCATGATAAACGTATTGACAAAAGTTAATAAATATGCCTACTATGGTTTATACAGGATTTCGGCTTAACCTGTCTTATAGCTATAAAAATTTATTATTTTAAATCATTTTACACCTGTTCCATCATCGAACACCGCACCTCCCAAAACTGTATAAACCAATACCGCAGTAGAGGATGGTGGATTTCCTATAGAAGGGCCAGCGTTCTGGGACCAAATTGCCCGACAATAACTATTATTGTATGCAACACAATACACTTTAGTCTCATCCCAGTAAACATAATCGAGTCTATTGACTGATTGAGTACCAGGATGTGTATTGTAAAAACGGTATGAGGTAAACCTTCTATCCGTTGGTGAATTGAACATTACGGCTGCCAGAATCGGCATTAGAATAAGTTCAATCGTATTTAAAGGAGATTTTAAGTAACTCATAAAATTGAATTCATCGGTGAAATAAAATCAAAAACCAGCCTTGAAATTTCCTACAATATTTCTCCTAAACCCAAAGTGTCGCCCTTTGACAATCAAAATCAATCCCAATATGCTCAATGTCAAGAAAAATACATTTAAGGCTAAATGCTGATGCCAAGTCAATTTAGTGATCACCCCACCGCAACCACATGGAATACGGGGAAAGAAGTTTAATAATATCGCAGCCGTATATGCGGTAAAGGCAAACATCAGAAGTGAAGCTCCCATAAATCCCCATTTTCGTAACGGCTTGTAAATTAGCATTACTGAAATTATGATTTCCACTGTAGGTACTAAATAAACAAATGTATCTGCAAGCCATTTCGGGAAGGGTTGATTTTCCATATCCGCTCTAAACTGCGGTATATCCATAAACTTACTGGTGGCAGCATAGATAAACAGTAAAACCAGTAATCCGCTGCAAAGCTCAATGATTTGATTTCTTCTCATTTTGATACACGATTTTATAGTAATGGATTATTTGATAGTAAAGGAAAACCTAACTCGGGATTTCGATATCTCAGCAAAAAGTGTAATACTCCACCCATTCCTACCAACAGGTCCGCAGTAGGAAACTGTGAATTTTCCACCAACCAGGCCAAATTGCCATCTTTAGTTTTCATGGTATGGGTAACCAAATATTCTTTAATCCAGGTAGCCCGTTGTAACCATTCTGTCATTCCAAGCACCCTGTAGGCTTCTAGATATATCTCTCCTAGCCCTGCCATGCCATGACATTGGGATAAATTATAGTGGATATATTCTTCGGGTAGAGATCTAAGGGCCTTAATTGCCGTGCTTTTGTAAAGCTCGTGGCCAAACACTTCATAGCCTTTAAGAAAGACAAGGGCAACACCTGGAGTACCATTGCACCACCAACCACCATCAAACTTATCTTGAAGGCTATGATTCCATTGAATGTTTGGGCCATCTTCATGGCGTACTTGCAGTAAGTAGTTTAGACCTCTTTTAGCTGCCTCAATTTCTGAACCATCTGGAAAAAAACAGGCATGGTGAAGTAGGTAGTATACGATGCCTGCTATTCCATAGCCGAAAGAAGTGTTTTTTTCAGGCTTTTTGTTTGGGTGAAGCTTTATATCCCAAGACCCATCGGGCAGTTGACTGCTTAAAATCGCTTGATTTATTTTTGTTGTTACCTCTAGAATCGCCTCCTGCGGGATATGTTTTCTGCATATCAGCATAGCCATACCTTGCCCTGAAGCACCACTGATCAGATCTAGGCCAATGGGCTGTGCGTAAAAACCATTTACTAAATTCTCAAGATGTATGACTTGTGCGCCCTCCAGCTTCATATCCGAGGCGCTGACTAATGAGAGAATCAACCCTGCAGAACCAAAATGCAAACCTGGTTGTATACCCTGATGATTAGACAAGCAGAAATCATTGATATAGCCAATAGATTTGGCAAGAACAGCATTGACACTTGTCAGATCTATTTTTGAACTTTTGGCTCTGGCCAATAAATAGATGACTCCCGCTAAACCCTTATGTATGCCTACAAATGTCCTGGTGTTAAAGGACGCATGTATTTCTGTTGCCCCTTGTTCGGAGTATTCGGATTTCCAGTATCCATCAGCTAAAAAACTATCTGAACCCAGGGCATTTATTCCCTGTTGAATGACCTCTTTAAGTTGCAGGTCTGATGTTTCTGCGGATTCGGATATATGAAATCCGGAAATCCCTATCTCTTCAGTAAATGCCCTTAAACCTGTTTTTAACTTGTGTAATGAAATCCTTTTACCTGGATCATTCGCCAAACAGCTTAAGATCAAATCACTCAGGCATTCATTCCTTATAAGAAATCTTAATTTTTGTTGAACTTGTGACAGATCATCCTCCACAATAAAAGCAGGTTCTAATCCTGTGAATACCAAAATCATTAGTGCGCCCAAAGAGTAGATATCAGTGGGATAATCAGGTTTACTTAATCTGTACTGCTCGGGTGACATATAGCCTTTAGTCCCTATTGTAAAGGCTGGAGTAGGAAAGTCCAATTCTTTGGAATATGCCAGCTCTAAATCAATCATGCGAATGGAATCATCCTTAAGGACAATAAAATTTGATGCTGCAATATCCCTATGGATTAAATGCTGCTGGTGCATGATATCTATTGCGTCAACTACTTTTTTAATAAGCGAAAGAAGAGCTAACAATTGTTCTTTTGGTAAACTCCAGCAAGGGCGGTTCTTTAGGATCGTTTGAACCTTTTGGTTTAACGGTAACCCTTTGATAAATTCCATAGCTAAATAGCCGTCACCATCTATTTCAAAGTAATCCAAGGCTTTTGGAACGATATGATGCGGATACAGATTATTTTGTAAATATTGCTGCCAAAGTAATCGGTCTTTCATATCCCTTCCGGCCACATCTGAGATTATATTTTCTCTGCCCTGCTTAATGATACAAGGTTTGAGTGATAATAGGTTTAAATAGTATCCTTTAAGGACATTTCCTTTTATGGTTTGTGATAGGACATTTTTGATTAGAAACTTATTTTTTAAAATGCGTTTGTTATTTAATACTACAGGTATCACCAGATCTGTAAACGGGTTGGAAATTCCATCTGGTGTCCAGCAAGGAACATAATAGTTGTCCTCGATGAAGGTGCCATTGCCGTCCTGAATCTGATCGCCAACACCATTCGCGGTACTGCCGTAACGCGTATAGACTATTCCTCCCAAATGAAAGTCCGAAAGTATTTTAGGACCTTTAAATTTTAGCGATATACTTTTCAGCGAGTCAACGATCTGTCTGGCGTGCAAGTCATTGTCAGGAAAAATGGATATGACTTTTCCAATTTTAAATACGCCATACATTCCTCCATTGAGTGCGTTATGATAATTGTTGTCTTTTATGATTTGGAATGCCGCTTTTGAACTTATCAATATGGGCAAGATTTGCTCAAGCAGTTCTACAGTTTGTGAGGTGATAATGGAGATATGGATGATCCAACCCTGACTGGATTTAGGTTCACCCACCTTTAGAAATATTCCATCCTCATGGTAACTGAGACTATGATCATACAAAATTCTACCATAGCTAATTGTCCTAACATGGAAATGATTACCCTGATTGTTTTTAGGGTCTAATATATTTTCTTCTGTTATGGGAATTTCCTGGTTAGAATTCATCGGTAGTAAAATTAAAATAGTAAGGGCATGGATTCAAAATGTTCCTTATTGATTATAGAATGGCCTGATCGCCCTGTAGTATGAGCGGTGAGTAGGGGAAAGGCCAATACGGATAATGACAACTTAAAGGAATTACCTTTCAGAAGACTATAAGCATCGTAAGATAGGTTTGCGCGAAAGATTCCCCATCAAGGTCAATTCAGCTGAAGTAAAACCTTTTCAGATGTCATTACAACCATTATGAAAAAAGCAAAACTGCCATTACACGGAATTAGTGTTGTGCATGTTCAAACCGGTCTGAGGGTGATGGTGTCTTTATGGCTAAGGTTAAACTCCTAAACTAAAAGGTCAATTCTAATGAGGTGTTCAAGTAAAACTCGTTGTGTCTGTTTCTTTAGGAAAGTTACATTTGATTTTTGACACTTCAAGCAATAAACTCTTATCAAAAACCAGAATCTCTTATCAAAAACCGGGAATTTACTGCGGCCGTTTTTCACTCTGATACTGAGATGGTGTCATTCCGACCACATTGAAAAATGCCCGCGTAAAATTTCCCTGCGCCTTATATCTGGCAGCCAGGGCTACCGATTTTACCGAAAACCCTTGCTGTAGTAATACTCCGGCGGCAACCATGCAGACACGTAGCTGATAATGGTAAAGCCGTTCACCCCACAACTCCTTAAAACCTTTAGTCAGTATGTCTTCAGATAGGCCGGATCGTAGGATCAATTTATTTAAAGGCGTGCGTTCCAAGGGATGACTATCAATAAAAAGTTTGACCTGCTGAATGGCTATTTCATGTTTGTATTTGAGGGTCATTGCACAAGATCGATTTGAATGCTCAAGAAAAGATTAAAACAATCGCTTGGGAATTAATGGTTACTTGGAAAAAATACCAATGGTAAAAATAAGATTTAATTTAATTCTCTGTTATTTCTATCAAAAGGCTAAACTTGATAACTTTGTCAAGTTGCTTCTATTTATTAGAATAAAAGTCCTTGTAGATTTTTTTGCAGTAACTCCGCTTCTTGTTCTATAGATTGCCTCAGTTGATAACTATCAAGGTGTTCACGAAACAATAAATTTAAGCCCTGATTCAGTTTATCTTCGGACAGAGTGGATCTTTGCATCAATTCAGAAATCGAAATTCTTAGTTGCGGTATACTATTGATAAACTTTTTTATTTCCTCATAACTTACTTTTGTTTACGGGTCAGGTTCATCTCGCAGATCTTAAATGATAAAAAATGGTGCAGACAGTCGGCAGGATACAATCTAAATTTATGGAATCCGTAAAATAACGCATCCATTAATCAATTGCACTGGGAATTTTCCCGGTGTTGAAATCCAATTGCAGCACTAAATATAGGAGTTTTAAGTTTTTAACATAGTAAGGATTGTTAACTGAATCCGTTCAAAAACGGATATGTAAAAACGGAATGCGAATACCTACTAATATCGATCTAATACAAATCAGACAAATGTTCACATGATCAATTTCTTAGTTTTATATCAGCCCATATCGACTATTTGTATGGATTTTGAAAATGTAAAGGAATCTCAAAATAACGGGAGAAAAAGAAAGACTGGCATTTATTTCAAAGAAATTTTGCAACCCTAGTTCTTACTGCATTTTTATGGAAAAGAAACTCAAAATAAGCCATCACCTGCCATTTCCATCTCTACTGTATTTCTCATGTTACAACATAATGTAGTTATTTGCGTTCTATGAAATTGATTATTAACGTTTTAACAAAAAAATAAAAAGCAACTATCACATTATGCCCTTACAGGTGAAAAGATTGAAAGGTTTTGCAGGATAACTGGGCTGCCATCCAATTATCCTAAATGCAACACTTGTATTGCTTCTATTGTCTTTTCATTTGGCAGGTTATTCAAATCGTCCATTCAGTATTAACCCAAATCGGAAAAAAATGAAAAAGAATTATGCCCTTCATTCCCTTGAATTGATTACCCAAGAACTAAACACACAATTATCAGTGGCCAAAAGTGAAGAAGAAATTGCCATTGCCATTCAACGGATAAGGAATGAGAAAGTCAACATTTACAATAGTCTACAAAATCAGATTTTCAATTCTAAAGAAGAAGAACATACCAGGCTATTGGTGCGGAAATATTTTAATGCACTGGTTACCCTGATCAACAAAGCTTACCACATGTTACATAATACGCCCGATATTCACGCCAGCAATTATGAAATTCTGGAATTCCTGTCTATCATTTTATTTGAGCTGCAGCAGTTTTTAGAGCTGAGCTATTCTATATTCCTCAATGAGGATGAAAGGGTTCCCATCCCTGAACTTGTTGCCATCAAATCGGAGATACAGACACGCCTACTGTTATTACCAAATGCTTTAAAACAGGGGAATAATCCAGAGAAAATCAGCGAAATTGTCATTGGCATTATAGAAAAATTTATTGAACGCATAGATCGCCATGAGCCAGTGACAGTGAAAGAAGCTGAATATCATACGGGTTTGCTTAGAGCGCTGCTACGACCATCGGAAAATAGAGTATTGCCGGATTGCCCGACCCTTCATGAATTACTTTTTTACTGGAATTGCAATAGTGTGGAATGTATTGTTTACTTCACTACGGGCTTAAAAGCTCTGATGGAACAGGAGAATACGGACGCAGAAAAAATTTCATTTCTGAATGCGCAGTTTAAGCGGCTGCTTCATATGCCGGTTAAGCCTGGAATCATTTATGACAGAAATTATCCAAGTATGAAATCTTATTTTACGGAGTTTATTAAAACTGAGACAGACGATTTAAGAAACGGCATTGAACATGCTGCTCCAGTTACAGACCGGTTACCACTGGAAAATGATAAGGCCACACCGAAGGTTGTCATTAAACTTAGCATTGATCAGATTAGTATCATAGCGTTGTCAGCATATAGAAAAGGTTACATCAGTGCCAAGTCATTTAGCGAAATCACAAGGGCACTGGCCCGAAATGTATCCACGGAACATTCCGCTGAATTAAACTGGAAAAGTGTTCGTGGTAAAGGTTATAATGTGGAACGGCGCGATCAGGAAATTTCAGCGCAGGTTTTGGATGATATTAAGAAAGGAGTTTTTGAGTTTACGTGACCAAATTAAGGATATGATTTTAAGCCGCAGGTGAGAACCTGTGGCTTTTTTTGTGCCTGCTCTAGCCTTATGCCTTAAAAAATGGGTTGCAACTTTGGTTACAAATGAGTCGTTTGGAAAATATTTTTCAAGATTTTTCCCCTGAAACACTTGCTCTAGCTGGGTTGCAAAGGGTTGCAACCAAAATTGCACTTTTCAGAAATTTGGATTCGCAGTTCTTTTGTATCGTAATCAAAACGAAAACGAACCCAAAATTAAAACCCAACGATTATGATTGAACTACCCTACTCCTTTAAAGACATCCTGCTAACTATAGCAGTAGTACTTGTGATTTATTACGGTTATATCATCCTCAGGTATTACCGAAATGAACTGAACGACTTTCTTAAAGGTAAACCCCGCAAGAACAGAGACGATCAGGAAGAGGAGGAAGTGGAAGTGATCGATCCATTTGAGCGCTTCCATGCACCAGTGAATCAGGAACCTATCGCCGATGAAAATTACGTCCTGGCGGAGGAGCTGATTCTTCGGATCAAAGAAATGATTTCGGATTCAGGTGATCAGCAATTGGAAACGCCGGATGTAATGGATTCCTTAAGGGCAGTGGTACAGGAATACCCAACGATTAAAGATGAAATTCTGCGAGCAGGGATTACAGAACTTATCCTGTCAGAAATGAAGATACATGGTTTCATGAGTTCCAGCCGAAGTGAGGTAGATGGATTGTGGAAGAAGGAGCTGGACTAATGGACCATATGCCGGCGGTCCCCCACGATACCCTTCAGTGGGGGAACAAAGGCTAAACGCAGAAAATAACCCCAAGAAAAAGACCCGCTGTCTACTCCCGGCTGTGAAGGCGAATGGTGCGAGTGAAGGAGAGTGCAGATGAGCCGGTCAACTTTTCCCCTTCCTGCCCAAATGGGGCAGGAAGTAAGGAAAAGTAAATAAAAAGAGTTAGCCCAGACCAGTATAGTCATAGGCGGTGAACAATGAATGATTTGCAAAAAGTATTGGCTGCCCGCACACGGGTCATGGTTGGTAGGTGTGATGGTTAGGATCGTGCGTGGCAGCCAATTATTATCCTGATCCGGTAGATAACCGGTCGAAGGATGACGAATTGGAATTAACCTTTAAAAGTGAGATAGAAAATGTGCAGAGAAAAGTTAAGGGGGTTTTCCCGGAAAAAAATTGTGGCAACGGTAATCCTTGCTGTGTTGATTTTACAAGATATAGCCGTGATGGCGCAGGCGGGTAGTGGGACACAGGGAATTGATAAAGCGACTTCCGAGGTCAAAGGTTACTTTGGTTCTGGTGAAAAGCTGATGTATGCTGTTGGTGCGGTCATTGGACTCATCGGCGCGGTGAAGGTCTATCAGAAATGGTCGGGAGGCGATCAGGATACCAGCAAAGTGGCCGCTGCATGGTTTGGAGCCTGTATATTTTTGGTAGTTGTGGCAGCAGTATTAAGAGCATTTTTTGGCATATGAAAGAGAAAATCAAAGAAAGCCTACTTGGCTTTTTACAGGAAAATTATCCTGAGATCGTTCTTCTATTTTCTGAAAGAGGAACCCTATCGCAATACCTGGATGATCGAGTGAATCTGATTGAACCATTGATCGATGAACTTATCCAGCAGGGTGATCATCAGCAGCAGATCATAGATCTATCCATCGCTGAATTAACGGCTTCATTTGGGCCGTCAAAATTCAATTACCTCAAGCAGGTCATGTCTGAAGAATTTCCACAGGAGTATGAGCAGTTTGAGCAGGTCGGTGTACTCAGGTCAGAGCTGACCAATATGATTGTGGTTTGCGGCAATGCGTTTGACGCTTTTGAATTTTCAGAGCAAACCCTTGATGATCATTTTATGAGACATATGGTGATTGCAGAAATGCACGACTATTTAGTCTCCCGTTCACAAAACTGAAGGATATGGGGTATAGCGTAGAGTATTTCGATAAGGTAATATTGGCTCATCATTTATACCGTTTTAATGCTGTCAAGGGGGGACTTGAGGATATGGAGCAAAAAGGGAATTTCCTGCCTTATGATCAGATGGAACTTGCAGGAGATGCGCTGAATTTTATTTACAATAGCAAGAGCCGAAGCATTCATCAGGAAAAGATATTCTATCCTGGTGGGACAGATCACCTGCATAAAGTGAAATTACCTATGGGTGTAGTCAGCATGTTGCACGATCAAAGTTTAAGGGTATACGATCAAATCAATAGGCAAAGCATGTTCCATAAGTGGGGGTTTCAAAAATTGGGGTTGCTTTATTTGGAGCGAGATTTAGGAATGACACCAAGGATTGAATTACCAGATGCTTCCTACTATTTGAATCTAAAGGAAAATGGGCTCGGAAGCGCCTTGAAAACAAAAACAATTCCCTTGGATAATCTGCTCCACAAAGAGGATAAGCACGGTAAATGGGTGGAAGGAATATATAGTACATCTGAAAAAAGGTTCCTGCCGGTTACTCTGGAGCATGACCTGGCCCCTGCTGGGAGCTATTTAATTCAATTTCCGGAGTTTAAAATGATGGACTCCTATGGTGTTGCAGTTAAAGAGGGGAAAAATTCCTACCACTATATAAATGAGTTTCCCATCAAACAAAGTTTTGTTGTTGCAGCATTTAAAATAAGCCAGTCCGGAACGATTGACCTTAGGAACATGATAAAAGAATCGAGCATAGATCTTCTTACCCAGCCTAAAAGGAGACGCGCAAATAAATTGTAGCAACAAGAATCCGGATCAATTGACAAAATGGATAAAGTGAGAACCTTAAAACCAAGTGAACATGGAAAACAGTGTATATGTAGTGAACAAAGGTATTAATAAGTCGATCGAATTTCGTGGGCTTAAAGCACAGTACATCTGGTACCTGGGCGGTGGAGTAGTTGCGTTGTTGATGGTTTTTGCCATGCTGTATATGATCGGTCTGAATACTTATGTATCGCTGTTTATTATCCTGGTCATTGGTGCGGTAATGGTGATGAAAATTTATGCGATGAGTAGTAAGTATGGTGAATTCGGTTTGATGAAGGAATTCGCCAGGCGTAGCATTCCTAAACTGGTGAAGTGTAACAGTCGAAAAGTATTCAGGGATTTACAGATCAAAGGAAAATAAGAATCATGGGTGAGTATATCAAATACAAGAATCAGGAAATCAAGCTGGGAACATGTGAGAGTTTATATTATGCCACTTTGCCTAAATATCTGGCTGCCTACAATGCGGGCCATCTAAGATCGGTGGTTCACAACCTATCTCCATCTGGCTATCTGAATGTGGAGCAGGGGTTTCTCTTCCGGTTTCCCTTTCCGGATGAAGATCATCTGCCTTTGGGGGAATTTCTGCATGGGTTTAACCGGTCGTTGCCCATCGAGGTATCTCCATCGGTATTCAGTGCCATTATGGGGTCTGAACATCAGGGCAGTGGATACTCTTTAGCAATTGAGTTTCAAAAGCCGGTTTACCGTATAGCAGATAAGCAATTGTGTAACGCACTTGTTTTTCGTGATTCAGTCGGTATGCAACTTTATCGGTTAGAAGATGATTATGAGGTTAAGCTGCTGATCGGTGAACTGGTGAAGAACCACATCTCAAAGGAAGTGGATGTAGAAAAGAGAAAATTTTTCCGGCAAATCGGGGCACGTATTCTAAAAGGATACCGCTTGCAAACGCCGGCTTTAAATCTCAGTAGCAAAGTGGAAGTGAAGGTCCCAGGTGTTGATACTCAAAGCAGCGAATCTAGTAGGACAGCAGATTTGACCATGCCTAATGTGGATAAGAAAAGGAAACAACGCACCAGGAAAAGGTGGTGATGAATATAAATTGGTGTTGTAAAAACAACTGAAAGCAGTATAAGAAAGAAATATTGCGGAACAAAAAGAAAAACTGGATTTCTACTACAAGTGCATGAAATCAATCAATCCTGATTGGCAACCCGTACAAAAGGCATCAACAAAAAAAGGAAAGGGCATTTAATTTTTTTGGTTAGTAAGGTTGGCGAAACCCAGATCTACAAATTGGCATTAATGATAAACTAAAATGGAAACAAGACCCAAAACTCTCCCGATTCATAAAATTAAAGGCACTTTTTTTAATGTGGATATCGACAAACGACTGTTCATAAAGACCGGAGTCCCAGGACATGTATTTTCATTTGATGATATGGTTTATAAGGATAACCATTATGAAATGAAGTATGACCTATACCACCAAAGTCCGGCCAAAGATGGTATAAGTGATCCGCAGGATGTGGTGAGCGTAAAAATTCCACAGCTTAAAGATCTGGCGCTGGCCGAGATGTCCGAGAAATATCAGATTCCGGCCTATGAGATGAAAAACAAAACGGATTTTGAAGTGATGGTCGATTTAAAGGCGCTAGGGGAAAGGGAAAAAGGCGTGCTTCCCACTTATGAAATTTTGGATCAGAAATATACTGTTGACCTGGATAGCTATTGCTTCAGGATGGGGAACCATACTATTCCGCTAAAGGGTTTCAAACCTCTGGCAGGTTCTTATGGTGACCGCTATGCTTATATCGACAGCACTACACACCAGTTGGTGAATATAGAGGTTGCCAGCATCAAAGAAATGCCTCCAGAGCATGTCGTGAAGATCGTGATCCCTTCAAATGATCGACTTGATCCTTACTACGTTGGTAAAAACAGGGAGCCAGATTTAAAAACGTACCTGCTGGCCAATCCAATTGTATCAGGGCAAAAAGCGAAAATTATTCCGCTTAGCCAAACCAATATTCCTCAAATCGTGAAATCAAATGTTAACCGAGAATTGCGCGAGCAGTTTGAACAAACCCAAAAATCAAACAAAAGACAATTACGCCGGGGGGTCAGTTAAGACGGTTCTCCGTTTTACGGATCGATAACTGATATCTGTTAACCCTGGATGAATTTTCATCACCAAACCTTGAACAATGGATAAACAAGTAGTGGAATATAAATTAAAGGATACCGTGTTCCTTGTTGACATCCCGCAGATGTGCTTAACCGAGAAGAACAATATAGATAACCGGATATCGGTGCTGGCGATGACCGATAAAAGAACGCATTATGAGTTTGATTATGAGCCGGAAAGTAAAACCCTTAATCCTGTCCATTATCATGATCCAGAAGGGCGCGAAACGGTCAGGGTGCATTTGCCGCAACTGAAGGATCTTGACCCGGATGGTACATGTTCGTTTTTCGGAGTAACGAAGGAGGAATTGGCGCAAACGTGTGATTATGCACTGATGGCAGGTAAAGATCCCTATACCTCCCGCATAAAAAATGGTGTGTTGCCGGTAACTGATCTGGTAGATCATCCTTTTTTTGTTGATCTGCGAATGGGTGTCCTTCGGCCAAAGGATGATTTTTCTACCATGGGGATTGATATTTCAGGTGTTGACCCTTTCGATTATTATCATTCGTTCTTCTATCATGTTCCCAGTCATTCGGAATACTTTCCAGATTCGAGTCTAACCGAACTACCAAAAGATGTGGTCAAGATCATTATTCCTGGGCCGGCACGCCTAGATCCGGTAGGGATGGCACGAATGGAAGGGCAACCTGATGATTTCTATTTAAAAGGCATTCCTATTCATCTATACAGTAGGGCAACGGTCGTACCGCTGGAGTTTACCGAGTTGCCAGAACTGGTAAAGGCGAATGGTGAATTTGTAAAGTTACAACAGCAAAAACAACAACAGGAACACCAGCAGAAGGAGCTGGGCAAAAAAGAAAGGAAAGGATATAAAAGAGGATTCTAGCTCAAAAGAAAAGTCTATTGGTGCTAAAACGGATACACTAATTCTAAACCGTCTAATTATGACAAGGAGACTTCCGGAATATGATTTAAAAGGAACCGCTTTTATTGTAGATGTGGTCAAAATGGAGCTTCGTGAAAAGGAAAACCCTTCCAATGTGATTTCATTTGGGGCCATGTATGATTACAGATCCACCTTCATTCTGGACTATGACCCTGTTACAAAAAACTCTAGGCCCAAAGACTATAGTTATCCTGATAAGGAACGTCAGAAAGGGTTTGTACTTGTCCGCAAATGTGTGTATTAGATCCCGAAGGAGTAGCTGAAATGTATGGTCTGAGCATTGAGCAGGTAAAAGGTAAATGTGATTATGAATTATGGTTGGGCGTTCGTGGGGAAAGTCAACGTATAGAAATGGGCTGGTTGCCAATGCTGGATATCGATGGGGTGGCACATGATGTACATCTGGATATTGGACGAATTCATCCACAGGGAGACCGGTGGGATTTAGGAATTTCACTTGTCTTTGTGTTGGAGGAGAAGCGGCAGCATACTTTTTACTACAACGTGAAAACCTTGCAGGAATATTGGCCTGAGAAGGCTTTAACAGTTCTTCCTAAAGATGTCTACCAGATCACGATTCCCGGTCCTGCAAGATTGGACCCGGTTTGGCTGGCCAGGAAACATAGGGTGGACCCCAGGACTTATTTGAAACGTTACCCTTTGGTGATGTATCGGAAGGCGGAACTGGTTCCTTTAGAACAGACAAAACTGGCAGAACTGGTGAGGAGAAATCTTAAAAAGAAAGTTAAAAGAGCCGCCCGTAAAAAGATAGGGAATTAATGGATGGATGGCAAATTGGTCATATGAATTAAGTAATAGAAAGTGATAGGTGATAAAATAGTTAACCCGATGAATATGGACAACGGTGATAAAGAAATGATGGTTATTCATGGCGATCTGTTTGAATTTAATTCTGGCAAAACAAAGCTCATTGAAGTTGGAAATTCGGAGAATATCCAACATATCGGACACATAAAGAAAGGTGTAGAGACGGTTTCATTTTGGTATGATACCTTAGCGAAGGCTTTAGTACCAATGGATTCGATTAGTTACGCTGATGCTTTGAGCCAGGAACTTCATAAGGTGGACTTTCCGGCGCTACTGTTGCAAAGGGGAGCAGAACTTCCTGAGGGTATTTTGTTTGTTTATAATGAAAAATCCAGGCTGAATGAAAGTGGCTTTCAATATGTGACCGATGAATTGTGCGCGCGGTTTAAAGGTGCGCCTGCAGAAATGAGAATTGATGGGTTAATCTATGAGCTGGATTTAGGGAAAATGGAAGTCCGCCAGAAAGATGACCCTGAAAAGAAATTCATCTTTGGGCCTGAGGCGATGTATCAGCCGTCGGAACAATTTTATAACACGCAAACCAAACAACCGGTTTATCTGAGTTCCAGGATCACTGAATTTCCGGAGCATGTGGTGTGTTTCACCTTTCTACCATTTAAGAACCTTGACCCTATAGGTTATTGCCTGGTCAGCGGCTATCCACCGGCCTGGCTGGTTTGTAAATTCAAATGGAACCCAATATATCTAAATGTGAGATGGAAGCCATTGGAACATACCCGTATCCCTGAACTGGTACGCCGTAATCAGATTGAACAGGAACTTCAGGGGCGTCAGAATAGAGAGGACAGTTTGCCCCGTCAGAACAAAGCATTTAAAAAAATAAAAAGGGGGTTGTAAACCTTAGCACAGATAAACTGAATGGATACAGCGCAATAAACAAGAACAAGAAAATAATTCAACCAAAAAAAGAACAAGTAGGTAAGAAAAATTTAGATGCAAGGTAGATCCCTACCCAAATGATGAAACGGCAATAGTGCCACCCGTAGTGAAAAAGAGTTGTGATGAAAGATAAATGGATGGACGAAATGATGCCCATAATGGGCGTGGAACACGATTTGATCGTTTCCAAACAGGGAGATGTAACGCTGGTATACCAGGCGGAGCTGCCCGAAATTTTTACCCTGAGCGATCAGGATTATGAATCCTTTCACCAAAGTTGGGTGAAGGCAATCAAGGTACTACCGAAATTTTCTGTATTTCATAAACAGGACTGGTTTTTAGATAAAAAATTCGATCCCGAATTTGATAAAAGTCAGGTAAAGGGGCATAGTAGTTTTTTAAATCATGCCAGTAACCGTTTTTTCAATGAGCGTCCATTTCTGGACCACTCCTGTTATATCTACCTAACTAAAAAGCCCCAGGGACGTAAGTTAAGCAGTTCGGTTTTTTCTAATCTGCTTCGCCCTTCGATTGTACCGGATCAAACCGTGAAGGCAGGGGTATTACAAGATTTTTTGGACAACTGCGGTCAGTTCAAACGGATATTGGAAGATAGCGGTTTTGTGAGTTTGAAAAGGGTCAGTGGAGAAGATTTGGTGAGCCATAGCCGAAAGATGGGGCTTATTGAACGTTATTGTTCCTTGTCGGAGAGTGAGCATGATCTGCTGGTCAAGGACATCAGCTTTGATGAGGGCATTCAGGTTGGTCCTCAGCATGTGCAGATCTACACCTTAGGTGATGCTGCCGACCTCCCAGCTCTTTGTGGATCACGGATCAATTATGACCGCTATAGCAGTGACCGGACGAAATTCAGTGTCGGCTTTGCTTCCACGCTGGGACAGCTTTTGGGCTGTTCCCATATTTACAATCAGTTCATCTTTATTGAAGATTCGGCCAAGACGATCCAAAAGCTGGAGACCAAAAGGCTTCGTTTACAGTCCCTGTCTGCTTACTCGCGCGAAAATTTGATTTCACGGGATTCCACGAACGATTTTTTGAATGAAGCGATATCCGAGGGCAGGCTTCCGGTGCGGGCGCATTTCAATATCATGGTTTGGACCAGCGAAAAGGAAGAACTTAAGGATTTGAAAAACCTGGTCAGCTCCGGGCTGGCCCAAATGGACGCAGTAGCGAAAGTGGAAACTGCCGGAGCGCCCCAGATCTTTTGGGCTGGTATCCCTGGTAACAGTGCGGGTTTTCCGATGAACGATTGCTTTGACACCTTTTTAGAGCAAAGCACCTGTTTTCTGAATTTAGAAACCAGTTACCGCAACTCGGTCAGTCCCTTCGGCATCCGTTTGGGCGACCGGCTGACCGGACGGCCTGTGCATGTAGACTTGAGTGATGAGCCTATGAAGAGGGGCTGGATCACCTCGCGCAACCGTTTTATCCTTGGGCCTTCCGGGGGTGACCGGGCCATTTTTAATTAAATGGCCCGGTCACCCCTGAAAATTGGATCAGGAAAAAGCTTTTTTACCAATCACCTCTGCCGCAGTTACTACGAGCAGGGCACGCATATCGTTTTGGTAGATGTAGGGCACTCTTACCGGGGATTATGTGATATGGTGAACGGTTATTATTTCACTTATTCAGAGCAGAACCCGATAAAATTTAATCCTTTTTTTATCGGTCAGGGGGATTCCCTGGACACCGAGAAAAAGGAATCGATCAAAACCTTATTACTGGCCTTATGGAAGTCGGATTCGGATGATTTTAAACGGAGCGAATATGTGGCGTTGAGTAATGCAATTTCCGGCTACTATGATAAACTGGAAACTGGCGGAGATCTATTCCCATGTTTCAATACTTTTTATGAATATCTGAAAGCTGAATTTGTTCCATTGCTTGCCCAGCAAAATGTAAAGGAAAAAGATTTTGATATCAACAACTTTTTGTACGTGCTGCGCCCGTACTACAAAGGCGGCGAATTTGATTACTTGCTGAATGCCACAGAAAACCTGAACCTGCTTCAGGAAAGGCTGATTGTCTTTGAGCTGGACAACATTAAGGATCACCCGATATTGTTTCCTGTGGTGACGATCATCATTATGGAAGTGTTCATCAATAAGATGCGTAAACTCAAAGGAATACGCAAGATGATCCTGATTGAAGAAGCTTGGAAAGCCTTGATGAAAGAGGGGTTTGCAGAGTATATAAAGTATTTGTTTAAGACGGTTAGAAAGTTTTTTGGGGAGGCTATTGTCGTTACCCAGGAGATAGAAGATATCATTTCTTCGCCCATTGTTAAGCAGGCCATTATTAACAACAGTGACTGCAAGATCCTGCTGGATCAAAGCAAATACCAGAATAAGTTTGATCAGATTCAGGACCTGTTGGGTCTGACCGAGAAGGAAAAAGCGCTAGTGTTATCGGTGAATAAAGCCAACGATCCCACCAAAAAGTATAAAGAGGTATTTATCTCATTGGGAGGAATACACTCTAAAGTATACCGCACAGAAGTAAGTCCTGAGGAGTATTTAAGTTACACTACTGAGCAGACTGAAAAGGTTAAAGTGCAAGAGTACGCAGATCGGTTTGGTAGTATACAACGGGGAATTGAAATCCTCGCCAGAGAGTAGTGATAAACAGAATGGAAAATAAGGAAAAAGAACCGGCGAGGTTGGATTATCGGGAGGATCTGCGCCAACTTGAGAAAAATTTGAATGCCTTGGGATATGGTGAATTTAAGATTTCAACACATATTCTTGAAAGAGGTCTATTTAGATATAATCCAATGGAAATAAGAGATTTTGTAGAAAACTACCCTTTTAATCCCGCAGAACACTTGCCATTAAAATTAATCTATCACAAGTTTGGGGGTCAACCCGGAGTGTTTACGCAAAACGCCGATTTGCTCATTAATTATAGTCGGGAAAAGGGCTTCTACATGGACAGTATCTATGCTACAAGATTGTACGAAAATCAGGTTTATCCATCTAAGTATATATACGTTCAAATAGGGATTATTCCCGGTTGCAAGCCCAGATTTCAATTGGTCATTGACCAGCTTGAAAAAGGGGACCAGTATAGAGAACAAATCAATAAAACAAAATTGGAAAGGGTCTTTGAATTCGACCGAGAACTATATCCGACGGCTCCAAAAAAAAGGTTAAGAAGGAAAAAAATAAAGTGATTATTGAATTGAAAAGTGGGTAATCATTGCAAAGTTTACCGTAACGAAGTTTCCTCGGAAGAGTAATTGGCGTATACCACTGAACAAACTGAAAAAATAAAGATCATGGAATACGCGGAGCGGTTCGGTAGTATACAAAGAGGTATTGAGAATCTGGCGCGGGACCAGCAAAATGGTGGAGTGTAGTGTGATGATAGAAATTAATTGACGAAAAATGGACATGCAAATTGAAATTGAAATAGAGGAATTTTTTAAAGACATCAGTGAATTTGCATCCAGTCTTAATGGTAGAGGGTATGATGGTTCATTTTCCACCTGTGGTGGGTACCCGGATGATCTGGAAAAAAGTATTAAACGATATCTGCTTGCTTCGATGTTAGGGAAAGAAATAGGAATGAGGAACGGAATTTCTTTAAGAACGTTTTTGAAATGGAATGGTAGTGATGCGGAAAGTGTGGAAGCTTATTTTAGGATCACTCCGGGTTATCGAAATAAGCTGGTCGTAAGAGAAATGGAAATCATAAGATCTGCCCCTAATCTGGCCGTAATTAATTGCGTAACCCTATTCCCTATAGACATCGAAAAAATACCAACTAAAGTGGAAGGACTTAGAATGGTTGACCCGCCCTTAAAATTGAAATCGAAGCGCAATATGAAGTTGTAAGTGCATCTCTACCATTGGTAATTAAAATGAAAATTAAATAGATAGAAAAGGAGGTGAATGTGAAAAAGGTAATTGTGAGTTTGATACTCCTTATGGGGCTTGTTATGGCCCCCACGCAAAAAGCACATGCGATATGGTGGTGGGTCGTTAAAGCCGCCATTAAAAAAGCGATTCTAGCTGCGGATCTTGCGATCCAGAGGCAGCAAAATAAGGTGATCTGGTTGCAGAATGCCCAGAAAACGATTGAAAATACCATGTCCAAATTAAAACTCGATGATATTTCCAACTGGACAGAAAAGCAGCGTAGTCTGTACAAGAATTACTTCGAGGAATTGAATAAAGTAAAAACAATCATCACTTATTACAAGCGTATAAAAGAGGTCGGAGAAAAACAAATCCAGCTGGTGAATGAATTCAAGCGGGCTTGGAGTTTGATCAGGGATGATAAACATTTCAGGCCCGAGGAAATCAGTGACATGGCGCGGGTGTACCAGGGCATACTGGATGAAACAGTAGCCAATGCGGAGCAGCTGGTTATGGTAGTCAATTCCTTTTCGACAACGATGACCGACGCTAAACGGCTGGTTATTATCGGTGCGGCCAGTGACCAGGTGGACCAGAATTATTCCGATCTGAAGCGCTTCAACGGGGAAAACTACCTGCTTTCTTTATCCCGTTCCAAAAATGAAATAGAAGCGCGGCAGCTTAAGATTATGTATGGTATTAAGGACTAGAGGGAGGTTATGGCAAACAGAATACCTATTCCCCCAGGTAAGGTCTCCCCGGCGATGTGGCGGTTAATGTATGGACGAAATGAAGCACTTGCTTTAGCCACAGAACAGTTTTTAGCTGCCTAGGAGTTTTCGAACATTAAAGTTTATCTGTCAAAAATTAATGTCATGAAGATAGAATTGAAAAGTATCGACTATAACAAATCCTTAAGTGAAACTGCTTATTGTTTTGCAGCGAAGATGTATGTCGATGGGAAATATGTTGCTGATGTGCGAAATCGGGGCAGAGGGATTGTCAACGATTTTGATCCCTGTAAAAAGGAGGATAGAGAAGTTTTAAAAGAGGCAGAGCAGTTTTGTGCTTCGGAGCTGGGAAATCCCCGTGTCAAAAAGGATGATCTGGGTGCCTATTTAAACCTATCCGAATACTCCGATAAAATGGTCTTGGATTACCTCAACAGAAAAGAAGATTTGCGGGTACAGCGGGATATTGATAGGCAGACCAAAAGTGGTTTGGTCTACGGCAACCCTAAAGGAGAGTATTATATCATCGCCTTTGAGATGCCCATAGCAACGATAATCTCCTTGCCCCGAGGTATTGATGTTTTAAAAGGAAAAATCGAAAGACAGGTTGTGCCCCACATTAAAAAGGGGGACCGGCTATTAAATACCAATATTCCTGAACAGGTTTTAAAGGATGCTGGACTTAAGCCTGAGCAGTACACTTTACCTGCCCCAATCGAACAAAAGCAGGCTACTGCAAGGGCCTTAAGAAAGACAAAAGGAAAAAGTGTGTAATCCGGTATCCAGTAATTAGTTGAAGGTAGAAGAAAGAGATTAGTGATGATAATAGAATTAAAAAGTATTGATTTGGATAAGGAATCTAGTGAGTCGGCCTTCGCTTTTTCAGCCAAGCTATATATCGATGGGAAGTATATCGCCGATGTTAGCAACAGCGGAAAGGATAAGGTGAATACAGTAGAACCTAAGACTGCTGGATCTGTTGAGGTCTTAAAGGACGCGGAAAGATTTTGCGCAAGCCATTACATTCATGCAGGTCCGAAAGAAGGGGATCTGATCAACTACGAATTTTTGGAGCGTTATGTCGATAAAATAATGTTTGATCACCTTAACCGGGTAAATCTGGAGAGCCAGCGTACAGGTAGCGGAATGAAAAAAATCAACGCGTCGATTGATGAACTCACTAAGTTTTTATACGGTAAAGGCTACGATGGTTTGTTTACGCTTGAAGGAAAGGGGCCGCAGAAACTACCCGATTTATTAAAAGGCTATATGGCGATGGCCATTGCTGATCCGATGACTTTAACCCTACCTGTAAAGGTTTACACGATTACTTCATTAGCCGATTCAAATGGAAAATACAACCGTTGCGCCTTTGAGGTAGATTATAACTCCAGGGATAAAGTTCACGTGAAGTACTATGAGCTACAACTCATCGGTGAAGGAGAAAAGTACCCGGTTTTCCGGCATTTCCATGAAATTAAACACCGCTCTGAGATTCCCGAAAAATCAAGCGGGATAAAAATGGCAGCCAAATCCTTAAAGCGTAGCAAAAAGGGCTATAGATTTTATTAGCGGTAGTGTACACTAAATGAATGATATAATTAGATAATAGCATGGTGAGGAACAGTGAGCAGGAGATTGTAAAGGCCATCCGATCTAAGGGGTACAATGGGTTGTTTTGGGAGAAAAGCAATTTGGTAGATCTTTCCCAAGCGATAAGCCAAACTTGTTTGAAGGGACATTCCTCGTTACAGGTGCAAACCATTGTACTGTTGGAAGAGTCAGCTCCAACAGGGATACTATGCAAATTCACTTTTGAAAACACGCCATTATTTGGCATACGACTAAACCAAATCAGGATCGAGCAGCGTAATGCTACACAGGATGCGAAATTATTGGTAGCCAACACAATTAATATTCGTCGGCTGTCCCAAATACCGAGCAAAGAAACAGTTATAGAGCTGATCAATGGCCCCAATTTGCGGGTTAAAAAATCACGTTACCGGATGTAGGCAAAGAACAAATGTGGAGTTAACTCATAGCGAATAAAAAATGAAAATAAATGAAAAATACCTGGAAATGTTTACCGAGCAGCTAACGCAAAAAGGTTATGATGGAAAGTTTTATGCCATTCATGTGGAAGAAACAGACCTGAGAAACTGTATCGATGGGTTTTTGGATTTGCAAAATGGTCCGGGAGGTTCTAAATATAAATTTCCGATGAACCTAGGCACTTTTGCTGATGGCGCTCGGTGGGATAATAAATATACTCAGTGCGTTTTTGAGGTGGATTATGACCAGGTTGGTGGTTTATATATTGCCTCAATGGAAGCCTTTCAGCAGTCTGAAAGGGGTGGTGAGGTCGTAGGCATCAAAATAAATGTCGCAGGTGATATCCCGAGCAAAGCTGAACTCCTGGCTATGGATTTCTATGCAGAAAAATTACGGGTTAGGGCAAATGAGAGGATAAGTAAAGGTTTTTCGCGAGGGCCACTGTTGAACGCTGAACATTTGGATCACTTTATTCAGGTATTGAACAGCAAGGGGTATACGGGGAAATTTATGGCGCCTGATGTTTCCGAGCGGGAACTGGCGCATACGATGTTGGCCTATTTGAAGGCAAGACCTGCGGGGATTGGCATTCAGAATGCTTTTCCGGTTTGGATACAGACGATCACCCAGGGTAGTTTGATGACCGATCAACGAACGATATGTATGATGAAGGTACAGTATGACCCGGGCAAGGGGTTTGTTCCTGATCAGTTAAGGATCATACGTTTTGATGCCCGCAAAGGCATGTCCATAAATGAGCCGGAGCCGATTCTTCTAAAATCTATAAACGAATTGCCAGCAGCACAAAAAGCAAATTCCTTGGCAATTAAGAATCAAAAGGCAGAACGTAAAAGAAGAAGAAAAAAATGGTAGTCGCAGAGCGCGGGAAATTTAAATGAACATACATGTTAACCCTAAAAAATTATAGCACGCCCGGCTATCCCATTGAAAATTAAGGACAACGTTAACCCCATGAACATGAAAATTATTATAAGTATTCTATCGCTGGTGATCGTTTTGATATCACCGGCCAGGGCGCAGTTTCTCGGTGGTTTCTTTTCCCAGAAAAAGGAAAACCGGAAGCTGCTGGGCCTCCAGATTGCTGCCCTTCAGGTCTATAAAAGTTATATCAAAAAAGGGTATGACATCATCAGTACAGGCGTGGGCATTATCAATAAGATCAAAACAGGAGATTTCAATTTGCACCGTGACTTTTTTGGCGCGCTGAAAATCGTAAACCCACGCATAAAAAAATACGCAAAGGTCGCTGGAATCATGACCATGTGCGTACAAGCGGTTAACCGTTTAAACGAAACCGGGAAGCTGGCCCGGTCGGATCTGATGAGCAGTTATCGAAAGGAGTTTTTGGAGAAGGTCATTGATCATTTATTAAAAATGCTGGCCGATACCATCGATGAATTAATCTCTCTCATCTCAGACAACCAGCTTGAAATGAAAGATGATGAGCGGATCAAAAGGATAGATCAGTTGTACATGACCGCTGAAGAGCAGTGTTCATTTGTGATGGAACTGGATGATCAGATAAGCCTGATGCTACTGATGAAAAAGAAAATGCAACAGGAAATCCATGGAAGTGAGTTTTTGAATGGGATAGAGCAACCCTAGCCTCCGGGCTAAAATGCTGATGAAACAAGATTTGTGAACGAGAAAATGTGCAGTAATGAGAAAGATTTTGTTAATGATACTGGTTTGCCTTGTGGGCAGCCAGGTTCCCCTACGGGTACACGCGCAGGCTACTGAGGCCGCCCAACTGGCCCTGAATATAGAAAAGTTAGCGCAGCTAAAGTCCATATTGACTACCCTGAAAAAAGGCTATACGATTGTCTCCAAAGGTTATGGTACGGTCAAATCCCTGACTGAGGGAAATTTCAGTCTTCACAAAGTTTTTTTGGATGGCCTGCTACAGGTCAGCCCCGCTGTGAAAAAATACAGGAAGGTCGGCGGTATCCTAGATTTTCAGATCCAGTTGCTTAAGGAATGTAGGATTGCTGTAAGACGGTTCAGTACAACTGCCCTTTTTGGTTCCTCCGAAATCGGCTACATGTCGGGCGTATTTGAATCTGTAGCCTCCGGGAGTTTGAAAAATCTCGATGAGCTTGTAAATGTGGTTACCGCAGGTAAGCTCCGCATGAGCGATGATGAACGGTTAAGCAGTATCGATAAAATATACTCGGACATGGAGGATAAGCTGACTTTCATTCGTGAGTTCAGCGGCACCTGTTCACTGATGGCCCTGAGCCGTAGTAAGGCCAAAAACCAGGTGAATAGCATGGAAACATTGTATGGCATTCAAAACTTACGCTGATGAGAAAGTATATGGTATTGATGGCGTTGCTGTTTTCACTGGCGCCTGTGATGGTCTATGCTGACGGCGGGGTTGCTGACAACCTGCACAGTATGCAAGACGTGCTGAAAGCACTGTACAATGAAATGATGGGGGAATGTGAAAACCTGATTGATGTGTCCAGGGGTATTGCCGGCTTTGCAGCCTTATTTTATATCGCAGCGCGGGTTTGGAAACACCTGTTGAATGCGGAGCCTATTGACTTTCACCCTTTGCTCAGACCTTTCCTGCTGGGTTTTTGCATCAGTTTTTTTCCGATGGTTTTAGGGGTGATGAACGGGCTTCTGGACCCCATTTCTGAGGGTACGGGAGCGATTGTAGAGGGGTCTAATCAAACTGTAAAACTGCTTTTGAAAAAGAAGGAAGCGGCGATTAAAGAAAGCCCGGTCTACCAGATGTATGTTGGGCAGAATGAAACTGGTGACCGAGACCAGTGGTATCGGTACACCCACAACGGAGAAGATCCAAAAGGAGAAAAATGGTATGAAGGCATTGGTAACAGTTTGAAATTTGCGATTGAAAAAGCAACCTATAAGTTTCAAAACTCTGTTAAGGAATGGATGTCGGAGATTCTTCATGTCTTATTCGAAGCTGCTGCCCTTTGTATCAATGCTCTGCGAACATTCCAGTTGATCGTTCTATCTATCCTTGGCCCGCTGGTTTTTGCGATATCGGTCTTTGATGGGCTAGGCCATACCCTTGGGGCCTGGATAGCGAAATACATCAATGTATCCTTATGGTTACCGGTAGCAAATATCTTCGGGGGCATTATAGGAAAGATTCAAGAGAATTTAATCAAGATGGATATCGGACAGATTCAGCAAACCGGGGACACGTTTTTCAGTCCCTCGGATACGGGTTATCTGGTGTTTCTGCTCATCGGAATTGTAGGCTATTTCACAGTGCCTTCTGTCGCTGGCTTTGTTGTGAATGCTGGTGGTGGTGGTGCAATGGTACAGAAACTGACCAGTTTGGCTATGAGCAGTCCCGGAAAGATCGGTGGTGCATTGGATAAGGTAGCAGACATGCGCCAAAACTATAAGGAAGGACAAAGCGGAAAAGAATCCGGCAGCGGCGTTGCCGGGGCGGCCGGGCGTAGCATTGGCCATAGCGCTGCGTACATGGCCAGCAAGATTGCCGGGAATAAGAAATAAAGAAGGAGACGAAACAGGTCAATCAAAAGTTAAAAATAAAAAGATAGAAGGGGGTGTTTTAGTATGTCTATAGCCAACCAGGTACATGTTTTTAACCCCCTTTTTGAACAGTGTGAAAACGAAAAAGTGAAAGAGAAATGTTCCAGAAAATGCAAAATATAGATACCACGTTCCGCTACATCAGGATGTTGAGCGTTGTGGTGATCGTCGGATCGGTCAGCCTTTGCCTGTTCACCGTGTACAAAAGTTATGAGCTGATCAAAAGTAAAAAAGAAAAGGTGTATGTGCTGATCAATGGAAAGGCACTTGAAGCCTATGGGAGTGAACGCAAAGACAATCTTCCGGTGGAGGCCAAAGACCAGGTGAAAATATTCCATAACCTATTTTTTAGTCTTCCACCCGATGATAAAGGTATAGAGGCCACCATCACAAAAGCCTTGTACTTGGCGGATGAATCAGCCAAGCGGCAGTACGATGATCTGAAAGAGGGAAATTATTATGCCAACATCATCAGCTCGAATATCAACCAAACTATTCGGGTGGACAGTGTGCAACTGGACATGAATTCCGTTCCGATCAGCTTTCGCTGCTTCGCGGTCCAAACCCTTACCCGTCCAAGTTCCACTCTTACCCGAAGCCTGATCACTGCGGGACAGTTACGCGAAGTCTCCAGGAGTGAAAATAATTCACATGGGCTATTGATTGAGCGGTGGAATATCGTAGAAAACAAAGACCTCAGTGTTAACCCTCGCTAGCCCCGTCAGGCTAACGATTAATCCCTCAAAGATGATACCCTCAAAAAAAACAGAACTCCCACAGAGAGCCAGCAATAGCGCTCAGGAACTAAGGCGCCAGTCTTTGCTGAAGGAAAAGTTGCAAGCGGAAAAGGGCGGCCCAGACCCCAGGGGCAAAGATAGCTATGGTAAGAAAAAAAAGATTCTGCTGCTGGTGCTGCTGGTCGTGGCACTCAGCGGCTATAATATCTGGCTGATCGTCCACAGTTTTTATGCACCTGCTGGAGGGGGATTAAACATCCGCCAGATCACGACCCCGCTGGCCAATAGCCCTTTTGAAGGTAAATGGTTTGATGGTGTGCAGGACCAGAACATCCACCATAGAATATTGGCTTTTAAGAGCTTTATGGACAGCCTTTCCCGGTCCAAAACGGGACGGTCAGAGTATGACCGGATTATGGCCTCAAGGCCCGGGCTAATGGATAGCCTGCTCCTGTATGAGAATACCTACCAACTGCAAGCTACAATGCCGACTAATCCCTCCGGCCAGATTACAAACCCTAAAAATTGAAATATGAAAACTTTAGAGACAACCCCGCAGGAAAAACAACGCAAACTTTTATTGATCCTGCCAATTCTGACCTTACCCTTCCTGTTGCTGTTGGTCTGGGCACTGAGCAGTTCCACAAAGGAAAAAGAAACCAAAGCCTCTACCGGTAAAGTGAATATGGCTTTGCCTGGTGCAAACTTTGATGCTGATAAACCCCAGGACAAAATGAGCTTCTATGCTCAGGCTACCACGGACAGCAACCGCAGAAGCGAACAGACCAAAAACGATCCGTACTTATCTAATTCCGCGGTGACCACCGGCGGTTCAGCAAACTTTAATCCTTATGGTCCGCAAGCGGCAAACCCTTCTGTAGCAGGCTATCCGGGATATCATGATCCCAATGAGGCGCAGGTTTACCGCAAACTTTCTGAATTGAATACAGCCTTAAATCAGCCAGCTCCGCCAGCGTCTAACCCTTACGGATATACGCCATCAGGTAATGGCAATTCGGGGGTGAATAAGAGTGACTTAGATCGGCTGGAAAATATGATGAATATGATGAGCCAGGGACAGCCTTCTGGAGACCCGGAAATGCAGCAGATCAATGCCATGCTGGAAAAGATCGTGGATATCCAGCACCCGGAACTGGCAAAAGACAAGTTGAAAAATGCTTCGGGACAGAGCCGCGGAAAAATTTATGCGGTGAGGGGCAAAGCGGAGGAAGATATCATCACTGTTATGAACCCGGCTCCGGAAAAAAAAGGTAAACAACAAGCTGCCGCGGGCTTTTTTAGTTTGGCTGATGCTGCTCCGCAAGAGCAGGGGAATACGATTTCAGCGGTGGTGCATGACAATCAGACGATCGTATCTGGTTCTATTGTAAAAATGCGGTTGACCAGTGATATTATGATTGGTGGAGAGCTGATCCCGAAGGATAATTTTGTTTTTGGTCAGGCCCAGATCAACGGGGAGCGTTTGAGCATTGAGATTAACAGCATCCGGTTTAAAGGTTCAATTTATCCGGTAGATCTTTCGGTTTGCGACCTGGATGGTATGCAGGGCATTCATATTCCCGGTGCGATCACCAGGGATATCGCCAAAGAAAACGGCACGGATGTCATGCAGGGCATTGGCCTGAGTAGCATGGACCCAACCTTGGCTACCCAGGCGGCGGCGGCTGGTATTGAGATGAGCAAGGCCCTGATCAAAAGGAAAGTAAAACTCATCAAAGTTACCCTGAAGGCAGGTTATAAACTGCTGCTGAAAAACGACAAGGCAGAAGAAATTAATTAAGTATTCATTATAAAATAAACAGTAGAACATGAGAGAGTGTGTGAGAGTGATCCTGTGTGTGATCATGTTGTTGACCGGGCAACTGGTGCGTGCCCAGAATTTAGTCACCGAGGTGAAGGGAAAAGTAATCCCGATGAACCTGGATATTTCGAAAAGTAAAACCACCAATTTGATTTTTCCTTATCCAGTGAAAAGCGTAGACCGTGGTAACGGAGAGGTGTTGGTACAAAAGGCGAAAGGCGTAGAGAATATCCTTCAGGTCAAAGCGGCGAGTGATACCCTGAAAGAAACCAACCTGACGGTAGTTTGCTCGGATGGGACATTGTATTCCTTTATCGTTCATTATCTGGCCAGTCCTGGGCAATTGAATTTCAGTTTGGGCAAAGTGGTCGCACAAACCCCTTGGGCACTTTTTGCTTCCGGAGACAATAATGAGGCAAAAGTAAATGACCTGGCTACGGCCTTGGGCCATAAGGCACCATTGATCAAAAACATCCGGGCAACAGGTAATGATATTGCTTTGGGTTGTATCGGCCTGTATATTAAGGATGATATCCTGTACTTGCAGATGGAACTGGAAAACAAAAGTACCATAGGCTATAATGTAGACCAGCTCCGGTTTTACATCGAGGATCTAAAGAAAGCTAAACGCACAGCCTCGCAGCAATTACAGCTTTCACCCCTATATGTATCGGGTAATTCCACAGTAATCGGCTCGCACTCCCAGCAAAACATTGTGGTGGCTATGCCCAAATTTACCATACCTGACCAGAAGGTACTGGTGGTTGAGATGATGGAAAAGGAAGGGGGAAGAAATCTGCTGATTAGAATCCGTAACCGCCATTTAATGAATGTGGTTCAGCTATAGCGCTGCCTAATAAAAAGAAAAATAGGACTTCTGCCGTGCAGTTTATCGCTATGGCGGAGGGAGAATGTTAACTCTAAATTTAAGAACATGGTAATCGAGAAAAATGTGAAGTACTTGAATGATCGCGTGAAAATGACTGGTTTTGGAGAAATCTATGAAGCCGAGATTCGCGAGAACATTGGTAAAGGGTTGGATAGTTTCACCATTAATGTGAAGCGTGATTTTGGAGATCAAGATACCAGAGATACAACCGAATCCATATTGCATTTTAACAAAGGTAAAGAGGACTGGTATCATTTCAATAAATATGATACCCGGATTACCACCCGGCCTGACGATATCGCTGCTTCCACCTGGGAGACGGTTAATGTTGACCACAAGTTTAAAAAGAATACGTACACTTTGAAAGAGATGTATAACCTGAAGTTAGGCGGCTCTGTGGAAAAGGAAATTACTTACCTGAAAAAAGACCCGGAGAATGGTGAGGTGGAGATGAAGTTCACTGGTTTTAAAAAGGCGGATTTTCGGGAATTGAACAAATACAACGCCTACCCTAAAATAAATATTCCTTGGCCACTGATGGAAAAACAGTTGCGTGATTCTCATGCAATTAAAAGTTTGAAAGACCCCAAACTAGCCGATGGACTGGTTCGTTCGATGAAAAAGGGCAATGTGCAAAGGGTAACCCTAAAAAATGGAGAAACTGAAATTGTGCGGTGGATCGCCATTGATGCAGAGTTTAAGAAGATCGGCATATATGATGAAAACCCCAGGGTTTATATTTCCAATGAAGAAGCGCTTGCAAAAAAGCTGGCGGCGGCTGAACGGTATATTGCTACCGGGAAGGCGGAAAGCCCTTTCGATACCCCGGAGCCGCCGGCTGCTATTTTAGACCCAGAGAAAAATGCTGCAGGTCATGATGCGAAGGTCATTCAGCTTTATCCAGATGCCCTTGGGGCAAAGACTGTTGTACCAATATCCGGAGAGGTTCCGCCGGATGCCGGAGTTAAACCCGCATTGGAAGGAGAAAAGCAAAAAGGAGGCAACCGTAAAGTAGCCAAAAAGGCCATCCCTCCGGTAAAAGCTCCTGTGAATAAGAAAGGCCCAAAAACAGCTAAGACCACTCCGGCGAGAAAGAAAAAAAACAGCCTTAAAGTTTAGTTATGGCACAGAGAATCAACCGCGTTCATGAAGCGCTAGTGGCCTGGAAAAAGATGGAGGAAAAAAATGTCAACTTATTCCCTCCCGATGTGATGGCAGATCCTGATTATGCAAAATTGAGATTAAAATATCTTGATGAGATTACGGCTAAATTGTCTGTTTCGCCTACAAGAGAAGAAAAAGACAGTTTGAGAATTTTAGCTGTGGAGCGAAAAAAGCTGTTTCAAATAGCATTTCCAGGTAAGCAAGCTCTCAATAAAATCCTGTTCCGGATGCTTCGGCCTTTCAAATCTTTTATGGCACGTAAGGCAGAACAGGTTAGACAAAACCAGCAGTTGGCTAGGATTCAAACCAGTATGCAAAAGGCAGGGTTTGGTGAATATGTTGCTAAGGTTTTCGCCAAGATCAGGCAGGGAGAGAGAAATTTCTCCCTGCCTACCTCGGTCTGCAATCATTATAACGAGCAGGTTTACCACAACCTCAAATTTGCTTATGATGAAGCCTGCGGTCATTCCTTCGATAGTTTTCAAACGAATTACCGTAATGCCTTAAGCCCCGGCATATACAAGAACCAAACTTTCAGTGTTAATGAGACTTCGATGAATTCAAAACGGGCTGAGAATCTGATTGCAGGACGGGCCATACTGGAGTCTGTTTCAGAAAATGGCCAAATTGTACAACAGTGGGTAAAACTGGATACAAAAAAAGATGAACAGGGAAATTTTCTGATGAAAAACATTCCTACCGATACTTTTGATGTCCACGCTCATTGTCAACAGCAATTGCCTTTTTGGAAGAACGTAAACCCATATGAACAATTAAGGGTGGTTGGGAACTTAATGGTAGGAAACCGGTCGGCATTGAATATTGATTACCAGGGAAATCCGCTAAGGGTACAAATTGAAGCTGATCCTGAAAACCGGATGATGAAAGTTTTTGATGAAAAAGGAAAGCCGGTTGATTTGAAAAAATTAGGTGCTAAACCAACTCAAAAAATAGTGGGTAAACAGTTGGATCAAAAAGCCGCACAGAGCCAATCCAAGGGCAGGGCAACTTCTTTTAAATCCACGCAGCAAAAGCCGTCAACCTCTAAACAAGAGGTCTCTAAAAATCAGGCCAGAAGAGAAAAAAAGACCAACAGAAAGAAAACCAAATTATCACATTAGGATTAAGTTATGGATCACCAGTTTCACTTGCTCTCCTTCTTTTGTAAGGTGGTTAACGACCCAAGAATTAGTAAAGCGCATATGGCTGTTTATATGGCGTTGTTTTATTTATGGAGTAAACAACAATTTAAGGGCTTTCTGTTGGTCTATAGCTGGCAGATCATGCCTATTGCAAAGATCTCCACTAGTGGCACTTATTATACGATCATGAAGCAACTGCATGAATATGGGTACTTGGAATATCGACCGTCGTTTTATCGTAAGAAGGCGAGTGAAGTGAACCTGGAGGCCACAGCTATCCATTGAAACTAACCCTATACAAATGAAAGAGGATAATACTATTGAACAGATCAATAGCACCTTTGATGCACTTGGACTTGTTCCGCTTAGTGCAGATGAAAAAGTGCAACAACGCACCGATCCCCGTTCGGTCAATTTTCAAATTTTAAAAAGGCAGTTAAGAGCATTGGGCTTTGGTGATGTTCTTGCAGATAATTTGTGGCATCAAATGCGGGAACAGTCTCCAAGGATTTTGATGCCATATCATACACTGATCGGGCAGGATACAGTTTCCTGCGAGCTTTCTTTTACCAGGTCGGCCAATGGCAATTATTTTTGGGATCATTACACCATCGGGCTTTCAGGTACAGTCGAGCAAACAGGTTTAAAATATAGAAAGCAGACCATTCCGGTTGAATATTATGATACGGCAAGTAGAACATCAAGCCTAAATGAATCTTATAACCTTTTAAAAGGTAGATGGGTAAATAAGCAGATTTGTAATCCTGACGGAGAATACTATAACGATTGGATAAGATACGATATGACTGCGCTCACTACATCAGGGAATTATCTGGTTGACAATTTAGGAAAGGACAAGCCTTTTGATCTTGCCGAAATCACCGCTCAGCTACCTTTGGCAGATTTCGGGCAGCACAATACCCACGAACAGCTTAATCTTTCCCTCGCACAGGGCAATAAGGAAGAGGTGATGGTGCAGCTATCCAGCGGTTCCAGGACCAGGTTTAAAGTGCAGGCAAATCCTTTGCAAAATAAACTGGATATCTTTTTGGGAAACCGAAGGGTCTATATATCAAATAACGGGACGGTAACCATTCCTGGCCTAAAACCTCCACCAACGGATCGGGCCAATGTTGTGCCTGGATATAGAAACCATAACCCGTTATTAAGTGAAAAGAAACGCAATAGGATCAAAAGATGATCAAAATAAAAGTAAAAAATTGTTAGGCGCTTTTGAATTTTTACTAACTTAAATGAAAACCTTTTACGATGAAAAACAACTTTCTAATAGCAATACTACTTGCTTTTATCCTATTGGCAGCAGCGACTCCTAGGGCTGCGGCCCAAACAGTCAGTAAAGTAAAAACGACTATTCCATTTGAATCTCTTGGACTGGCAGAAGTGAAAGCCACTGGAAATAAAAAAAGCGGAATGGTTGAAATCTCCATGCACTTTAAAAACGCGTATTCAAAAATGGCTGGGGTATCACTTGCATTAGGCGGATTTTCTGATTTTGGTATAACCGACTTCAAGGGCCATAAATATAAAGTACATACAGAGGAAAATGCGGTCAATATCAATAAGGGATACTTAAACATTCCTTTTATTGAATTTGGTGATAAAAAATTCAATTGGGTGGCGAAAGTTAAGCAGGAAATTCCTGCAGGTGAAACGCGTAAACTTACCGTCAGGATAAAATCTACCGAAGGCGGAACTTTGGTGATTTCGGATTTACATATCCGGTGCATCCTTTCACTGGATTATGAACATATTGGGGATAAGATATATAAAGTGGAAAACATCCCAGTCGAGTGGAAGTAGCCTTGGCAAATCATCTTCAATAAATAGGATGAGGTGAAAGCGAAATGTGTTAGAATCTAAAAAGTATAAAGTACGATGTCAAACGATGATCTAAAAAAGGAAATTGAAATACAGCAAAAGAAATTCCTTCAGACTATTCTTGATCTTAGGAAACGTAATTTTAGCAAAGGAATTCCATTTTTAATACTATCTGATAAACTTCCTGACGGCCAGTCCTACAATGAATTTGCAGATGGCCGGATAGAACTTGTAAAATTGGTTAAGAAAAAAGGGGAATTTGAAACGGAGCTGGTGAGGGTATTAGAGAGAAAAGAAGCTGACCTTGTTCGTAAGGAAACTGGCTACTTCTCGCAAGTGAATGAAAAGAGGGAAAGAAAAAAGAAGATAATAAAAGGTTGAGTTTACCGAATTCATAAACATAGTTATGCAATAAAACCAGCCCTAAATTCTCGGGGCTGGTTTTTGTCAAATTTAGCTGTTCTTTAACCCGATAGTTGTTTGTTTCGCCTTAGAAAATGTCCTGTTCCAATGTGGAGTTCAATACAAGATCTTTAGGCTTTAATAAAAAGCCCCAGGGTACAATTAGAGTAAAGTGTATTCAGTTATAGGAATGGCCATTGCCATTATAATACACAGCTAATCATCAATAGGTACCATAGACTTTTAAAAATTATTTGATGATTGATTTGCAACGGAATTTTTCTGGATTAGCGACCGGTTTAATCCAAAAAATAACATAATTTACGACTTGTCTTTCAGTAAGTGCCGAAATATCCATCTCAGGTTCTTAATACTTAGACCACCAAAAAATCTCGATTATCTAATAATAATCTATCTCTTCATGAACATTAATTATACTGATTTTCCCGCACTTGCATGGGTAGCATGTGACGATCAATCCTTAGAGGGTTCACCGAAATTTGACAGTTACAGAAGCCAGGAAGCGGCATTTTTAAAAAGGTCAATTGCATTACCATCAATTTTTGATTCTATAGCATCGTATAATTCAATTAAAGACAAATTCTCATCATACACGCATCAAAATTTTCTAATCAGTGAAAGCTTAAAACAAAAAATTCAGAACAAGGAAAGGTTGTGTAAGTTCTGGCAATCAAACTATTTGCGCGATGAAAGGGCCGCTTCCTCCGGTATTGTTATCGTTGATGTGAAAAGAAAAATTCATTATGTCTATATAATTTGGACTGTCGAAGAAACAAAGGATTTAACTGGCGAAGAAGGAAATTATTTTGCCGTCGAATTGTTTCATGGAGATCGGTGTATGGGGTTTGAGGAGGCAATAATATTGACAAGAGGGGGAATAACGATTGCACCTTCGGGCCATTATCGGTTAGGTAAAGGAAAAGAAATGGGAGAATATATTTCATTTGTGTTTGCTGTACTTGGTTATGTAAAATCAAAAGGTGTATCTGTGCCTGTAAACAATGAGATTAACCAAACTAGGGAAATGATCTATTTCGCTGATTATTACCGCAGTGCTGGGACCATACTAGGAAAGGAATTTTATCATGCAAATCCTAATCCGAGTATCAGCTCGCATACCTGTTTACTAAATCGTATCCTTTTTGATGTGGTATTCTATTCTGATGCTCTTAGCGAAAAGGAGATTAAGGATTGGGAAGATAATCAGATGATAAAATCCTATTTTGATTATGTCGAAGGGATTCCCTTCTTTGTCCTTGATTTCGGAAGTTGGAGTATTAAGACACCAATCAACTTAAGATCAATGGCCAGCAATCAGGATATAGAAGAATGGTTGAAAGAGACAGCTAACGTGGTGAGCATTTACATAGTGGATGCGACAACGAACATAATACTTACTGAAAGGATGATCTGCATTAAAACCAGTGATTTACGGGAATGTAAAAAGGTGTTAAAAGAGCAGCTTAGTCTTTATTCAAATGGACTACAAGTACTAGAGAAAATTTACCAAATTGTAGAGAAAAGAAATAATGAACTAATTCTGGCGTCTATAATGAATTGACAAAATCAAGCAGAAATAAAGCAGGATGTCTTACCAACTAACAGGTGAATTTGGTGAAAAAAGAAGCGGAGGTTTAGCCATCTAGCCAACCCCCGCCAATTAACGCTCTCAATGCAAATGTACAAATTATTTTATATGAAATGAATTGAGAAGTGATAATGACGTAAAGAGTAGAAAATGGATATTATTTCTTATTAGAGATGAGTTAAAATATTATTTTTGATAAACGCTTACCAGGTCATTTGAAATATCCCTTAAAAGACCGAATCTAAACTATTATGGAGTTACTATATATCTGGATTGACGATTTCAGGCAAATTAAAAAGCAAGGATTTAGCTTAACCACAAAATTTACTTTCACGGTAACTGAGAATCAAGGCTATCATGACCTTAAAATAAAAAAAAATGAAGCCTATGTTAATTTATACGGTGAGAATATAATGAATGTTACTGCTTTGGTTGGGAAAAATGGATCTGGTAAATCAACCATTTTGAACTGTCTGAAGTTAGTTTATGGGCAACTGGCAAGGCTGACTTCATCTCTTTTTTTTGTTTATCTTGATGCTTCAACAGAGAAAATTCATACTTATTACTACAATAAGGGTGGGACTTCCGATATGCAACCGCTGAAGGTTAGGATTGACCTGAGCAATCAATTCATGGGTGGTTATGAAATACTAAAGGAAAAGCCCTATACCGTTGTTCGCAATGTTGGTGAACATGGGACGGTGGATGGATTGGATATTGATTTTAGTCATCAGGCTTGTGCATATCTTACCAATAGCTTCGATCATCACCGTGAAACGGTCTATGCGGGCATTTACAATGAATCCACAACCCAAAAATTAAATGAATATTTGGATGTTTATATTGCTGCGAAGGAAAGGGCTGCTAAAAATAAAAACGAAGAAGAGCCTAAAATTGAACTTTGGCCGACACATTTAGAAGATTTCTATCGGCGTGAACTGCGGAGAGATGTTAGATTTGTGCAGTTTATTAATGACAAGCTTCCAAACCTGCTTCCCCATTTGCCTACAAGCATGGTAATTAATTTCAACCTCGATGATTATCGATACATGCTAGATAATGACGGTGGAGATCAATTGTTCTATGATGCTGAACGGTTAGCTGATCTCCATAAGCGTGCGATGGGAGAAATAACTTTGTTGGAAAGCCAGAGGGAAGTTTTTCAGGGGTTACTCTATCTATGTACTTTCTATTATGCGTTGCGCAATGAACTTTTTCTACTGAGAAAGAAAGATGACTTTGATATTATCATGGGGCATGTCGGCAATCTAAGAAACATTGATATGTCTGTATTGGATTCTATAAAAGGACTAGTTGATAATCTGATTATGGGGGAAGATAAGTCAACAAAAGGAATTAAAGATCTACTTGGCCCCAGGCTTTTAGATGCCTTTGCAAAGGCAGCACCTAATATATTGGCTAATGAGAAAGCAGATATCTATAATTTTCCTTTCAGTATTGATCATAGATTGTGGAATCTTTTGTCTATTGTTTATGAATTCAGGAATAAAAGCGATTTTGGATTTTTGGACTATAGTTGGTATCCTCCGCTCAGCGCAGGAGAAGAGGCCATACTTACCCACTTTGCTAGGTTATATGAAATTAAAAAGTCAATAGGAACTAGGCCCTTGTTACTACTTGTAGATGAGGTTGAGCTTTATTTTCATCCTGAATGGCAGAAGAATTACGTAAAATATTTGATCGATGCTGTCAAATTGATATTCAAAGATAATTCTGTTCAGATCGTTCTATCAACACATTCTCCATTCGTAGTTTCTGATATTCCAAAGCAAAACCTGATTTTTCTGAAGAAAGATCTAGCGGGTAATTGTACTACGGCAGATGCTGATTTTCAGACAGAAACTTTTGGATCGAACATTCATGAACTGTTGACCAACTCTTTCTTTCTTGAAGATGGATTGATGGGAAAATTTGCCCAAAGTTATATTCATGACTTAATTCAGGAGATCAAGGAAGTTAAGCAGATGACGCGGGAATTATTTGTGGAGCAGTTCAAAAATAGGGTAGCCATCATCGGAGAACAATTTATAAAGACCAAAATTTTGGAACTGATTGCTTCGAAGTCAGATTTTCAACTTGTGGATGAAATTCTGAACGAAAGGGAAAGTGAACTTATGGTATTAAGGCAAATAAGAGCTGAAAAATTTAACGATGATAAAAATCGAAACACCGGCAATTAATCAAATTGCTCAAAGGTACTTCAACAACATTAAAGTAAAGATTAAGGAACGCATTTCGTTTTTTGACACAGTATTTAATGTACTCTTTGGAACTGGAACAGTAGATTCTATAGGAAGACATAGTCTACATGGGAATGCAAAGAAGCCGTTAGTAAATTTTTTATTAGCACCTGCATTTAAGATAGAGAATCAAAATCAATATGACCGCGTTCAACAAGCAAATTTACGGCCTTGGGTAATAAATAACTATCAGATAATTCGTGATATTTTAACTTTTTTAGATGACGATAAAAATTTAAGGGATATTGTTCTTGCTTTACCGGGAGATACCTATGAGGTTGACAGTTCACTGCAAGCGCATTTTGTCATATCTAAAGCCACTCATAAGGAAATATTTGATTTCATCAATACGATCATAAACTATGGCTTTCATTCGGAGTTTGCTTATGACATCGCTGCTGAATTGGGGATAAATACTTGTCCTTATTGCAATAGGACATTCATAAATACAGTTTTCGATGAGCGAAAAAATAAAGTAATCAGGGCTACATTCGATCATTTTTTTTCGCAAGCGGACCATCCATTCTTGTCGCTTAGTTTTTATAATCTTATTCCTTCCTGTCACTGGTGTAATGAAAACCTTAAACTGGCGACTCCCATGGGGTTAGAAACCCATATTCATCCATTTATTGAGGGATACGAAAATGATTGCAAATTCAGAATATTGATTTCAGGCATGTATACTCAGAAGAGCGACCCAAGAAATTATACTGTTGTATTACAGGAAAATATAGATAGACGTAGTGCAAAATATAGGCGAATATTTGGCACATCTCCAGGGGAAGGCAACAATAGCTTGTTTAAAATTCGTGAAATTTATAATTGTCACACAGATATCGTTGGTGAGTTGGTTGTAAAGGCCGATAGATATAGTATAAGTCATTCAGATAGTCTGTTCAAATTATTTGGACTTTTGAATACGAATAAAAGCGAGTTTTATCAGTTTTACTTCGGTAATTACTTTCATACACACAATCACCACAAAAGACCATTTGCTAAATTTACAAGAGACATTGTAGAACAAGTTCTTCCGGATTTCTTTATTTAACTGGCCGGTAGAGAGTGATTATACAAATTGATCAGTAAATTCAGACAAACATATTAAAGTTGCAAGCCCAATCGGGTTATTGAAATGTCTACAAATTTTAATATCTTAATAGGATATTAGCGTTTTATGTCCTCAATTGACCAGTACCAAAATAAGTTAGATAAACTTCAGAACTATCTTGATTTTGCAATAGACGTCTCTAATGCCTCCGGTGGGCAAAAAAATGTACCGTGGTATTTGGTTTCAGCTAATCAACTGTTTATTCGGATGACTATTACTTGCACTTCATTTATTCGATTATGCCCATTTAATAGACTTTTTCCTGCTGATATTGAATTTTGGGATCTACATAGCTTACTTTCAATAGCCAGGAATTTTATCGAAAGCTATCTTATGTTTTATTACATCGGGGTTGAGCCGGTAAGTGAAGATGAATCCAAATTAAGGTACGAGATATTTACTTATCATACCAATATTGAAAAGTATAAGCTTTATAAAGATTATAATGCGCCTCAGGCGGATCTTGAAGAATTTGAAACCAAACTACCTATCGATAAGGAGCGCATCAAAGAAAACGAATTGTTCAATTCTATTGTCGATAGGAATATGAAGGATAGAGTATTGAAAGGTAATACTCCGGCATATTTGTCCAATTTAGAAATTGTGGAAAGGTTACCTTTTGAAACTTATGAATTTAAGCCATTTTATCGTTGGTTTTCAAATCATACACATTCCACCCCATTGGCGGTGCATTCTCTTACGGATGAACGAGGTAGCGGGAATCGAAATGAGGCAGAACTTGCCTATGTAGATATGGCCATAGATTTTATAACCAAATACCTGGTAATTGCAATAGTTAACACAATCGACATATTTCCTCATATTGTGACGGATTTAAATGCAACAAAATTGGAAATTATCCGAAGGGAATACATCGTGTATTCCCAAAATTTATAGCAGTGCTTTTAAACGAACACTTAAATTAATTAATATGAATTCATTTACGACTAGGGTAGAATTACATGCTGCCAAAACTGCTGAGGATTACGAATTGCTTCATAAGGAAATGGAGAAAGTAGGGTTTACTAGAACTATTAAAAGTGACGACCAAAAGACGTATTACTTACCGATGGCCGAATACAATTTTATAGGCACGGCCACCACAGATAATGTTTTTGACCTTGCTTCAAAGGCCGCTAAAAATACTGGAAAAAAATACAGCATTTTAGTGACCAAATCTGCCGGTCGAAAATGGTTAAATCTGGAGCAAGTGAAAGATTAAAATATCATTGCTGTTGTAAGATAATATGAATTCCAATCACCAATATCCCATTGATTCAAATTCAATCCTGCAAAAGGCATATTATTTAATTTGCCTGCTTTATGCGAACAAGGAAATTTCTCGTCAGAGCGATCCTGAAGGATCATTAGCCTTAAGATCGTTGGAAAACCGTTTCTTCCGAAACGAGTTTACCCGACTTCTTATAGAATTAGCTATTGCAGTTAGAGTTCACGATGACCAAATGTCGAATGCTGATCAAAGTGATCCAAAGCGGGCATTATATTTTTCTTTAAAAGCAGAGGTTGATCGGTTAGACTACACGTTATTTGGAGATGAGGAAAAGCCAAGGCTAAAGCTTAGAAGTGTTTGTAATAAAATTATACATTCTGGTGGGTTAAAGTTATCAACCATTGAAGGTTCTGAAGGGCATGAAACTGATTATGCTTATAATGCAGGTGATGATGTTAGATCTATTTCCTGGCGTCATTATAGTGGATATGTTAGGCTTGCGGAAATAAAAAACGGAAAAGAATTAGATAGCTATTTATTAGACGTTAAAATCTTCGTAACGGCAGTGTTTGAAGTGTTTTCCGGGCTTGATAATCACTAATATTCTTAATGATAGAATTTGCACATGCTATTTTACCACTAGATAAATACGTATATATTTGCAGCATGACATATGAAGAACTTTACGAATATTTTACAAATGTGGACTTACCAGAAGGACCAATTTTTTTAAACAAGGCTACAAAAATAGGAGATGTACGCAAATTTGTACAAAGTCATTTAACTTCTATCAACCACAATCCGAATTCTCCAACCGCTAAGGCAGACTATGATCGTCTAATAGAATTAAAAAGTATAATAGAATCACAAAAAACGGAATAAAGTTTTAAAGCTGATTGATAAGTACTTGTGGGGTTTAACTCGCTCCAAAATACTCTTATGCTAATTATTTTGTTATGATTATTTAAATTAATTTAATCGCTGGCCAGAAAGTAATATGGGCCTAAACATGAATTCCGAGTGGTACTAGAATAGTATTTTCGAAATCAGTTAAAATGTGATTTCTACCATGTGCTGAATATGGTATTCTGTCAAAATCCTTCCAAACTTCTTCTAATAGTGAAATGTATTCAGGCGTAATGTCAGGTGTACCAAAATCTACACCTTTGGGATTGTGGAATAGCCGAATTAGCAAATCCCTTGCAGTAGTACAAGCAATATTATCAGGGAACGATGCGTATTCACAATATAGATCAACCACCCTGCTTAGCTGTCTTTTCTTAAAGTCTCTTGATAGTTTACTTTCATCTGCCTGACAAATGGAATGTATACACCATCCCAAACAACGAATTGTATCAATGACTTGATTTTCTGTTTCTTCGTCCTTTGCTAATTCAATCCACCCCAGCATAATATCAAATTGTTGGTAGATTATGTAATGGGCAAATGATGGATACTCGGATTGAGGACTATAGTCATTTACAATTGGAATAATTTCAATTAGATGGTCAATTGTATGTCTGAAATAAAAGAGCCACATGTGCCAACCACTATCCCTATAGATAGTTTCACGAACCATATAATTGAAATATACTGTTGCTATCCAAATTTTATAATTCCACAATTCAGGCTCAAGTTGAGAATCATACTTCCTTATTAAAAATTCTTTTTGTTCAGCGTCAAATTTTAAAGATTTCACTACACCTTCACCAACTGGATACCAAACATTATTTTTAGCAGCAGCTTTTGTATTAACCAATAAACCGGTTAGTATCGGCAAATCAAAATTCTCATTCTTTGACTGAATACTGCTATAAGATTCATTTACAACCTTAAGTTCCTGAATAAATGATTGATTCTTAGACTCAAATAGAATTTCAATATATGCCTTCACTAAATCCTGATTTGTGGCTTTTTCTGTTTCCATACCTATAAAGGCAGTAGCAAACAATTCTGGATACTTCGGAGTTACATTTTTTACAAATGTTTCATCCTGAATTATCTGACCATAAACCAATTCGGCAAATCTCATTCGCTTAGGCTTCGTAAGTTCAACATATTCCTCGTCTGATTTGGTTCTCCTCCTTAAAAGTATGTCTAAGCTTTCTTTTTCAGCTAAATGAGATAGACCGATTAGATATTTTTGAATGTCTGAAATGTGATATTTATTAATGTATTCTACCAATAAGTCAATTTCATTTTCCTTGAGTAGGGACTTGTACAGTCTTATTAGGCTATTTAGTCTGCTTCCTGAAAAATAACCAAATGAAACCTTTACAACTGGATAGCCTATAACAAATAGAGAAATTATATAAGCCCATATTGAAGAGGGAATACCCTTTTCGATCGAAAATATTGACAACGATGCAAACCAATTTTCTTTTAGCCAGTCATATGACATTAAATAAAGAATAATCAGAAGGCTGATTGAAAACAAAATGATTTCTACCTTAGAAAAAAAAAGTAGTATAAAATTTCTTTCTTTTTGAGGGATAAATGACCATATAGCCAAACCCAACCCCAGTATTGTTAAAAAATCAGAAGGCTGCATTCGTTAATTTTTATTTAATTCTAGCTTAACAACATTCTTGCTCTTTTCTTCACGTAAATATGTGTAGAAGATTTGATCAAGATTTAGGGTTATCCAATTATATATTTTTTAATATGGTGGCAGATTCAAACATAGTCTTTCCTGTCATCTTATTTGAAAGTATTAAAATTATTTTGAATTTTGATACTTTATGTGGTTTGTAAACAGATTTCAACCTATGGGGTAGGTTGGCTCATGATGCGGCAGTAGATTGCCAGATCAGAGTTAGTAAATTTTTCTCCAATTAATTTAGGTATGATCGTATATTATCCCAAAAAGGTTATTCAATTTGTCCAAGCTAAAGCGAATTAGTGAAAAGTAATATTGGAGAGGTATTTAAGGAAAATAGCCTCTCCTAATTAGATTCGAATTACGTTTTTTTGACTTCAATCTGCTTAAAATCAATAATTTGCGCTGACTAATCTGCGTAAATCCAAAAGAAAAAGGTTCGGATTTTGTAAAGTTGGGACAACAAAGCAACGCTTCACATCAACATGTGAAGCGTTTTTATTTTCACCCTGTCTCTGCGTTGCAGTGATGTTAGCTGCAGATTATTTTTCGCAGAACCCTTGCGTTTTCCAAAACCCCGTTGTATATTTGTCTACAATTATAGTAGACTAATAGAAATTTACCACCACCAAACGCCGGTACCTCCGGCAAAAAGTCTTTGTCCCACCATACAAAGCAAAGCTGAACGATTCTTTATTGAAGTTGCTTTAATCAAGCAACCGGGAGTTACTATTAAATATTTTCAACCATGAATCAGCTATTGCACAACAATAGACGCAGTAAAAAAGTGAACGCCGGCAAAACAATATCTGTTTGCTGTTGCTGCTGTTGTTGTTGTTAGGCCTTTCCTAATCATCCCAAAATGAATGCATCTGCATGGCGCGTAATACGGCCATCAGGATACTTATTGCCCTGTCTGTCCAACATCTAATTTAATTTGTATGTCCAAAAATTTACGATCCGCAGTCTGGTATGCTGCGCTATTATTCTTCGGCAGCCATGTGTTTGCGCAGGCGCCTGTGTTATTAAAAGGAAAAGTAATTGATAGTAAAACACAGGAAGCGCTGCCCGGCGCCTCCGTACGTGTTAAAAATGGAAAATCAGGGACACAAACAGATGCTACCGGAGCGTATCAGCTAAGTCTGACAACGTTACCAGGTACCATCATCGTCACTTTTGTAGGATATCAACCCCAGGAAGTAGTCATCACAAAGAATGATCTTAATAATGTAATAAAGCTGGAGCAACAGCAGGCTTTATCAGAAGTGGTGGTAACAGCTGTAGGTATAAAAAGCGCCACCAGGTCACTCGGCTACAGCGTAGGCGAAATAAAAGGCGCCGCATTGAAAGACAGCCGCGAACCTAACATTGTATCTGCCCTTAGCGGCAAGGTGCCTGGTGTGCAGATCAATAATTCCGGTGGTTCTCCCGGAGGATCATCTACCATAAAAATCAGGGGGAATAGTTCCTTACTGGGAAGTAATGCACCACTATTTATTTTAGACGGTGTTCCTATTGATAATTCTATACAGGACATACTTCCCATCTCCAACAGTGTTTCCCTGGCCACACCTTCCAATCGCGGGATTGATATTAACCCTGGCGATATTGCCAGTGTAACGGTGCTGAAAGGCCCCGCTGCAGCTGCTTTGTATGGCATCAGGGCCTCCAATGGTGCGGTAGTGATCAACACTAAAAGAGGAACTGCTCTTACAGATAAAACATTTGGTGTGAGCTATAGCGGCTCCTTTACCGTTGATAAAATTAATCGCCGTGTACAACCGCGACAAACCAGTTTCTCCAACGGTATTGGCGGACAATATGTGAAACCTGGCACCACAGGATCTGATGAAAACTGGGGCGCATTACTGGATACATTGACCTACAGTTCACTGCCCAGCAACTTTGATAAAAATGGAACGATTGTAGGAAAGAGTGATCCCAGCTCCAATGGCATTCCGGTAAACAGGTATAATAATATTGATAACTTTTTCGTCAACGGCTATACGAATGATCAGCATATCAGCTTCTATGGCAATACCGGGAATGCAGGATATTATTTCTCCTATGGAAATCTGAAACAGACAGGTATCATTCCTACAACTGATTTTTTCAGGCATACCTTTCGTTTCAATGGTGACTACACGGTGAATGACCGGCTGAAAGTATCCGGTGGACTCAACTACATCAAGGATGGCGCAGACAACCGCGCACTGATGGGTGGATTTAATACGAACGTTGTTCGTGCATTAATTAACTCACCGGCAAATTTTGATATTACAAACGGCTACTCCAGACCCTGGGAACATCCGGAGTCATATAAGCTGCCGCCCACCAGTGCCAAGCCCTGGGGCGACAGCCGTTCCTATGCAAATGGCATCGGATGGGACAATCCATACTGGTCGCTCAACATGAACCCGCAGTCGGATGAACTCAACCGCTTTATCACTTTTGCAGAAGCAAGTCTGGATATCACCAGTTGGTTAAAGGCCACCGCCCGCTATGGTATTGACTATTATACCGATGTAAGAAAAGGCGCTTTTAGTCGTGGTACCTCCGGTGTGGCAACAGGTACCATCAACGATGTGAATTATACCCGGAGAGATAATAACCTGGACGTATTGCTGGTGGCTGACCGGCGAGTGAACAGAGATCTGAACCTGACAGTGGTGGCAGGTTACAATTATTATAATTCCTGGAAGAACCAGGTAAATACCCGCGGTGATGGCCTGACCATCCCCGGCAATTTTAATATCTCCAATGCTTCTTCTACCCAAACATTTAATCAAACTATCCGCAAGAAGCTGGTGGCAGGATATGCGGATGTAAAACTGGATTTCAAGAAGTGGTTATACCTGGAACTGACCGGCAGAAATGAATGGACCTCTACACTGGCAAAAGGTAAGAATGCTTTCTTTTATCCTTCTGCCAGCACCAGTTTCATCTTTACGGATGTGCTGCACTGGAATAACAGCATCCTGAATTTTGGTAAGATCCGCGCTACTTACGCACAGGTAGGAAACGATGCCGATCCTTATTCTCTTGAAACCTACTATGTGCCTACTACCAGTGCCGGCTGGATACAGAGTGCGATCAGCTTTCCTTTTAGTGGAAAGCAGGGGCTCAGTTATAGCTCCACCATCGGTAATCCTGATCTGAAACCAGAACGTATCAGTACCTGGGAAGTTGGACTGGACCTGCATTTCTTCCACGATAAAACACAACTGGAGGCCGTGTATTATAATAACAGCAGTAAAGATCAGATCATTCCGGTTACGCTGCCATACTCTACCGGTGCCGCCTATACGCTTATTAACGCCGGAAATATTGTTAACAGAGGTATAGAAGCAAGTTTGCAACAACGTATTGTTAGCGGCAGAAAATTTTCCTGGACCGCCACCGCGTTGTTTAACAAGAATACCAGCCGGGTGAATTATATCACGGATAATATTTCCAGTGTTAGTTTGGGAGGTATCTGGATGGAAGCACGTGGTCAGGCCGGGCAGCCGTATGGCGTATTTTACGGTACCGATGTGAAACGTAATGCCGCCGGTAAGCCCATCATCAATGACGATCCGTCCAGCGCTAACTATGGCTATCCATTAGTGAATAGTGCGTTTACAAAAATAGGAGACCCCAATCCTGATTTTAATGTGGGCTTGCGGAATGAACTCAGATATGGCGCTTTTACTTTTTCCTTTTTACTGGATGGCCGCTTTGGATTTGACATCTTCAATGCGCCGCGTTTACAGATGGTATTTAACGGTGTAGATGAGTCCACGGTAGCAAGAGGCAGCAAAACTGTTTTTGACGGTGTTACCGCATCGAAAGGAGCACCTAACACGATTGAAGCAGTGTTGTCCCAGGCATGGTACAGAAACACTTTCAATATACAGGGACTTTACGTAGAACATGATCTCTACTGGATCAAACTGAAAGATGTAAACCTGACTTATGCGTTACCGCAGCAAATATTAAAGCCTGCGCATATATCTGCTGCCAGCGTTACGCTGACAGCGAGAAACTTCCTGCTGTCTACCAATTACACCGGCAGTGATCCGGATCTGGGTAGCCGGAATGGTTTGTCGAATGCCGCCGGTATTGATTTCTGGACAACACCCAGCACACAAAGTTATGGCGTGGCATTGAATGTATCTTTTTAACCAACTAAGTAATTCTGAACATGAAAATATATCATCAACACATCGGCCTTTTATTCATTGCAGTGAGTATGCTATTAATACCGGCATCCTGCTCACTGGAAGGAACCAATGTTAACCCCAATGCCTCTACGCAGGTATCTGTGAGTGCCGTACTAACCGGGGCAGAAGTGGCGCTGGGATTTAACCTGGGCGTGAATGCCGGGCTTATTGCCAACATCTATATACAACAGGCTTCCGGCGCCAATGGTGATGCGGCCTCCTTTGATAATTACGCTTCCTCTATTCAATATTTTGATCAGACATGGAGAGGGTTTTATGCGGATGTATTGGATGAACTGAAGATTGTGAAGACGACTGCGGCGCAGCAGAAACTTCCTTATTACAGCGGTATTGCCCGTATACTCAGCACCTACGCTTATGGAACATTAACAGATCTGTTTGGAGATATTCCCTATAGCCAGTCACTCTATGGTAACCATGTTACCAACCCTGTTTATGATAAACAGGAAGATATCTACAAAGCATTGCAGGGACAGCTGGACTCCGCTATCCTGGAGCTTTCTGTTCCTGTCACAGACAACCAGGGCGCGTTACCCGCCACGGATGATGTGATATATGGTGGCAATGTGGAACGCTGGAAATCGTTGGCGTATACGCTGAAAGCAAGATATGCGATACATCTTACTAAAATAAATTCCGTAGAGGCGGCGCAGCAGGTGTTGAAGGCATTATATGACGGTACACGATACAGAGGCATAGCAGATAATTCTTCTGATGCCCTCGTCGTATTTGGCGCTTCTACTACGAACGCGAATCCTTTTTATCAGCAAAATTCCAACAGGCCGGGATGGATAGGACTGGGAGCATCTTTCGTAAATCTGTTAAATGGTAATGAAGTAACGGATGCTGCTACCAAGCCGGAAGGGCTACTGGTAGATCCAAGACGGGCTTATTTCGCTACGCCTTATCCCACCGGCAGCAGTACCTACAGAGGCAGTGCGCCGGGAGTGCCAGGCGCCTTTTCGGTGATCGGCTCTTTTTATGGTACCGCCACTTCACCTGTTATCATCAGCAGTTTCCCGGAAGCAAAATTCCTGGAAGCAGAAGCCAGGTGGCGTATCAGTCCTGCGGATCCATTGGTGAAAACTTCCCTGGAAGCGGCGATACGTTCTTCGTTTCAGCGGGTGATCAGCAACCCCGCCGATCCATATGCTACAGCAGATAAACAAACGGCCTATATAACGGCGAAGACTACACTGAGTGGCGTTGCCAGCAGTGATTTGAATACGATTGTCACTCAAAAATATATCGCGTTATTTCTGCAGCCGGAGGCATGGTCAGATTATCGTCGTACGGGTTATCCGGCGTTGCCGCTGGCCAAGAACGGTACCAGCGTAGCCAATCCCAACGGGCAGATACCACGGCGAATCCCTTATCCGCAGAACGAACAATCACTGAATAAAAATACGCCGGCAGGATCAGGATATCAAACACCTGCACTTTGGTGGGACAAATAATCTATCAGCCAACTTAACTAATTAACAAATGAAATTTTCATCACCTTCCGGACCTTTTATTTCATTGGTCCTGCTGAGCATCACCGCAGGTGCCAATGCGCAGCATAGCCCACAACAGCGTTATGCCGGCAAGATAGGGCCCACACTTTCGCAAACGGTTATTAGTCCTGCTCCATTTAACCCGGTGGCGCCTGCAGGCGCGCCTAATATTATCTACATTATGCTGGATGATGTAGGTTGGGGCGCCAGCAGTGCATTTGGTGGACTGGTATCCACACCGGTTTTCGACAGTCTTGCTAATAATGGCTTACGATATACCAACTTTCATACTACTGCCATCTGTTCACCTACACGTGCTTCGTTGTTAACAGGCCGTAATCACCATTCGGTGAATGTGCCTACGGTAATAGATGCAGCAGTGAATCTGCCAGGGCATAATGGCTATATGCCATTTGAAAAAGGAACCGTGGCGGAAATATTAAGAGAAGATGGTTATAATACGTACGCCGTAGGGAAATGGCATGTTACACCCAGCCCGGACCTTACGCCGGCAGGGCCTTTTAACCGATGGCCTACCGGACGTGGATTTGATGCTTTCTTTGGATTTATGGGTGGGGAAACAGATCAGTATACGCCGGCACTCTGGGAAAATACCGTAAAAGTAGAACCCGACCTGCAGGGAAAGCATCTGACCACGGTATTGGTGGATAAAGCCATTTCCTATATCGCAGGGCAGCATTCTGCCGCACCTGATAAGCCCTTCTTCCTCTATTTTACGCCTGGCGCCACGCATGGTCCGCACCAGGTAGATAAGTCGTGGGTAAACCAATATAAAGGAAAATTTGATGCCGGCTGGGATGCTTACCGGGAGCAGGTATTAGCGCGTCAGAAAAAGCTGGGACTGGTACCTGCCAATGCAACGCTGCCACCACGAAATCCGGGTGTGAAGCCATGGGAATCGCTTTCTCCTACAGAAAAGAAAGTGTTTGCCCGCTTCTTTGAAGTGTATGCGGGATTCTTGTCGCACACCGACTATGAAGTTGGGCGATTAATTAATTATTTACGTGATACTAAACAGCTGGATAATACACTGATTGTGCTCATTATCGGCGACAACGGCGCCAGCAAAGAAGGCGGTCTCAGTGGTCATGTGCATGGCATTAATGAATATATTGACGGTAGTTTATTTACAGAAAGTTACGAGAGCAGAATAAAAGATATCGACAGTTTGTACGATAAAATCGGCAGTGCAGATTCCGGTCCTAATTATCCCGTAGGCTGGGCGCAGGCAGCCAACACACCTTTCCGCTATCTGAAGCAGGATGCCAACAGCGAAGGGGGGACGCGTAACCCACTCATTATTTTTTATCCGAAGCTGATTAAGAAAGGTGGTATCCGTACGCAGTATTCACATGTGAACAGCGTTACTCCTACGGTGCTGGAGCTGGCAGGATTAAGTATTCCCAAAGTCATTAACGGTTATCCACAGGATACACTGGAAGGTATAAGTCTCGCTTATACCGTTAACAACGCCGCTGCTCCAGGCAGACATCATGTACAGTATTATGAAATATCCGGTGGCCGTTCTGTTTATAAAGATGGCTGGAAGGCCGCTGTGAGTCATAGTCGCGGCACTCCTTTCTCTGGCGATAAATGGGAGTTGTACAATCTTGGTGAAGATTTTAATGAGCAACATGACCTGGCTGCCAGCAATCCGGCAAAATTAAAAGAGTTGCAGGATCTTTTTGATGCAGAGGCATGGAAGTATAAAGTGTATCCATTGTTGGGAGATACTTCCCGTGTTACGCCGGCCATTCTTACCAGGGGGCCACTGGATGGACGTGCACGCGCCATCCTGTATCCCGGGCTAACACAGGTGCCTTCACGTTCTGCACCATTTCTTTCTGAACAGTCATTTGAAATTAAAGCAGATGTGGAACTGAATGATGCTAAAAATGAAGGCGTGTTGTTAAGTATTGGCGGCCGTTTTTCCGGGTTCACTTTTTTTGTGCAAAATGGAAAACTGAAAGCAGTACATAACATAAACGGTAAGCTGACAGATCTTACTTCCGGCAAAGATCTTCCCAGCGGTAAAGTGATCCTGCGGTATGCGCTGACTTACTCGCCGGCGCAGCGGTTGACAGATCCGGCAGGTACAGAAGCCTTGTATATCAATGAAGAAAAAGTAGCGGAACGGGCTATCACAAAGGCTGATGCTACCATCACTCCTTATGATGAAGGCCTGGATGTAGGCAGGGATCAGGGTTCTGCGGTATCACCGTTGTATAAGTCGCCCTACAATTTCACCGGTAAGCTTAATCATATAGAAATTATACATCCTTCATCTTTAAAACCTTAATTATGACAATCACAGATGTAGCTATACTGACAAAAAAAATTGCCATTGGGATATTTATATTCCTGGTGCCGTTGGTCATCATTTCGGGTACCATCTGGTTACTGCATTTTTTACTTAATCAACCTCATTAATCACGAAAAAATACATCTTATGACAACAACAGCAAAAACACCAACACAGGTGATTCTGAAGGATTCCCTGATTAGTCTGCTGCTCTATGTATTGCCCATATCGCTGATGTTTGGGTGGTTTTATATCAGTGGCAGCAAGCCATGGGCTGCAGGCACAACGGAACATCTTTCTTTCCGGGCTCCTGCATTTCTTGAAGCAGTATTTAATAACCTCAAAACCTGGGGGCTGCCGGCCATTATGCTGGTGGTGGGTATCGTAGAATTTTCTGTAGGGTTGTATGAAAACAGGTGGACTAAGAATGAACGTATCCTGGATATAGTGTGCTTCATTTTGCCGAGGATTGTGTTGCGTCCTATGATTGCTTATTTTGGATTGCAACTGTTGCCACTGGTACTGCCCAGTGCAAGAGATGCATTTGTGTGGGTGCCGTTCTGGTGGGCTTTTGCGATCATGGCGGTAGCCGATGATCTCACCCAGTACTGGTATCATCGCTTGCATCATCAGTTGCCGCTGTTGTGGAGATTTCATCGTACACATCACTCCGCACCATATATGGGTATGGCGATGACGAGCAGACAGAATATTATTTACACCATGTTTTTTTCGCAGATATACCTGACTGTTACGTTGACTTATTTCGGATTAGGCTATGCCGCCCTTTTTGTAGGCGGTATTAAATCACTGATTACAACAGCGGCTCATTCCAGCATCAAATGGGACAAGCCATTTTATACGATCCGTTGGCTGAATCCCGTTGCCTGGGTGATGGAGCGCCTTATATCCACGCCGGCTACGCATCATGCGCACCATGCAGATACGACTGATGATGGCATCGGAAATTACAAAGGCAATTTTGGAAATATGTTTTTTATCTGGGACCTGATTTTTGGAACCGGCATTATTACGCGTCAATATCCAGCCGCATATGGATTGAAGCATTATAAGGAAGAAGAATGGTATGCGCAATTGTTGTGGCCTATTTTTAAATCGAAGAAAGAGGGGAGTGAGTTGGCTAAGAATGGACCGGAAGTAGGAGATGAGATTCCGGTGGCTGCAGAAGTACCTGTGGCGTTGCCGCAGGTAGGCGTAGTGGCGCAACATGCTGCGGCGGTGTAATGTGTGGAAGGCCGGCGACTGGTCATCATGAATCATCACTATTAAAAGGTTACCCTCGCGGGTAACCTTTTCTGTTTTTGTTAACCGGTTGTTATTTCTGTTTCCTCATTTTTTAAAAAAAAGAAATCAGAGAATGATTAAATTGCCCTTTGTCACAAATACAGGGGATATTGCGCGGTGTCAACTTTCATATAGAAAAAGATTTATTGATCAGGATATCGGAGGGAGATGAGGATGCTTTTCGGGAGCTTTTTTATGGTGTACTTCCGTGGCTGACTCCTTTTGTAGGGAGTATGGTGAAAGCGGAGGAAGGTACCCAGGAGATTGTGCAGGAAACATTTATCCGGATCTGGCTGAGCCGTGATAAGCTGCCTGCGCTGCATGAACCCAAAGCATGGATCATCCGGGTGGCCACTAATGAGTGCTTTACATACTTTCATAAACAGGCTTCCAGGCGTAAAATCAATCACCTGTTCGATGGTATGGCTGTGGTGGATGCTAATGTGGGCGAAGACAGACTACAGGTGCAGGAAACGCAATTGCTGATACAGCGTGCAGTAAATACGCTGCCACCCCAGCGAAAAAAAATCTACCAGATGAGCCGCGAGCAGGGGATGAAAACACAAGAAATAGCGGAGCAGCTACAGTGTTCACACAGCTATGTTAAAAATACCCTTACCGCTGCACTCAGTCATATCCGCGAGTATCTTACCGCCGCGGGAAAAATAATTCCTCTTCTGATTTTATTTTCTTTAAACCGCTGAGTATAAGTGTATTAAGGTGTTGTTTGAGATTATTTTGAAAAAAATAATTACCCCCATGAGTACCAAATTCCTTTTTTGCATTCTTTATCTTATTACGCTGTGTGATTTAATCGCAATGGCGTGTCGCCTGTAATTTTTTACTACACGTTTTTGAAAATTCTATGGAACAAAGAATTGCATATTTATTACAGAAATGCAGCAACAATGATTTGACAGCAGTGGAGGAAGCCGAGTTGAGCGCATTTTTTCTGGATGAAAACAACAGGGAGCTGTTTAACCGGAAGGCGGCAGATCTGGTAGCAGCAATGCCTTCAGGCCAGGAAATAGATAATGCTGTGTGGGAGCCTTTGTTGTTAAATGTGTTGCAGGCAGATAAGGTATTTGATCAGGAAGTAGCCACCGGAAAACTGCGTTACCGGAGATGGTGGGCGTATGCAGCAGCTGCTGTGTTGACGGGTGTTTTAGCGGGATTGGGATTCTGGTGGATAAATGAACCGAAGCAGGCATCGATGCCACTTGTGAGCAATATCGGACCGGGCACTAACAAGGCTATCCTGCAACTATCGAATGGTAGCAGGATTGCGCTTACGGATATGCAGAATGGTGTGGTCGGGAAGCAGGGTGCAGTGCAGGTGGTGAAGCTGGATAGCGGCTTTGTGGCTTATCAGCCGGAGAAAGCCAATAACAGTGGTGCGGAGGAGTATAACACGCTTACAACGCCACGTGGCGGACAGTTTAAAGTAATGCTGCCGGATGGTACGCTGGTGTGGCTCAATGCAGCCAGCTCTTTAAAATATCCTGCTGCCTTTACTGGAAACAAGCGCGTAGTGGAGCTTACCGGGGAAGCTTATTTTGAAGTAGCTGTTAACGCTGGTCAGCCATTTTACATAAAGTCAAAAGGGCAAGAGGTAATGGTACTGGGTACCAGTTTTAATATCAATGCCTACGATGATGAGCCAGTGGCTACCACTACGTTGCTGACTGGTAAGGTAAAAGTAAGCGGAGCATCGTTTTCGGGCATGATGCAGCCCGGTGAACAAATGCAACAGAAAGGCAGCAACAACTGGCAGCTGATAAAGGGAATTGATACGGATAATGTGATTGCATGGAAAAAGGGACTCTTTTCGTTTAACCGGGCAGACGTGACCACCGTGATGCGGCAACTGGCCCGATGGTATGATGTGACAGTAGTATTTGAAACCAATAACAGACAACAGGCATTTGTGGGAGAAATACCGCGTAATGTAAGTCTGGAGAAGGCATTAGAGATTCTTAAATTTAGTGATATACACTATATCGTAACAGGAAGAACCATTAAAATCATTGATTAATCAACCAACTATTATTTATTATCAACCAAAAACCAACCAGCCAGTAATGAAAAAAAATACGTCATGAAACAGAAAACAGAAGTGCTTGCAACACTTCTGTTATTAATCCGGGTTTACCGATAACCATCCGACTAAAGACAGCTTTATCAATTCACCCAAACATTACAAATGTATGCAATTAAGTAATTGCTATAGGCATTTCTTTGCCCGTTCCCTTCTTAAAAAAGCGATGCTCATTATGAGATTGAATTTTTTCCTGATCGTTGGTTTTTGTCTGCATGTAAGTGCTAAAGGGGTATCTCAGGAGATTACATTGTCATTGAAAGAGAGTACACTGGAAAAAGTATTGACAGGTATTAAAAAACAGAGCACTTATCATTTTTTTTACAACGCACAGCTACTACAGGCAGCGACACCTGTGAGCGTTGAATTGCATCATGCTTCGCTAAAGCAGGCATTAGAGAAAAGTATGGAAGGCCAGCCGTTTTCCTGGCATATCGATGAAGACAATAAAATGGTGATCATCGGCAGAAAAGTGATGCCTGGTACCGTTGTCATCGAACAACAGCCTTCCGGCCTTATTATGGGTACGGTAGTGGATGAGTCCGGGCAGGCAGTGCCTGGCGCCACGGTATCCCTCCGGCCTTTCAGTAAAGGAACTGTTACCAACGAAAAAGGCGTATTCACTTTTAAAGGCCTGGCCCCCGGTGACTACCTGCTAACGGTGACCTATGTAGGATACAAGCCGGTGGAGAAAAGTATCAAGGTGACGGATGGTACAATACAGATTACCATATCGCTGAAATCAGCGGTGGTGGATCTGGATGCATCTGTTGTAATAGGCTATGGCACCACTACCAAACGAAATAAAACCGAAGCGATAGCTTCTGTTAATTCCAAACAGCTAACGGAAGATCATTCCAGTATATCGGTTTCCGATATGTTGGTGGGCAGGTTGCCTGGTTTATATGTGCTGAAGTCAGGAGGTGCTCCAGGCGCTGGTTCAGCCATGTATATCCGTGGACTGAGCACCTTTAATAATACTGCTCCGTTGATAGTGATAGATGGTATTCCAGACAGAAGTCTGGATGATCTGAACTACAATGATATCGATGCAGTATCGGTATTAAAGGATGCTTCCGCCATATCGGTATATGGCGCCCGTGCGGCCAATGGCGTAATATTGGTTACTACCAAAAGAGGTGCTGTGGGCAAGGCCAGTATCACCTTCAGCGCTAACATGATTAATCAGCGGCCTACACAATACTATAAACAACTGGACGCCTATCAGTATGCTACACTGTATAACGAATCACTGCAGAATGAAAATCTTTACGAGCCCGGGCAGGGAATGGGTTTCAGCCCGGAGCAGGTACAGAAATATAAAGACGGTTCCGACCCGGATCACTATCCCAATACGGATTGGGTGAAAGAAGTACTGGCTACCTCTATCTGGCAAAGTACCTACAACCTGGCAGCTTCCGGTGGTAATGAAAATATACGTTACTACCTTTCCGGGGGCTACGCAAAGAATGATGGCTTGTTTCCGGTTGAAAATTATGGCCGGTATAACCTGCGTAGCAATATGGAGGCAAAGATTACACGAGATCTGAAAGTGACGATGAACCTCAACGGCTCATTCAGCAAGCGGAATGCAGAAGCGGTATATGGTTCGGAGTACGTGGTCGAAAATGTGTATAACACGCCACCTATACGTGTAAACCGTTTCAGCAATGGTACGTATGCCAATGTACCGGAACAGCGTGGAAATGCTTACCAGCAGTCCAAGGGAGAATCCGGCTACAATCGTTTGAACTCCAATATTTTTAATTCGGTGGTAACATTGCAGTACGATCTGCCATGGATCAAAGGGTTGTCTTTAAAAGGAAATGGTTCCTACGATAAATTTTATTCTTTCAGCAAGAGATTTGCAACGCCATACGATATATATAGCCTTGATGCGGCGGGCAATTTTAGTAAAGCATCTCCTTATCCCACCGCACCCTATCTGAAGGAGGCATTCAGTCAGCGGCAGAGTATCACGCTGGAAGGCGGTGCGCAATACGATGGATCGTTTGGCAAAAACAATGTTTCCGGCATGTTGCTCTACACACAAACCAATGCTAGCGGCGATGATTTTAATACGCAACGTGATGGGTTTATATCTTCCACTTTGTCTGAATTAAGCTTGGGTGATCCTACCAGAGTGAGTAACACTGGTACCGGTACCCAAAATGCCCGGAGAGGGTTGGTAGGCCGTTTCTCATATAACTATGCAGAGCGGTACTTATTCCAGTTTAATTTCCGGTATGATGGATCTGATATTTTTCCACCGGATCACCGGTATGGTTTCTTCCCATCGGTATCTGCCGGCTGGGTAATTTCAGAAGAGCCATTTATGAAAGATATCACCCGCGATCTTGATTTCCTGAAGATAAGGGGTTCCTGGGGGCAGCTGGGTAATGATCGTGTGTCGCCCTACCAGTTTCTGACTACCTATGCTTTAGGTAGTACCGCAGGATATTCACTGGGAGGCGCTTCTCCAGCATTTTACCAGACATTATCTCCCAACGTATTACCTAACCCTGTATTTACCTGGGAACGGGCTGTGATTTCCAATGTAGGGATAGAAGCACATGTAAGAAATGACCTGTTTACTGTGGAAGCAGATTATTTCTATAAACGTACCAAGGATATTCTGGCACCACCTTCTCAGCAGGTGCCGGATGTGATTGGTATTGGATTACCGGATATTAACAACGGCGTTGTGGATACCAGGGGATTCGAAATTGCATTGAGCCATACCAATCATTTGGGCAAGTTCACTTATTTTATTTCGCCTAACATCACGTGCACGCATAATAAAATTGTGAATTATCCTGAGTCCCGGAGTATTCCTGACTGGCAGAAATTAAGTGGTAAATCTATTGGTTTCTTCTATAGTACCGTAGGTTTCAAATACCTTGGTTATGAGTCGGATGGTTTGTACCAGCGTGCGGAGGAAGTTGCCAAAGGGCCCACTCCGCTGTATCCCAATACAGCGCCTGGAGATATCCGTTACAAAGATGTGGATGGCGATGGTGTGATCACGGCTAAAGACCGGGTACCGGTAGGTGCCAATTTCTTCCCGCAGATCCAGTACGGTATCCGCGTTGGCGCCAGTTACAATGGCCTGGAATTGAATGTGCTGTTCCAGGGGGCTGGTAACGTAAAGGGGTATAGCTATTCGTACATGCCCGCTTCCTCCCAGCAACTGGACCGTTGGAGACCTACACATACCGATGCTGCTTATCCCCGTTTATGGTATGATAATCAGAATAATACAGAAGCTTCTGATTACTGGATCGTTAACACGGCATATATCCGTGTGAAAAATATCGAACTGGGTTATAGTCTTCCTGCTTCGGTATTACGTCGCGTGGGTGCTAAAAGTCTTCGTTTAACGGTGAGCGCCAACAATCTCTTCACTTTCACACACTTCAAATTATTCGATCCGGAAAGCGCCGGTCAGGTACGTGATCCGCTGATGAAATCATTTGCAGCCGGTGCAACGCTGCAATTTTGATCTGTGCATAGAATTATTTGAACCACATAATGTTCTCCAATGAAAAGATTAATCAGCTATATATCACTTACGTTGGCATTGGGCATCCTGTCCTGCAACAAAGAGGCACTGAATAAAGGCCCTCTGAATCTTTATAGTGATAATAACATATGGAAAGACAGTGCTTTGATCAGTCGTGCCGTATTACAGGCTTATAGTGGTATTCACAGCATCTATGATGATGCCGGTAACTGGATGCCCTGTGACATCACGGATGAAGCTAAAAGTGCCCGTGCATTCCTGGATTGTAACAAGATCAATGCCGGGCAATATTCACCTTCTTCCAAAATTTATGAAGACTTGTGGATAAACGCCTATACTAATATCCGGGCATGTAATACGGTGTTGTCGCACCTCGATGAAATGCCCCTCAGCAACAGTGGAAAACAACAGATAAAAGGAGAGATGCTGTTTATTCGGGCACTCACCTACCTGGATATTTATTTTACCTTCGGTCGCTTTCCGATTGTCGATAAAGTATTAACGCTGGAGGATGATTTGTCAATACCACGTGGCTCCGTTGATGACTGCGTAGCATTTATGGTGAATGATCTGAATACCGCCGCCACACTATTACCAGAAAGTTATCCCGCTGCGGCCACAGGCAGGGCCACCCGCTTTGCCGCACTGGGCATGAAATGCAGGTTGTTGCTCAATCAAAAAGATTATAGCGGGGCTTCAGGAGTGGCTAAAGAAATCATAGATAAAGGACCTTTTAGTTTATTCCCCGATTATGGAGGGATGTTTTATCCGGAGAATGATGATAACGAAGAAGTGATCTTTAACAAAGAGTATGCAGGTGATCAGAGTGGACAGGTACATGTGCTCGACCAGTATGATAACTCTTCTTATTTTACCGGCTTTGGCAGTGTGGTAGAATGTCCTACCCAAAATCTGGTAGATCAGTACCTGATGACAGATGGTAAGTCCTGGAATCAATCTGATTTATTTGATCCGGCACATCCCTATAACAGTCGGGATCCGCGCTTTCACGCCAGCATCATGTATGATGGTACGAACTGGATGAATACCAACATGGATATGAAACTGGGTTCCGCTATTAATCCGTCTACCTTTGCTACCACCCACACAGGTTATATGCTGCGTAAATTTCTGAATCCGGCTTATGCTTTCTATGGTAATAATACCAATTACCAGAATTGTATTATGCTGCGTTTAGGGGAGATTTACCTGAACTATGCAGAATGCCAGTTGAAATTGAGTAATCCGGAAGAAGCCCGCACCTACATCAACCTGTTACGTAAAAGAGTGAACATGCCGGATATTGCTGCAGGGCAATTAACCTGGGATGCGTATGTACAGGAACGCACCGTAGAGCTGGCCTTTGAAGGACAGCGCTGGAACGATATCAGAAGATGGGCTACCGGTGCTACGATGATTGGTGCCAACATCACCGCAATAAAAATTGGCGAAACAAATGGTGTTAGAACCTATGTTACTGCACCGCTGGAGAAACGCTATTTCGATCCGAAAATGTATTATTTCCCTATTCCGCAATCCATTTTACAGCGGTATCCGGCCGGAAAAGTACTGGAACAAAATCCTGGATGGAATTAATATCATACTATAATTATCCAAAACCAACTATATGAAAATCACGTTTAATCAACTAAGTAAATACCTGCTGGCAGGCGGGGCGCTGCTGGTGCTGCCGGTGTGTTTGGCGGCACAGTCGACAAAGAATAAAGATAGCCTGCGTACAGTCATTAATGCACATCCTGATAATATCGAGGCACATGAGGCTTATCTGCAAGGCAGTTATAAAGACAGTGCCGCGGTTGTAAAACAATACCAGGTATGGATACAGAAATATCCAAAAGTAGCGGCGGTGGCTTACGGGTATGGTAAGTTTTATACGAACCTGGAAAGCCCGGCGGCAAAGCCTTTCCTGCTGAAAGCAGTAGCGCTGGATCCGAAACTGGCGGTGGCCTGGGCGGAGTTAGCCATAGATGCAGAACGTTGGGGCGACTTTAAAAAATCAAATGAATACCTGGCCAAAGCTGTAGCCGCGGAACCCGATAATGCGGATTATCTCTCTTCCTATGCCTACTCTTTTGAAAGCAGTGATCCTGAAAAATATGTAGAGACGAGTAATGAGCTGGTAAAGAAGTTCCCTGAAAGTCAGCGCAGCGCACAGTCGTTATACTGGCTGGCATTCCGTACTGCTGACAGGCAACAAAAACTGGCTATCTACGAACGGCTACGCAAAGATTTTCCGGCAACAAAATTCAGCTGGTCGGGTTATGCCATGTCCGAATACTTTGATGTTTTACTGGCAGATAACCCCGATGCTGCGTTGCTACTGGCCGCAGATCAGGCAAAGCTGCCGGGACTGGAAGCCGAAACCAAAGCCGACTATGAAAAAGATGTACAACTGGCCACACAGTTTGTACAGATACAAAAACTGCTGGACGAAAATAAAGCGGCAGATGCCTCCACGATACTTGCCGCTGTAAAAGTAAAAAAATGGGGTAAACAACCGGAATTACTGGCGTTGCTGAGAGCTAAGGTAGCTGCACAGAGCGGCAATGCACAACAGGCATATGATACGTTGTTAAAGTATTATGTGAAAACGCCAGCCAGATCACTAAAGGAAGCACTGATGGCTTATGGTGAAAAAGCAGGTAAGCCGGAAGCTACTGTGTATACAGATATTCGGCAAAAGCTGACCAGCGCAGCAAAGGACGCCTCGTTTAACTTCGATGCTTATCTGACCCCTGGCAAAGTGACCATGAACGATTACAAAGGAAAAGTAGTATTGCTTACTTTCTGGTTCCCGGGCTGTGGACCTTGCCGGGGCGAATTTCCTCACTTTGAAAGCGTGTTGAAAAATTTTAAAGAAAAACCAGTTTCTTATGTGGGGGTAAATGTTGTAGCGGAACAGGATGCATATGTAATCCCGTTTATAAAAACCAGTGGATATAGCTTTACACCTTTGAAAGATGTGGAAGCAAACCGCCACAATCTCCCGGTAAACGGCGCGCCTACCAATTACCTGATAGATCAGAACGGCCATATCATTTTCAGCAATTTCATGATCCAGAATCATGACGCTGAATTAATGTTACAGGATATGATTCAGTTGTTACTGGGGGCGTAAGGCTTTTTGCTTTCCGCATTAAGCTTTCCGCTTGTAAAACATACATTTACCCGCTTATCATTTAACGAGCAGCGGTAAGTTGATTTTTTATTTGGAAATTTTGTTTTGAAGTCCGTCTTTCAAAACAAAATTTCCAAATGAATTAATGGGTTATTTTTTTTCCTCATGATATTCCTGCTCTGTGTTGATAGACCAGATATTGGATTTGGTAACAATACCATTTGAGATATTGTCTACCGCAACCATGGCCGTGAGCATAGAGTGATCGGAGTTGTTATATTTGTGCATGCCGTTGCGGCCTACGAGGAACAGGTTTTCGAAAGAATCAATATAAGTTTTCAGTTCCTCAAAACGTTCGTAGGTACCCCAGTATGCCGGGTATGTTTTTTCCATTCTGAGTACGGTGGCGTCCAGTACATCTGACTGTTGCGCCAGGCCTATTTTGCAGAGTTCTGTGATGGCCGTTTGCCGGATTTCTTCATCGGACAGTTCCCAGAAATCATCTCCTTTATTACAGAAGTATTCCATGCCTACCCAGGTGGTATCCGGGTCTTTCACCATATAGGGGCTCCAGTTATTAAAGAGCTGGAGGCGTCCTACTTTCACATCTTTTTCCTGTATATAGATCCAGGTATCTTTCAGTTCCAGTGGTTTATACTGGCCTGTTTTTTTATCTTCGAAGCTGAGATTTTTTAGTAAGATACCGATGGTGATGAAGTCACGATAATGCAGTCCTGCCGCAATTTCTCTGACATTGGCGGGTACATCGGTTTCCATGTCGGCTACCAGTTCTTTGATGGGCATGGTAGAAAAGAAATAATCACCTTCCAATGTGACCACTTCGCCGGTTGTGCGGTCTAATACATCAATGGCAGTGATCTGGTTGCCGGATGAGTGAATTTTTTTCACGTCGTGCTGCATGAGTACTGTGCCGCCTTTGTTGATGACCTGGTGAGCTACTTCTTCCCAAAGCTGACCCGGGCCATGTTTGGGATAGAGGAATTGTTCAATCAGGCTGGTTTCAACATTTTTTTGTTTGAGGTCTTTGGGTTTGCCGGCGGCTACGGCTGATTTTACGGCATGTGAAATCGCTTTGCCGATGGAAATACCTTTGATTCGTTGTGCGCCCCATTCTGCAGAAATGGAGCTACAGGAAATGCCCCATACTTTTTCGGTATAGTCTTTAAAGAAGAGGTGATACAGGGTTTTACCGAAACGGTTAATCATAAAATCTTCCAGGGATTTTTCATTTTTTCTTGGAAAAATCTGTGCCCACAGGTAAGAGAACATGATGCTGATAGTAGTGGTAAATCCCAGTTTACGCAGGGTGTCAATGGATAACTGGATGGGATAGGTAAAGAATCTTTTGAGGAAATAAATACGCGAGAGGCGTTGTCTCACCAGCATAATCAGGTCCGGGTTAGGGGCTATCAGGGTGTCGGTGTTGTTACTGTTGTTGCGGGGAGCTTTTACTTCTCTGGTTTTTGACTGGTAGCTGATAGAAAATATTTCCGCGGCTTCTTTATCCAGCGGCATCATGTTCATCCACCAGTCCATTACGCGATCGGATTTGGAGAAGAACCGATGTCCTCCAATATCGATGCGGTTACCTTTGTAGTTGACTGTTTTGGAAATGCCGCCGATGTCGGTACTTTTTTCCAGCACTACAGGTAGGATACTGGTGCGCTGTAGTAATTCATAGGCAGCAGTCAGCCCGGCAGGGCCAGCGCCAATGATGATAGCTTTCTTTTGCATGAGCGAATGAGGTTGTTGAATAAATGATTTCTGAGGAGAGCATGTTGTGGTTACCTAATTGTCTGAGATGAAGTGTTGGAGTGGCATCCCACGCGCATAAAGATGGTGGAACCTGTTAAACGTTGGCATAGCAAAATGGTTTTATGCAGGTATTTCCGATGAAGGACTTACCTGTTTTGAGGGTGTATATATTTTTTTGGGTTAGCAGCAGATCATGATGGCTGCTCGCACTATACAAGTATAGGAGTTGTTACTGAAATGCGATAGCAGCAATGGTGGTTTAGCTTTTAGCCATTAGCTTTTAGCTTTTAGTAAATGCAGCGAAGATCAATATATGTTGGTCTTCGCTGCATTTACTAAAAGCTATTAAAATTTCCATTTGTAAAAATAGATGGGTGCATTTTTACCTTCGCTGATGGTCACGTAGCCGTCATTAGCTGGTGTAATGGTGACGCCTTCCCCCTGCTTTTCTGCAACATAGGGCAGTTCTTTGGCAGGTTTTGCCATGGCTTCTTCCACACTTTCATTGCTGTTGCGATGCCAGTAATAAATGGTGCTTAAAGTTTTGATAACTATATGGTGGCCATCTTTCGAAATATCTCCGGAAGTAACCCAGGAATAAGGCAGTTTGATGAGTTTTTCCAGCACAACTTTATCGCCGTCTTTGAAGAAAAGTTGTGTTGTTTTATACAGACTCACTTCTTTTTCTCTTTTGCTGACGATATAAATTTGTTTACTAATAGGATCAATCATCAGCGACTCCGCATCACGCGCGCCATTAGGGAATTTGAGCGTCAGCACATCGGGCGTGATGGTTTCGTATGCTGCAGGTAATTTTTCCGGCTCAGGGAAACGGTAAATGCGGATATGTTTCCGGACGCCACTATTATCGCCAATATCGCCTACATATACATATGACTTGCCTTTGACCGGTCCAATGCCTTCCGCAATATCTTCCCAATCGCGGTTACTGACACCATCCAGTTTAATGGTAGAGATGAGTGCCCCTTTGTTGTTGAGCAGGTATACTTCCGGTTTATTGCCGCTGTCGTTATGGGTCCAGTAGCAGCCTTTTAAAGGTACGCTGGAAGCAATACCGGAGGCTTCCCTGATTTTATCAGTGGCGAGGTGGCCGAGTATCTCCGGAGAGGCTGTTTGAGCCAGGGAGGTAGCGGAAATAAACATGTAGAGAATGCAAAGGGTTAGTAAGCGCATACGTTAAATTACAGAAAACTGCCGGAATGAAGTTTTTTTCAGATATTTTTTGTTGTACATTTTTTGTGATAACTGAACATGGCATCTGGGCAAAGGGCAACTAGCTTGTTTTGATTTTTGAAAGAAATGATAGCGTTATATGATACCTACTATGAGGTGTTGCATTTGGGTTTGATTCTTTATTGTATTAGACTTTTAGGCATCCGGGAAAAAACAATGGGTTGGTGCAGTGAAACGGAAATGGTTCATTTTTTTAGAAATAGCTTTAATTATTTGATAATTAGTGTTATAGATAGTAGTATTATTAAAATGCGGTGAATAATTCAGCTATTCGCCGCATGTTTTGCGGTGAATAAGGCTCAAGTTGCGGTGAAAAAACGGTATATTCACCGCAAAAGATGCGGTGAATGAGTAGCTATATACATCAATTAGAGCGATGGCCTGACTTTAAATGGAACCAGGAAAAACTGATGGAGTTATTGGCAGATGTGCGCCATCGTCAGGGACGGTTACTTGGTTATATGGAGGGACTTGGATTCGACTTACAAACGGAGGCTTCGCTTGAAACACTTACACTCGATGTGCTAAAATCCAGTGAGATTGAGGGGGAGCTACTTAATACAGATCAGGTACGATCATCTATTGCTAAACATCTTGGAATAGACACTCCTGGATTAATTCCCGCTGATAGAGATGTGGAAGGAATTGTAGAAATGATGTTGGATGCTACGCAACACTATGAAAAGGCGCTTACAGAAAAAAGGCTTTTCAACTGGCATACATCACTTTTCCCTGCAGACCAAAGTGGAATACGTAAAATTGCTAGCGGAACATGGCGGAATAATCCTAAAAACGCCCCTATGCAAGTAGTATCGGGTCATATAGGTCGAGAAAAGGTACACTACCAGGCACCTGACGCCGATGTACTTTCAAAGGAAATGAAAGCATTTGTTAAGTGGTTTAATACATCAGATAATACGGATACAGTCATTAGAGCCGCGATCGCTCATTTATGGTTTGTTACGATACATCCTTTCGATGATGGCAATGGACGTATAGCAAGAGCGATTACTGATATGGAACTTGCCCGTTCTGATAAGAGTAGCCTACGTTTTTATAGTATGTCGGCACAGATACGGAAAGAGAGAAATGCCTATTATAATATTTTAGAAAAGACACAAAAAGGCAACCTGGACATTACGGGCTGGCTGGAATGGTTCCTTAATTGTTTGGGTAGAGCATTAGTGGCCAGCGATGAAACGTTGTCTATTGTAATGGGAAAGGCAAAATTCTGGGATCAATATAAAAGCCATTCATTTAATGAGCGGCAAAAAATGATGCTCAATAAATTATTAGATGGATTCACCGGAAAACTAACGAATGCTAAATGGGCAAAGATAGCTAAATGCTCATCAGATACAGCACTCAGGGACATAAATGATTTATTGCAAAACGAGGTGTTGGTTAAAGAACCGGCTGGAGGAAGAAGCACCAGTTATGTGTTAAGAGACACTGATTTGCCGGTGTGATATAGGTGTGCAGTTGTTCCTGTACTACTATCTCACACCAGTAAATCGTGCAATATCAGTACAACAATTGAGAATCTTTATTAATCAGCAGTATCCCCTCTTTAAACGACAACGCTATGGGATGTTGCTGATCTGTATCTTTGAATATGCCGGTTTTGTTTTTCAGGAAGCCGATAGTATAACCGTTTATCGCAGTGTCAGAGAAGCCGATGAAATTCTTGTTTCCATTTTTGCGGTAGGATGCCAATATCCTGTGAATAGGCCATATAGAGTACATGCTGCCAGGTACGGCCATATCCGCAAATCCATCCACTTGTAGATATAACTCCATAAAATCTCCGGGAAATCTAAAGCCTAATGCATTTTCTGTCTCCATGATCATTTCTATCAACGCACCTTTGTTCAGTTTAATGCTTTCTATTTTCCATTGTTGAATAATGCTCTCTGTCCAACTTTTCATAAACGACGGTTATTTTTTATCAATCACAACATATACTACCGACATAGGAGGCAAAGCTACTTTAATACCTCCCTGCGTGCCAGCCGCATTGGCTTTTACGGCATCATAATTTTGAGGACCACCAGCAGTACCGGCAGGCCCGTTGTCGTTTACCAATACCTTGCGGCCAAATCCGCTAACACCTTCACCGCCGGAGAGCGTGTACCAGTAGTATCTGCTGCCTGCATTGAAGTTTTTAAATTTCAGCTGTACATTCTTTTGGAGGTTGCCTTTATTCACCAGCACAGCAGATATTTCTCCGGAACTGAAGGTAGAAGCATAAGATATGACACTGGTATCTGTAGACGTAGCATTGATGGCTCTGTCGCCCAATGTCTTCTGAAGGAAATACAGGTAATAGAATGCAGGTCTTGGTTCCCAGCGTTGTTCGCCCGAAGCGGCGGCGCCATCACTAAAAAGACCGTGATCATTTCCATTATCCCAGGCATTAGCAAGATCCCAGCGACTGGCCATCCCGAATTTATTTTTCATCAGTTCCTCCAATACCAGCACTGCATGTATACCGGCTACCTGTGATACCATTTGTTTGGATCCGGTAGCGAAAATATTCCATTCTGTTAGTGCAATAGGTCTTTGTGTTACGCCGGCGGCCTGTACGGAAGTATTTACATGATTGTAAATTATTTTAGTGACTGTGCTGGCGGTGGCCAGAATTTCCGAAGGCGTGGAGTTGGTATTAAAGGGAGTATAATAGCTGTGTACAATATAGAAGTCGGCCGCATTGCCGGACTGCTGCAATACGCCACTGTTCCAGCTTTTGTCGGTAGCCGTAGCCCATGACGCTGGTTCCTGTTCCAGGAGTTGTACGCCAATGAAAATGGTTTTACCAATTTCAGTAGCTGCTTTGCGCAGGGAGTCGATAAATACTTTTGCGTGGCGACCATACAGATCGCCCGTGATCAGCAGTGGTTGTCCGTCTTTGTTTTGCGATAGATCAATACGATAGCCTGCCTGCCAGGTACCGTTGCTTTCGTTGCCTATTTCCCAATACCTGGTGCGGCCATTATCGTAACGTACCCAATCAGCAGCAAGATGTGCAGCAGCAGCTACAGGGTTGTTGCTGTTGCCATACCGGGCATATCCATAGTTCAGTGTAATGATGCCTTCGTTGTTGGTTTGTTGCAGCATCCGGTAGTAGTTGTCCAGCGACAGTGTCCAGCCATCGTTATTGCGGCCATACCAATAGCCAGCATTCGTCATCGTGCCATTCATGTCAGGAATGTTGACAGGAGCATCCGTTGGCGGATTACCCGGTGTACCATTCCAGAAATATACACTACTCAGATTGCCACCGGGAAAACGGATAATGCCGGGATGCAATTTGGTGATGTGTCCTATTAACGTAGGTTCCGTCACCATCTGCGTCATATATAAATTACTATTGTTGCCAAATAGTGCAGGCGAAATTTTCGTAATAATCGTAGAGGCGTCTACAGTCACAGTAGTATTCACATCCGCAGGAGCAGCCGTTTCGGTAAATGGGGGCGCAGTAAACTTTTTTGCGATCCATCCATCTTTAAAAAAGCCTTCTGTGGCGGCGGTGGCGGGGTCTGGTGGTGTGACTACCGTAACAGCGGTGTCGGGTTTATTGCCCTCGCCTGTTGGGGTGGAAGACTTTTTACCACATGCGCCCAGGGCGAAGAGCAACAGGCATATCCGTACCATATCATTTGCTTTTTTCATCTGATCAGATTGTTCGGTCGTTGAAATACCGGGCATCACATGATGGACGCCCGGCTGAATTGACCTACTTGAGAATTATTTTATTTTAACGATTCTGAAATTATCATAGGCTGTATTGTATACTTCTACGCCTGCAGCTTCAGTAATGATACGATAGCCGAATGTTACTTTCGCATCGGCTTTCAGGAGGTCGCCCATAACAGCAGCGTTGGCGCCGGTACCTTCAATGCCATCGGCAGTGAGCTTAAAGTCTGATAGTTTAACAGTAACGGTCTGCCATTTGTTATTGGTATCGAACGATTTGTTGGTAGCCGTTAACCAGGGCTGATAGCGGAAGCAATATTTATCATTGAAGCGAAGCACGTTGATGCCTGCGGTCCATGGTTCTTTGGTATTGATTTCAAATTTCAGCGCGTACTGCGATGCTTCTTTTGTCAGTACATCTGCGGAAAACATGGCTACATCATTGAAGTTACCGGAGCGATTACCATTCCACCATCCGCCGTCATTAGCGCCTACACCTCCGAAGATATTCTGAAGATATGCGCCCCTGGTGCCGGGAAAAAGAGTGGCATCGCTGGTTCTGTTGGCTCCCCACCAGGCCCAGTTGAATACAGGTGTTTCACCGGTTTCTCCATCGTTGGTTAAATTGCTGATCACATCACCGCTGGCATGATCATTCAGCGGTCCGTCAGACATCGCCTTGCCGTATTTGGCTTGTATCACCAGCCGGCCGGTATCGGAGCCAAGGTTGGGCATGATAAGTCCTACTCTTGTGCCGCTGGCATCGGCTACAAACGAAGTGATTTCTCTACCCCCCGGAAGTATGATCTTATCTATCAGGAACAGGCTGGAGCCATATATGATCAGTGAATCACCGGTCAACGCATTTTCATTGGAGATAGATGCAATAGCCGGTGGGGGTATATCTAACACAAAAGAGTAGGCGACTTCACCATGCGTAGTGGTAACTTTTATCTGGTTAGGTACTTTCGGATCGGTGGCCTCTGTGGGAGCATTGCCCGGAATACTGAGGATGATGTGTGTATTGGTATTATAGGTAGGATTTGCGTAGGCACTCATGCCGTTGAAAGTGATGCTGACTACGCCACCCAGGTTTTGACCGGTGATCAGGATGAGGGTGCCTGGTAATGCTTTGGTAAAAGCACTGTCCTGCAGGGCAGAATCCAGCAGTGTTACTTTGGTGATCACCGGGGGACCGGACAGTTCATTGTTTTTAGAACAGGAAATGAGCAGGCATAATATTACTGCCAGCATTCCTGTAATTAGTCCGCCGTGTTTTTTATATGAGTTAAGATGATAGTTCGTCATACGTGTACTTTTTGAAGATTAATAGGAATAAGGCACCGGTGGTTTCCTGAGATTGGGTGCCGCTGATAATTCAGCCGCGGGATAAGGTAACAGGAAGTTGCTTTCGGTAACAGGGTAGAAAGCGGGTGTGTCGGAGTTAATGGTCCAGCTGGTGGCATTGGTGGCCGTATTAGGCACAATCCGGTAGGTGCCTTTATCCTGGGCATTGAGCAAGGCAATGGCTTTTTGCGGATTGTAATAATGCAGGCGTAAGATATCGTACCATGCCTGACCTTCCATTGCCAGCTCCAGTCTTCTTTCTTTATAAATATCATCCCAGGTGATGCTTGTTTTATCACCCAGTCCGGCGCGTTTGCGGACCGCGTTGAAATATTTCAGTGCTTCTCCGTCTGAAGTGCTGGCAGCATTGCCTAGTATAGTTTCTGCATACATCAGGTATACATCTGCGAGTCGCAGCATATAGGTATTAATTTCCGTATGCTGTTGGGTTACTTTGCCATCATTATCTTCTGGTCTGCCTACTACATATTTTTTGACCCAGGCGCGTGTGTTGTACCTGTCAGTGCCGTTAAAATTCCAGGGCACCTGTAATTCCTGTATGATCTTTTTACCGGGATTATTAGGGTCATCCACTGACTGATGGATGTAGGAATAGTGGTCGCCGGGGAACATAAAGGTACCTTTACGTCTTTTGTCATTGGGAGAATATAACCTTAACTGGTCCAGTGAAGCGCCGAGATCCGCTCCCCAGCCATCGGCAAAGCCGGTGATTTCAGAGCCGTAGGCGAGAAATGCCTGCACACTGTTTTGTGTGCCCCAGTCGCCATCATATTTCCATTGCAGGGAAAACAGGCTTTCGGAATTATTATTATTTTTTGTGAGAAATAAGTCTTCATAATTGTTTAGCAACGAAGCACCACTGTTGACAATGACATCGTTGGCAAACCATTTGGCGCTATCCAGATCTGCCTGTTTGCGTGTCATAGAGCTGCTAAGGCCTGCGCGGGTGAGGTATATTTTTGCAAGCATACCTTCTGCGGACCATTTCGTGAGACGGCCTTTCTGTATAGGTGTAGCAGGCAAATTGGCGGCAGCAAAACGCATCTCCCGGATAATAAATCCCCATACCGTTTCCACTGTATTGCGAGTAACGGAGGTATCTGTTACCAGCTTATAGTTATCCTCGATTACCGGTACCGGCCCCCAGTTTTGTACCAGGTAGGAATAGGCCAGTCCGCGCATGAAACGTCCTTCAGCAATGGCGGCATTTTTTACATTGGCAGGTACTGATGCTGCCGTGTATTTGGTGATGTTGTTAATCGCCATATTGGACTGCGCTACCACGTTGAAGAAAGCCGTCCAGGAACTGTATACTTCGGGTGTAATGTCTGTGGTCTGCATCCGGATGTTATCCACCTGGTAGGAGCCCGACATGAGCACACCGGCTCTTCCATCACCGAGGCCATTGGCTGCTTTATCGTTATATGCAAACCATACGATGCCATACAACGGTGCGGTGCCAGCCATTACCTGGTCGGAGGTCTGGTAGAAATTAACATCCACAATGGCGTCTTCCGGGGGTCTGTTTAAGAAGCTCTTACTGCAGCTGCCCAGGACAACCAATAATGTGAAAGCGGTCAGGTATCTTTTATAAAAATGATTGTTCATTGTAATTTTTTTACTGCATTAAAAATCAACACCTACGCTGGCAGAATACATCCTGGTTAAAGGATAGCGGCCGGCATCCACGCCATAGAACTGGCTGTTTAGCTGCACTTCTTTACCAAGAGAAGCACCTACTTCCGGGTCATAGCCTTTGTATTTGGTAAAGGTGGCCAGGTTCTGTACGCCGATGGATAAGCGCACTGCTTTGATCACCGGTTGTTGTTTGATGAGAGACGCAGGCAGGGTGTATCCCAGCTGAATATTTTTGATCCTGATATAGGAACCATCTTCTACAAAGAGGTTGGTGAAGCGGTTGCCATTGCCATTTACATCCGTACCGGTAATTCTTGGTACGGTGGTACCAGGATTCTGGAGGGAAGCTTTTGTTCCATCGCCGGTTACACGTGCATAGTCAAATGCTTCCACCAGCAGGTTGCGTCCCAGGTTGATATTATTGGGATTCAGATTTTCATAGCGCAGGTAGTTGTAGATGTCGTTGCCTTGTGTGCCGGTGATCAGGATGTTAAGATCAAATCCTTTATAGGAAAAGGTGTTAGACATACCGAAAGTGAGCTTGGGCCATGGGTTGCCGATATTGGTCTGATCGCGGGAGTCGATGATGCCATCCCCGTTCAGGTCTTTATATTTAATATCACCTACCCATACGCCGCCATCTTTGACAACATCCAGCCTGCTGCCATCGGCTTTTGCAGGGACTGCACTTTTGTTAATTTCATCTACGGAGGTGAACAAGCCATCTGCTACGTAGCCGTAAAACAGCCAGGGCGCCTGACCTACAGTAGCACGTGCACTGAAGTTATTCATATACCATGCAGAACGGGTAACCACGGCTGCATCTGAATAGAATTCGGTGATTTTTGTTTTGAAAGAGGATACGTTGAAGTTGGTTCTCCATACAAAACCACTGCTGCTCTTTATGTTTACGGTATTCAATGTGATGCCGAAACCTTTGTTCTGCAAGGTGCCGATGTTCACCGTAGGAGGAGTAATAGCACCTTCTCCCTGGGTTCCCATATAAGCCGGCAGTGGATTTAGCAGCAGCAGATTGTTTGTTTTTTTGATATAGTAGTCAGCTTCCAGTTGTATCCTGTTATCCAGTATGCTGAGATTAAATCCAATATTTTTTGTGGTAGTAGATTCCCATTTGATATCAGCGTTACCGTATACGTTGGATTTATATCCGTTTCCCCAGGGAGTGGTCACTGCACCCAGACTGGAGTATTGGCCGCCGCTACCGGTGCTGCCGGTAGTACCATATTCCGCGCGTATTTTCAGGTCATTGATGAAGGGAACATTTTTCATGAACGGCTCACTGGTAATACGCCAGGCGGCAGATATAGAAGGGAAGTATGCCCACTGGTTGTTAGTGCCGAAGATGGAAGATGCATCGGCCCGACCCGCCAGTTGGAGAATGTATTTGTCGTTATACACGTAATTAACACGTCCGAGATATGATTCCAGCGCGCCGGAACCTTTACCACTACCGGTGGTTTGTCCCTGGGCATTACCGAGGTTAATGGAGGGGATTTCGTTGCTGGCAAAGCCGATGCGGGTAGCACTATAGCTCTGGTAGTTCCAGGCCTGTGCTTCATGGCTCGCCATCACACTGAAGCTGTGTTTCTTAATTGTTTTATTGTATTGTACCAGTTCATTCAGGTTCCAGTAGAAGTTTTTGTTGGTACTGATACTCATGCTGGCATTTTCATTGGAATTATATCCCAGCTGATAGGTGGGCGTAAATTTGGCGCCATCTGCATATTCGAAGTTGCCGTTAAAGCTGGTACGGAAAGTAAGGCCCGGGAGAATATTGATTTCTGCACTGAGGCCGCCCAAACCACCTGTTCTCTTGTAGTCGTTGCTAATAAGACTTGCGATCGCCAAAGGATTCAGCGGGGCAAACTTTGCATTGCTGCCATACTCATTTTCTGTAGCGCCGCCCCAGGAGCCATCGGCATTTTTTACCGGGATATTAGGTGCCAGGTTGATCGCATTGCGGATCACATCTTCACTGGTAGAAGCCAGTTTTTCTTTTGTCTGGTAGAAGTTGAGAGAGGTACTTAATTTAAGCCAGTCAAAAGCTTTGTTGTCCAGGTTCAGCCGGAAGGAATATCTGTTGAAGTCAGATCCGGTAGCCACACCCTGCTGACTGAAATATTCACCTGCCATATAATAATTGGTCGTTTTGGTACCATTGCTGACAGTGATCTGATGCTTTTGCAGCGGCGATACTTTGAAGAGGGCCTCCTGCCAGTTGGTGCCAGCGCCAAGCACCGAAGGGTTTTTGAATTCTGCGGTGGGCGTGCGGTTCAGGAGCGTAGCAATTTCGTTGTTCATGATGGCAAATTGCTGCAGGCTCATGGTTTTGATTGGATCTGGTTTTTCCTGGGCAGTATAGAGATAGTTGTATCCCACTTTCAATCCTTGCTGACCTCTTTTGGTGGTGACCAGGATTACACCGTTAGTTGCACGGGAACCGTAAACAGCTGTAGCGGAAGGTCCCTGTAATACTTCCATGGACTCAATGTCTGAAGGGTTAATACCCGCGAGTGGATTAACGGAGCTGGTAGCACCGTAGGAAACGTTGGCAGGCTGTATCTGCACTCCGTCAATGACATACAAGGGTTCGTTGGTGTTACCAATGGAGTTAACTCCGCGGATATTGACGGAGATGCCACCTCCGGGTTGCCCTGAGTTTTGTGTAACGTATACACCCGCTGCGCGGCCTTGTAAAGCCTGATCCAGGGTGGTGTTGATTGTTTTGTTGATGTCTGCGGAAGAAATGGATACCTGCGCGCTGCTCTGATCTGTTTTCTTCATGGTACCATAACCTACTACCACTACATCCTGCAGGGCACTACGGGTTTCATTCAGTACTACGTTCAACGTGATGGCGTCGCCTACTTTTATCTCTTTGGCGGTAAAGCCAATAGAGGTAAAGACTAATACCTGACCTGGGGCAGCAGCGATGCTAAACTTGCCATATTGGTCTGTGGCTACGCCGGTGTTGCTGCCTTTAAAGATGACGGATGCGCCGGGAACAGGTTGTCCTGATTCATGAGCGGTTACCGTGCCGGTAACTTTTTTTCCTGATGGAGGTGGATTTTGTGCTTTTGCTGTAATGGCAAAGGCACAGCAGGTGATCGTTAACCATACCCATAGGAACCACCTCTGTTATATTCATTTCCGTTTGGGTAAGCAAATAAGCGGCGCGTTGTAAGCGTACACCCCGGATAAATTCTATAGGTGGTTGTCCGGTGATGGCATAAATGCGGCGGTAAACGGATACCCTGTTCATAAATAGTTCTCTGCTGAGTTCTTCCACAGAGAAGCCTGTGTTAGAAAGATTCTTTTCCACAATTTCCAGCGCTTTCTGCATAAACTTTTCATCAGCAGATAATACGGCACCGGTAACGGCAGGAGGGGGTAGCATCATCATTTGTTTGGCGGGCGCCCTGCGTGTCAGCAGGTTGCGCACCCTCGACAGCATAATCTCAAACCTCACAGGCTTTACAATATAATCATCGGCGCCTTTTTCCAGACCGCGGAGTTGTTCTTCTTCGCCCGTCATAGCCGTTAATAATATGACAGGGATCTGCCGGGTACGGTTATCGCTTTTGATCTTTGTGCATAAGGCGATGCCATTCATCACCGGCATGTTTACATCACTCACCACCAGGTCCGGGTGGGCGGATAGTGTTTTTTGCCAGCCGGTCAATCCGTCTGGTGCTTCTATAATATGGTAATACGCCTTCATGTTTTCTTTCAGATAAAAACGGAAGTCGTCATTGTCTTCTACCAGCAGGATGGTTTGCTTTTCTTCTTTCTTGAATACGGAAGGAGCTTCCCGAAGTACCGATTCCTGCTGCGGCTGTTCATATATATCCAAGGGGCCCGTTTCTGTTATTTCGGCCATTTCTTCCATTGCAGGTTGAATTGCCACTGGTAGTATTTCAAATGGCAGGTGTAAGGTAAAGCAGGTGCCTTTATTCACTTCACTGTTTACCACGATGGTGCCCTTGCAGAGTTTTACAAATTCTTTGGTAATGGCCAGCCCAATACCACTGCCCTGGTTGACAAATCCTCCCGGAGAATCGCTATGGAAAAACTGTTCGAAAATTTTTTCATGCCTCTCCGGCGGGATGCCTATACCGGTATCTGCTACTTTAATTTCCAGCAGGGCCTGTTCACCTGTGGTGGTGAAGCTGGTGAATACTTTAACGGCGCCTCCTGCCAGCGTGAACTTGAAAGCATTGGAAAGCAGGTTATAAAGAATCCGTTCTATTTTATCATGGTCAAAACTGGTATACAATGTTTCATTGTCTGCATGAAAAAAGAACTCCACCTGTTTGCGTTCTGCCAGGTCTGTAAAAGAATATACTACCTCCCTGATGAAGCCAATGATGTCGCCGGCGGCTGGATTTAACTTCAGTTCCTGCATTTCCATCTTCCGGAAATCCATCAGCTGGTTGGCCAGGTAGAGCAGCCTTTTGGCATTACGGCGTATCAGGTATAATTTATGGCGGAAGTTATGATCTTCTTCGTGGGAGATCACTTCTTCCAGTGGCGCCAGTATCAGGGATACCGGCGTCCTGAATTCATGGCTGAGGTTCGTGAAAAGTTTGATCTTCAGCATGTCCAATTCATGCAGCTGCCGGGCTTCTCTCCGTTCCTGCTGTAATGCAAAGCGACGTTGTGCGCGTTGTAATACAATCTTTCTCAACAACAACAAGATGGCAGCAATGAGCAGTACATAGCCTACATAGGCCAGCGGAGTTGCCCAGAAAGGAGGTAATATGCGGATACGCAGTGATATGCCTTTCCAGGGTTGGGTGTTGTCATCGTTTACCGCTTTCAGTAACAGCGTATAGTCGCCGGGGTTGATATTGGTATAAGTGATACGCCGCGACTTTCCATCGGTAGTTTGCCATTCTTTATTAAAGCCTTCCAGTTTATAAGTATAGGTATACCTGTTTTTATCAGTGTTGGTAAAATCGAGTGCAGCAAAATCAATGGAGAAATCATTTTCATTGTGGCGCAACACAATTTCACGTATTTCAGGCATGGCAGCTGGTAATATCACATGGTTGTTCCGTTTTTCATTCACCGCAATGGTACGGTTAAAGAGCTGCAGACTGGTAAATACGATAGGAGGCTCGTGTCTGATCTGTTTTACTTTAGCCGGATCCAGGATGTTGAAGCCATCTGCTCCGCCAAATAATAATTCGCCGGATTTTAGCTTGAGCGCAGCGTTTATATTAAAGGCATTCCCCTGCAGGCCATCTTTTTCATCATAATTATGACAGCTGATGCTAATGGTACCTTTGGGATCGGATTGTACTATTATTTTACTTAACCCGTTGGAGGTACTTACCCAGAGATGATGATCATTATCTTCCAGCAGGGAAATAATATTATTATCGGGTAAGCCATCCTGCATGCGGAAATTGATGAACTGCTGTTTCTCCGGGTTATAGGCATTCAGCCCGTCGCGGGTGCCTACCCACATGATACCGCGGCTGTCGCAGAGCAGGGAGCTGGTGTTGTCGTTGCTCAGTTGATGAGTCTCGCGGAGGTAGTGTATATACACTCCTTTTGCTTTGTCCAGTACATCGATACCATAGGCGGTTGATATCCAGAGATTTCCTTTTGTATCTTCTGTCAGATCGGTGATAAAGTTGGAATGTACGGAGTTGGGTATGTTTACATTGTTATGGTAGAAGGTACCTGTAGACCGGTCAAATCTGTCGAGACCACCACCCAGCGTGCCTATCCAGAAGTTTTGTTGTTTGTCTTTGAAAATCTTCCAGACGGTTTTACTGCCTAGGCTCTTGCTGGTGGTATCGGTACGATAATGTGTGAAGGTACCATTACGGTAGTTGTCGAGCCCCCCGAAATAATATCCGATCCACAAGCTGTTATCATCGTCCACATAAAGACTTAAGATTACATAATTACTAATGCTATTGTTGTTGAGGGGTTGATGTGTCATTCGCGTAAAGGTGTTAGCGTGCCGGTCGAAATAAATTAATCCGGCGCCATTAGAACCTATCCATATGTTGCCGTTCCGGTCTTCCGCAAAACAGTTTACATCATTATAACTCAGGCTATGTGCATCTGCATATTTATGCACGTAGAGGTCAAATTTCATCATGTTTTCGGCATAGTAGCTAACCCCTCTTTTATAGGTGCCGCACCAGATAATGCCCCTATCATCCTTATATAAAGCGTAGATGGCGTTTTCCGCCACGCTTTTCACATCTTCTTCTCTTTTCTGCAGGTAATAAATCGTAAAGTTTTCTTTGTCCAGTACATTGATGCCGCCGTGGTCGGTTCCAATCCAGATCTGTCCTTTTTCATCCTGAACGATGCTGTTGACGATATCATTATTTAAAGCACTGTTTTTTGATGATAACCGCCGTACCGCGCCATTTTTGCTATTGATATATATGACGCCGAAATCACTGCCTGGCATGTATACCCACATGTCCTGCTGTGCATCTGTAAACAGCCGGAATGATATCGGTTTATTATCTACGAAACGGGTAATGGCATCGGAGTGTGTCAGCAGCTGGCTGGTGTTGATATCCAGCATATCTAATTCACCATTCAGGTAAAGGACTCCGAGACGGTTGGCGGCTGTTTTCGTAATATCGGCTACCGCTACGCCGGCATGATGGAGGATACGGCTGACAGTCCCCTTCTTTTTTTCATTGATACGATATATGTTACCATCCTGGTAGCCTATCCAGAAGGAGCTGTCGGCTTGCTGGGTGCAGGTAATACCTGTTACCGGAAGCCCTTTGCTTTTCAGCCAGGCGCCGGCATCTGAAAACTGTTCTTTTACCGGATCATACAGCACATCTCCATTGCGGGTGCGGATATACAGCATGTTTCCCGGAGCAGCTGTAATCGCGTATACATAATCATCAGAGATAGAAGTCGGATCAGCCGCATTATGCCGGAATATTCTGCAGGTGAAGCCATCGTACCGGTTAAGGCCACTCATGGTGCCAAACCACATAAATCCGCGGCTATCTTTGAAGATGCAGTTGACCTGGTTGTTGGAAAGGCCATTGTTTACATTCAGGGAGGAAAACTCCTGGGCATTGGCATACAACAGCAACGACATTAACAGTGAGATCAGTATAGTTCTTTTTAGCATAACGTGTCGAAGGCATTAGCATAAATATAAACATATTAGGCTGATAATATACAAGTGTATAGGAGACACTTAAACAAAAAGATGATCGTCATCATACAACCGGGAAAACCTAAGCATACTCAAATGTTTCTCCTGATTTGAATTTCCTACTTATCAGGAGTGATGAGGCGGAGGTGGAGAAGGTATTGGAGAGGATGGAGTAGATTTCCGGCTACTCTTTTTTTGCTAAATGATAGCTTACACTATATTTTCCTGCTATTATAATGGCAACATGTAAAAAAATCTGTTATTGAAAACCTGTGAATGATAATTACAATTTCAGTAACGATAAAATTAGATCAATAGTTGCCAACAAGTAATGCATAAAAGGCATAATTTTGCTGTATGAATTCAGTTTTCTTATATAAGCAAATTAAAGACGCTCTTGTTAAACAGAGAGCTGATATAGCTGCTTCTCCAGAATATGCGAGCAAGCTGATTGATGACCTTGGAATAAGAGACCTGTTTGTTCCTAAGGTTAAGAAAACTGCCACTAAAGCGGTTGCAAAGAAAGCGGCTTCACCAAAAGTTGCTAAATAATAAATAGTTAATCCCCAATCACTTTATTTACAATGAATCATTCTAGTTTTATTTATTCATCCGATCCCGGATTAATGATTGGTTTTCATGGATGTGAAGAAGAGGTAAGAGATAAAGTTGTATTAGGTAAAACATCACTTAGACCAAGCACGAACGACTGGGATTGGTTGGGAGACGGAATATATTTTTGGCAAAATAATTACGAACGTGCCTGGGATTATGCAACCAACCCGCCCCCAAACATCAAAATAAAAAAGCCGGCAGTATTAGGAGCAGTTTTCAGTTTAGGGAATTGTCTGGATCTATCTGATAAGAAATGGATAGATCTTGCAAAGTTTTCATTTGAAAATTTGAAAAAATCAGCTGATTCGGGTGGTATCGAACTTCCCGCCAATACTAACCCTGGACATGATACAAATTCGAAGGATAAAATAGTAAGAAGGTTAGATTGTGCCGTAATTAAGAATATTCACATACTAATTAACCTTTCTAGATTTAAGCCATTTGACGCTGTTAAAGGAGTTTTCTTTGAAGGCGATCCATTGTACGATGGTGCTGGTTTTAACGATAAAACACATATTCAGATTTGCATACGTAATCCTAATTGCATAAAAGGATATTTTCTTCCTCGCAGAACCGTAAAATGGTCCTAAGACCATCTAGGTAGGCGATTCGATTGATGACTTTTCAGAAATTTCCGAAAAATAAGAGATGATTCAAAGCGATCCACCTCAAAGTAATGCTCGGTTGTTGAAGGTCCGAATACGTGCTATTTTTTAGCCACATCCGACTTCGTCTTAATTCGTTCCATCACATCCGATAATTCCGAATCTTTTTTCTTTGGGAGACAATATGATAGTAATGGCTCCTACTGCGAAAGGTATGAACAGCAGGAAAGAGAGGGACATTATAGAGAGTATCTTCGTCCATTCATCAATGTTAAAAACGATGCGTAAGAAAATCGCATATCCAACAGGAATAGCAATGATTTTTAAAGTGAGGATTGTATTTTTCATGGTATAGAAAGGTTGGAATGGAGGCAATTTCTGCAAAGGAAATAAATAATCAGGATAGCGATACGGGCTAAAAATGAAAACGCTGCAAACTATTGGTAGCCAATATTTTTGCAGCGTTTTCATTTTTGTTGCCGAACCTGGATTCGAACCAAGACAAACAGAGTCAGAGTCTGTCGTACTACCGTTATACTATTCGGCAATAGTAAATCAGGACCGCAAAAGTAGAACTTTTCTGATAAATACCAAATTTTTACCCCATTTTCTTCCAAAAAATTGCAGTAAATCCTTGATAGCCATACTTTCATCTTCCACTGAATTGCTGTTTCAGTCGCTTCTCCTATACTTGTACACGCAGTACAACCCTGAATCAAACACCCTCATTAAGGCACAAACCATAGATCCTGCCGGTCGGATCAAATATAAAAGTTAAACTATGTTTTTATCACCCCCCCTGCCCGCTAATACGCCTGCCAACAGCTTCGGCGCCTTTATTTTCGCCGATCGCCGTAATCGCCTGCTATTGGCTATCGCCGTAACTACAGCTGTTATCAAGATGGTTATATTCAAACATTTTTTTCCCTACCTGGATTTTACTTCAGATACCGGCTCTTATATGCAAACGGCCCTGCAGAACCTGGATCATAACATATGGCCTATCGGCTACTCCAAGTTCCTGTGGCTATTCCACCAGGTGTCGCATTCTGAAACGGCGCTGGCAGTGCTGCAGTTAACCCTGCTGGAAACAAGTGCTTTCTTCTTTTATTTCAGTATTGTATATATTTTTCATCCGGATAGCTACTTCCGGTATGGGTTCTATGCCTTTCTGCTCATTAACCCGTTATTTCCTTTTCTGAGCAACTACTTCATCTCTGATGCGGTATTCCTGTCGCTGGGGCTTACGTGGATAACGCTGCTGCTATGGATGCTGCATAAGCCCACTACTTTAATACTGGTGTTGCATGGTGTGGTGCTGGGACTGGCTTTCACGATTCGTTATAATGCCATGTTTTATCCGTTTGTGGCGCTGATCCCTATATTATTGTCCCGGTATAAGGTGTGGCAGAAGGCAGCGGCTATTTTGCTGCCTATGGTGCTGATAGCATCTTTTGTGTTGTTTATCCGGCAGCGCTCTTATGAACATGCCGGGGTGCGGGAGTTTTCAGTTTTCAGCGGATGGCAGATGATGAATAATTCCATGTACATGTTACAGTACCGGAAGTTGGATTCAACGGATGTACCGCCGAAGTTCGCGGTCATGCATAAGCTGGTGTATACCTATTGTGATAGCCTGAGGAGAAGTGAAAGGAAGAAGCATGTGTTTGAAGGATCTGTATTTATGTGGGATAATATAGGACCGCAGAAGTCTATGCTACGGAACTACTGGACAATTAATAAAGATAAGGACGCTTATACCGCCTGGGCTGCACTGGCGCCACTGTTCAGGAGTTACGGAGCGTATATGATCAAAAAGTATCCGGCTGATTTCTTTCATTACTATTTGCGGGAAAATGCCATGCTGTATATACTCCCTGAGCCGGAGGTATTGAATGCTTATAATCGCCCTTATATGGGTTCAGACCTGAAAAATGTGAGTGCTTTTTTTAAGGATGGGAAAACGGAAAAACCAGAAAGCAAGTACAACGACCTGCAAAGCACGCTCATGGCATTATTTCCTTCATTAATCGTTATTTGTCATTTACTGTTCCTGGAAGAAACCATTCGCTACCTGATCAGGAAAGGTATCCGCAAGTCCAGCCGGAAGTTTAATATCGCCTTGCTGTTATGCTGGACATTTATCTTCATCAATTTTGCTTTCAGCGTGCTGGCAGCGCCTATTGTGTTGCGTTACCAGGTATTATTGATTGTGCTGTTACTGGGATATACGTTGCTGCTAACGGAAATAACAGATATGCCCTCTTCCTCCCACGAAGAGGCGGAGCTGGAGAAAGAGCGGGTTATGCTGGGGATCTGAACGAAATGCAGCATTAATGATTTTTCGCAGTATCTTAACCGGAGGATGCGCGGAGTCAACAGGTGATTCCGGTAAAGCATCCGGTATATGATATTGTATGTCTTATGAAGAAGACAATAGCACTTATTGGGAACGCCTGAGGAACGGCGATAAACAGGCGTTGTTTGCGTTGTATAACAACACTTATTCACATCTGCTGAGATTTGGATTGAAAATATGTGGCAGCGATGAACTGGTAAAAGACTGCATCACACAGTTGTTTTTACAGTTGTGGAGCCGGCACCAAAGCCTGCGCCCTGTTACCAACGTACCTGCTTATTTATTTACCGCCCTCAAAAGACAACTGTTGGACCAGCTGGCCTACCAGTCCAGGATCCATGCCGCCATTCACCGGGCAACGGATAAAGACGCGGAAAGTGAATTATCTTATGAAGAAATCATTATCCAGGTACAACAGGATGAAGAACTGAAACATCGCCTGCAACTGGCCATGAAAGCATTAACCCCCAGGCAGATTGAACTGGTGCGATTGAAATTCTTTGAAGGCCTGACCTATGAACAAATAGCCGCCCAAACTTCCCAAACCGTGAAAACGGCCTACAATACCATTTATGATGCTATCAAGGCACTCAGGAAAATGCTGAAATAAGCAGCTTTCCATCTCCCGGAAAAAAAGTTAAAAAATCCTTAGGAAAAACGACGCATTCTGCCGTCTGTATAATCAAAGGCATTACCTACATGAATTTCCAGGAATACGAAGTCATCGATTTTGCATGTGATGAATCTTTTCAGCGCTATTGCCTGGAAGAACATGATAAGGATGTGTTGTTCTGGAAAGACTGGCTGCGCCAGCATCCTGAAAAGCAGGAAGCAGTAGCGGAAGCCCGCAGTATTGTGGCGTTGTTGTCTGCCAGGCAGGGCAGCCGGTTAGAGCAACTGAAACATCTGGAAGATGGGATTGCACGGTATGATCTGCTGCAACAGGCACTGGGCAAGGAATCCGGGCAGGATATTGTCCACAGGCGCTTCCCGCGCATGTGGAAGTATGCCGCTGTGATAGGAGGAATGTTGCTGTTGGCGGGTGGTATGGCACTTTTTTATCAGCATAAGGTTCACCCGAAAGAAGCGGTGGTGATCAATGCCGGTAAAGAACCCCGGAAAACGGTGGTACTGTCGGATGGCTCCTCTATTGTTTTACGGGAGAATAGTACCGTACAGTTGTCTCCCGGATTTAACCGGGAAAACAGGCAGCTCACCCTCACCGGGGAGGCCTTCTTCGATGTAACACAAAATGCCCGGCATCCATTTATCGTACATACTGCTGCCGTAGATATCAAAGTATTGGGCACCGTTTTTAATGTAAGCGCCTATCATCATCGCCAAACGGAAACTGCTTTATTTAAAGGGAAAGTAGAAGTTACGCTGGTCAACCATCCCGAACAGAAAATTGTATTGCAACCAAATCAGAAATTAACAACAGATATAACCAAACCTTTTGCCATAGCGCCATTGAATGCAGATCCGGTGGACCACAAAGCCAAAGAAATAGCCTGGGTAAGAAATCGTCTGGAAATCGAAAATGAACCCCTGGAAGTGATCGCAGCGAAGCTGGAGAAGTGGTACGGTATCCCGGTGGTATTTGCAGATGAAGAAGTGAAAGAATACCGTTATTCCGGCACCTTCGAAAGCGAAACAATACTCAAAGCACTGGATGCTTTGCAGTTATCTTATCCCTTTAGCTTTAAAATGCAGAACGGAAAAATTATTATCAGCAAATAAAGAATCGTACATCAGCCAAAAATAAAGAAGGGGAAGTGCTGGAACACTTCCCCGGAAAAAGGTCAGAAAATGTCGGGATTGATCATTTACTAAACCAACATCAAAGGTATGTTAAAACTTGTATTCCTGGAATGGAAGGGGAAACCTGTTCCCGCCGGCAAACTGCTGCTCACTATGAAATTGACAATCTTTCTTTTTTTGACCTGCCTTCAGGTGCAGGCTATTTGTTTTGCGCAGGAAACGATTACCCTGCAGGTAAAAGAAACAAGTATAAAACAATTGCTGAAAACACTGGAGCATCAAACGGCTTACCGATTTGTGTTTCATGATAAAACACTGCCGGAAAATAAAAAAGTGACGGTGGCCGCAAAAGATGCTACGCTCGATGCCGTGCTCATACAGGCATTTTCCGGTACCAACCTCGCCTATACGCTGAAGGAAGATGGCCTGGTAGTGGTATACGCCCAAACCACCACTGCTACAACAGTGGCGGATAATATCACCATCACCGGTACCGTCAGGGGAATAGATAACCTGCCCCTGCCCGGTGTTACGGTAAGAGCTACCGGCACTACTGCGGGCACACTCACCAAAGTAGATGGTACCTATCAACTAACGGCACCCGACAAGGCAACATCGCTGCAGTTCTCCCTGATAGGATATGTGAGCCAGGAAGTAGCGATCAGCAGCAGCCGCGAAATCAATATCACACTCATTGAAGATATCAAGACACTGAACGCAGTAACGGTTACCGGTTATACGAATTATGCGAGGGATAAGTCTACCGCCGCCTCCGGCGTAGTAGGCTCGGATAAAATTACACAGGTACCCATGGGTAGCTTCGACCAGATCCTGCAGGGACGTGTACCCGGCATGGTAGTAGCCGCCGGCTCCGGACAGCCCGGCAGCAGCGCCAAAGTAACCATAAGAGGAGTAGGTACCATTAACGGTAACTCTTCCGCATTATATGTAATGGATGGTATCCCAATAGAAGCCGGGGTATTCCAGGGCATCAACCCGGAAGATATTGCCTCCGTAACTGTCCTGAAAGATGCTTCAGCTAAAGCATTGTACGGATCACGCGGTTCCAACGGCGTCATCGTCATCACCACTAAAAAAGGACAGTCCGGAAAAGTAGCCATCTCCTATAAATCGCAATACGGCTTTTCCAATATGACTACGCCGAAATACGAGATGATGAATTCGAAAGAAATCCTGCAATTCCAGGAGGAAGTGGGGCTGGAGACCGGTGAAAGTAATGGACCTGGTTGGGATTATTCTCCCAAAAATCCTGACTATGCTACTAAAACGCCCGCAGAGAAACAGGAAGCAGACCGTATTATCGATAGCCTGGGCAACATGAATACTAACTGGAGGAAAATTTTCCTGCAAACAGGAAAGTTCCAGGAACAACAGCTGAGCGCCAGCGGAGGTAATGATAATGTAAGATTTTATAGCTCGGTGAATTACTTTGATCAGCAGGGTATTGCCAGAACATCTGCATTAAAACGTTACGCCCTGAAAAATAATGTGGATTTCAATGTGGGAAAATTAACGGCGAATATTAATATTGGTCTCGCCTATACGGAGTCGTCTTTCATTCGGAATGAAGCCTCCAGCAGCGGCGAAAACACGCTGGCAGCGGTATACTACGCCATGCCATATGAATATCCTTATGCGAAAGATGGTACCCTGATGACCCGATACAACCGCGATGAATACCCTACATTGGATCCACGCGAAGGTAGTAAAGCGCTGGAAGCCATGCTGAATACTTCCAATAAGGAAAATCAGATAAAGAGCATTATCGGTACTTCCCTGAACTATGAACTGGCAAAAGGACTCATTGCAAAAACAAGACTGGGACTGGACTTCAGAGAGACAACGTCTGAGGCGTATGTAAACCCGGATTCCTACTCCGGCTATAAAGTAGATAATGGTGCTAAAGGTAGTTTCGGTGAAGGCACCACCCGGAACTTTACACTGGTCAGCACTTCCGGCTTAACCTATGCTAAAGTAATCGACAAACATGATTTCGAAGTATCCGGTTATTTTGAATTCACCAAAAATAACTACCGCGCTTTCGGCTATACCGGGTATGATCTGGATGGAAGATTTCCTGCTACACCGGCAGCTATCACACCGGGTTCTCCCTTTGCGCCAACCTTGAGTGGGGGCAGAACAAAAAGTGCATTGGCTTCCTACATTGCAGTAGGTCGTTATACCTTCAATGAAAAGTACACACTGAACGCCAGCTACCGCCGTGACGGTGCTTCTACGGTGCCGGTAAATAACAGGTGGCATGGATTTTATTCCGTAGGATTTGGCTGGGAAGTGAAACGTGAAAACTTCCTGAAGGATGTTGATTTTGTGAATAACCTGCGCTTCAGGGCCAGCTATGGTACTTCTGCCAATCCGTTTTCCGGTAATGGCCCCTTTTCCTACTTCCGTACTTTTAAAACAAATCAGTATGGTGGCAACCCGGCCATTTATCCTTATCAACCCGGTAACGCGGCCTACGATTGGGAATACGCTAAAGAATTTAACGTGGGCTTTGACCTCGGCATATGGAATAATCGTATCCGTGTAGTGAGTGATGTATATAATAAAGTAACCAATAACCTGTTTGTAGATCAGCCACAGTCTATTACTTCCGGGTTTTATACCATCTCTCTCAACTCCGGTTCTATGCGTAACAGGGGAATAGAAATGGATATCCAGGGAGATGTGATCCGCCAGAAAAATTTTAGCTGGACGGTAGGTGTCAACTTCGCCTATAATAAAAACGTAGTTACGGATCTGGGAGCAGCTAATGAGTTCACCCAGGGACTTTCCCAGATTGTAAGAGTGGGCTTGCCATATGGTTCTCACTATGCCCCTAAATGGGCGGGCGTGGATCCTGCCAATGGTAATCCGCTTTACTATGATCGTAATGGAAATAAAACAACCAATTATAATGAAACTGCTTTAAGCGTAGCCGAATTTGGTACTTATATACCACCGTTCACCGGTGGGTTTAATACCGGCCTCACCTGGAAAGGATTTTACGCGAATGTGCTGTTTACATTTGCCGATAAGAGTATGCGATATCTGAATGAAGATTACTATAATGAAAACCCTTCTTTCGCCAGTAGTAATCAATCCAAACGGATGTTGTATGACCGCTGGAAAAAACCGGGTGATAACGCCATCCTGCCAAGGATTACAGCCGGCAGGAATTACTCTTCAAAAGATATACAGGACGCTTCTTACCTGCGGTTAAGGAACGTAAGTATTGGCTACAATTTTCCAAAGGAAATCCTTGGGCACATAAAGTTTGTACAAGGTATCCAGGTATTTGCACAGGCGCAGAATCTGTACACCTGGACTAAATGGAAAAGTTTTGATCCGGAAAATAGTGACGGGGACGGTATGTTTGACTACCCCAGTGCGCGGACTTACACTTTTGGCCTGAATGTTAATTTCTAAAACAAGAAACTCATGATGATCCGTCATTTAAGATACCTGGTGTTGCTGTTGCCTTTTTTAATTCTTTCCTGCAACAAGCAACTGGATCTGCAACCTACCGATAGTATTATTGATCCGGAAAGAACCTTCCGCAATGTGGCCGACCTGAACAGTGGGCTGCTGGGAGCTTATTCGGAGTTAACGTATAACACCATCTATAGCGTATCGCTGCTTACAGATGAATGTACCCTTCCGAATGAAAATAACCTGGGCAGGGGCGTGGCTTCCTACCGCTGGCAGATAGATCCGGGTAGCACCACTATCACCGGTTCTTTTGGGGAATATTATATCACCATAGACCGGGTGAACCGCGTATTGGGAGCTATGAACAGGGTACCTGCCAAAGGGGCTGATATTGTTTTGAAAGACAGGTACCGCGGCGAAGCTTTAGCACTGCGCGCTTATTGCCATTTTCAATTATTACAGAGTTATGCGGAAGCATACGATCCGGCTGCCATGGGCGTACCGTTTATGGATACTTCCATCGTTAGCTTTCCAGCCCGCAACACTTTTGGTGCTGTGATGGCTGCTATAGAAAAAGACCTGCAACAGGCCAGCACTTTAATTCCTGCTGATGCGAATGACAACTCCCGCATTACATTGACCGGTGTATCTGCAATCCGCGCCCGGGTAGCGTTGTACGAAAAGAAATGGGATGATGCGATTACCTACTCCACTGCCGCGATTAATGCCCTGCCACTGGCCAGTGCCGCCGATTTTCCAGGCATCTGGACAGATACGAAACAATCAGAGGTGATCTGGAAACTGAAGCAGGTAGCCAGTGTGAACGATCCTATAGGTGCTGTCTATTATGATGGCGATGTTGTTTATTATGCCCCTTCTTTTGAATTAATTAACACATTTGACAAGGCCAATGATGTTCGCTACGGTGCCTATATCCTCTTCGATGATACCCGTGGAGATGGCACTTCGGAGTACATCGTTAATAAATATTTTGGTCCGGATGGCAACGTCGGACTCACAGATATCAAGCTTTTGAGAACCGGTGAAATGTACCTGATCAGAGCTGAAGCCCTGGCAGAGAAAAGTAAAGTAGCCGATGGCGCCACCGATCTGAACGACTTACGCGCCGCACGTATCAACGGCTATACGCCGCAAACCTTCAATGATAAAGATGCATTGATTGCCGCTGTTTACACCGAACGTTTTAAAGAACTGGCCTTCGAAGGGCAACGATTATTTGACCTGAGAAGACGTGGTTTGTCTGTTACCAGGGAGCCGGCAGATGCGATCAACGCGCAGGGAGCAGTACTCCTGAAACCCGGTCAGAAAGGATATGTATTTCCTATTCCTGATGCAGAAACGAAAGCGAATAAAAACATGAAACAAAATCCAGGCTACTAATGAAAATAAGCACTCTTCTTCCATTCATAACAGCAACGGCTATATGTTTTAGCGCCTGTAATCAGCACACAAAACAACTCCCCACCGTACCAGGTCGGCCGGGATCTATTGGCATCATTGGCGATACCGCCGATATAACCACACCGGTACAGGGTGGCGTAGCATTGATTGGCGGTGGTGGCAATGTGGATGGCGCTTTCCAGTGGATGATAGCACGCAGCGGCGGCGGCGATGTAGTGGTCCTCACCGCCTCGGGGAATGGTGGCTACAACCACGACATCGATTCGCTGGGGAAAGTGAATTCCGTAGAAACACTCAACATCACCAGCCGCGAGCTGGCCAATAATGATACCGTTGCCAGCATTATCCGCAACGCCGAAATGTTGTTTATTGCAGGTGGCGACCAGTCGCGCTACATGAACCAATGGCGAAATACCAAAGTAAATGCGGCCATTAATTACCTGCTGCAGGAGAAGAAAGTACCGGTAGGAGGTACCAGCGCTGGCTGTGCTATCCTGAGCGGTCTTTACTACAGCGGTGAAGGTGGTAGTGCTGTTTCGGATTCCGTGCTGGCCAATCCGTACGACTCACTGGTAACGCTATATAACAACGATTTTCTGCATGCACCTTATTTGAAGGATGTAATCAGCGATCAGCATTACCTGAAGCGTGGCCGCGAAGGCAGACACGTTACTTTTATGAGCCGTATCATCAGAGATCATGGTATCTTTCCGAGGGGAATTGCGCCGGATGAAAAAACAGCCGTTTGTATCGATGAGCAGGGCATGGCCAAAGTATTTGGCGTAAGTAAAGCCTGTTTCATTTTAACAGATAGTCTGAAAAAACCTGAACTTTGTGAAAAGGGACAGCCGCTGCAATGGAACCATAACGGTCAGGCATTGAAGGTATACGAAATCCCTGCCAGCGCTTCCGGCAACGGTAGTTTCTCTGTAGCGGATTTTGATCCGGCCAAAGCCAGCGGTGGCACCTGGTATTGGTGGTGGGTAGAAAACGGGCACCTGAACAAGAAAGCCATTTGATTACTTCTTAATAAACGTTGATATGAAAGGTAGGTTTTGTTATTTGTTTTTCCTGGTGCTGGGTATGCATCTTTTCTCAGCAGCGATGGCGCAGGAAAAATCTTCCTATGTATTGGTGATTCATGGTGGGGCTGGCACTATTCTCCAGAAGAATATGACACCGGAAAAAGAAGCTGCTTATAAAGCTTCCTTAAAACAGGCGCTGGAAACAGGATACAAGGTGCTGCAATCCGGTGGTAGCAGTCTGGATGCGGTAGAGGCTACTGTAAGAGTGCTGGAAGATGATTCTCTTTTCAATGCCGGTAAGGGTGCTGTTTTTACGCATGAAGGCCGCAACGAACTGGATGCTGCTATCATGAATGGTAAAACGAGGGCTGCGGGCGCGGTAGCAGGTGTTACTACGGTACGTAACCCGGTAAGCGCTGCCAGGGCAGTGATGGAGAAATCAGAACACGTGATGATGGTAGGCCCCGGCGCAGAAAAATTTGCCAAAGAAGCCGGACTGGAGATAGTGGATCCTTCTTATTTCAGGACAGAGACTCGCTGGAGAGATCTGCAAAAAGCACTGCACGAGGATTCTATTGCCGCAGCTAAAGCCAACGCCTATACGAATCCGGAGAAGCTGGGCATCAAAAACAAAGACTATAAATTTGGTACCGTAGGGGCCGTAGCGTTGGACAAACAGGGAAACCTCGCTGCAGCCACTTCTACAGGAGGTATGACAGATAAAAAATATGGCCGCATCGGCGATTCACCTATTATTGGTGCCGGTACTTACGCTAACAACCAGACCGCGGCAATTTCGTGTACAGGTTGGGGTGAGTACTATATCCGTAATGTGGTAGCGTATGATTTATCTGCACTCATGGAGTATAAAGGACTGAGTGTACAGCAGGCTGGTAATACTGTTATCAAAAAAGTAGGCGATATGGGCGGCGACGGCGGTTTGATTGCATTAGATAAGAAAGGTAACATGACCATGTCTTTTAATACTGAAGGCATGTACAGGGGAGCGGTTACCAAAGATGGTAAAATTGAAATTGCGATTTATAAAAAATAAATGATTTACGGATGCCGGTATAAGCCGCCTGAAAGGGCTACAAGTACCCGCATCCGTAAATATTTTACCCTTTCATGGGGCCTTTTTCCGAGTCGCCTTCTTCCGGATTTTCATCGTCTATATCCTCATCCGTAATATCCTCTTCTTCCAGTAACTCGTCTATTTCCAGATCATCGTCTTCTTCATCCAGTAATTCATCGGAAGCGTCTGCTCCTTGTCGGGATTGCTCATCCTGGTTGCCTTTTGGCGGCACGGGCTGTTGTCTACCCTGAATAATATCATCAGGTTGCAGATCATCATCGCGCAGCGGGCCGGGTGTTTTAGGTTGTGTTGTCATGATCAAAAGGTTTATATAAGGGGTCCAAACATCGCACCATTCAAAAAGTATTGGTTGTCAGCATTTAAAGAATGCCCCTGTTGCGTAAATAAATACACAGTTATAATCACATTAGGGAATATGGCGAAAAGTGATATTTTTGAGCCGTCAATTGTAAAAAACAAGACCCTACTATCCAATGAGAAGATTATTATCCGTACTAACCCCGGTATGTTTATTGTTAGCCGCCTGTAATGCCAGCCACCGTGATGAGCCTTATGCTGGCAACTGGACACAGATTACCCGTATTAACAACGAATACGTGATATACGTTCCCTGCGCCCTGGACCTTAGAAAAATGAAGGTTACCGATTCTGCTATTCATGAAGTGTTGCCCATGGAGGTAAATGACTGCCGTATCGTTAATATAACTACGGTGGGTGAAGGCTACCACCTGAAGGGGAAAGAGTCCATCTACACATTTAAGTGGGTGGATCAGAAGAAAGGGACCGCAGAATGGACTATTCAGTACTCAACTTCTTCGCCGGAAGAGAAGGTGTTTTTTGTAAACAGTATTCACGAAAAGGAATTCAAAAAAGTGCATCAGCCGGAAAGTGATTGTAATACCAGCAGCGATGCGAGGTAGTGGCTATTTCATCAGCAGTTTAAGTACTTCTTCTTTTCGCTGCCTGGAAACAGGTACCTGGCTGCCATCTTCCATAGAAATGGCGCCACCTTCTGTTTTTATCCAGGCCGTTATTTTGCGGCTGTTAACCAGGTGCGACTGATGTGTGCGTATAAAGTGCTGGCCGGCCAGGAGGTCGTTATACTCTTTGAGTGTTTTGCACACGATTATTTTTTTTTGCCCGGAGATATATACATGCGTGTAGTTACCTGCAGCTTCGAGGCGTATAATATCTTCCGGTGCAGCAAAAATAATTTTATCTGCCAGGGGGAAGGCGATGCGGTTTTCAGCTATAGGCTTGCCTATATTGGCGATTAATTCCCGGAGCCGGTTGTTTTCCTGCTGGGGAATAATTTGTGTAATGGCTTTTTCCACGGCGCCGGATAGTTCCAGCGCATCAATAGGTTTCAACACGTAGTCAATGGCACAGGCTTTTACGGCAGCAATGCCGTAATGGTCATAGGCCGTTACAAAAATCACTTCAAAGTTTCGGGGGGCCGGAAGGGATTGCAGCAGCTGGAAACCAGATCCGCCAGGCATTTCAATGTCCAGGAAAATGAGTTGCGGTTCCAGTTGCTTAATGAGTTTTAATGCAGTTGCGGCGGAATTGGCTTCTCCGGCTATCTCTACAGCCGGACAGTATTCTGCCAGCAGTACACGGAGGTTATCCCGGCTCTTATCTTCATCGTCAACAATGATGCTTGTTATTTTCATGCAGTTTCAATTGGAATAGTTAATAATGCCGTAGTGCCGTTCCCGTTACTAATATGCAGATGGGCGGATTGACCGGTTATGCTGAATAGCTGCAACCGTTCCCGCACCAGTTTTAATCCCATGCTTTTATGTGTACCCTTGTCAATGTCTGCCGGATAAAACCCGTTTCCATTGTCGTGTACAGAGATTAGTAAAGCAGCGTCCTTTTTTACGGTTTTGATATGCAGTGATCCGGCTTTCCCTTTAGCGGCAATACCGTGTATAATAGCGTTTTCCACCAATGGTTGTAATACCATAGCGGGTATTTCTACCAGGTCGGCGGCAATTTCTTCTGCCGTATCCATGTCAAAGGAAAAGTCAAAGCGTAGCTGTTCCAGCTCACAATATAAGCGAACAGTATTCAGTTCATCTATGAGCGGCAGGGTGTTTTTTTCTGCATTATGCAATACACTTCTCAATAGCAGCGAAAATTTTACGAGGTAGGTATTGGCTGCTTTGTATTGGGCAGTGTTAATCAGCGATTGAATAGAATTAAGGGCATTGAAAATAAAGTGGGGATTCATCTGGGAACGGATGGCCTTTACTTCCAGCTCGCGGATAGCGGTTTTCATGGCTTCCGCTGCTTTGATGTTACGTATGCGTACGCGGTAAATCCATATGCCGGCTAAAGCCGTCAATAGAATGGAGCCGAAGCTCCATCCTATGATGTTCATCATATTTGATTTTTGTGTGGTGGAGAAGCGGGGCATTTTTGCCGCGGCATCAATGGCATTCTGCAGTTCCTTCCATACATTATTTGAGGTGGGAATGTGGTCATTCACAATTCTTCCCCACTGGTCCAGTACGACCACGTTACTTTGGTTGCTATTGCTTAGTCCGTATACCGCATATTTATCAGCACCGTTATTTTCCAGTTCAATACAGGTAACATTGGGAAATGCACTGAGCTTACCTGCTCTTTCCAGGTTGGAGAAGGACTCTTTTATCCATGCAAATACAAATGATACTTCCGGATGCCCCTTTATAATGCTCGTCAGCACCGTATCCTGATAATAAGCGCCATCTTCAAATATCACGCAGGTAGTTTTACCCGCCTTCGTGTCTATCTCATAGGTTTTACCATTGGCCAGTGGCAGCCTGGAGAAAGGTAAGCGGTTGCCCGGCGCCCAGCGTTCCATCAGCTGCCAGTCTTTTATGATCGGAGCTGTTAAGCTGCTGTCGTCGCAGTTGTGGATAAAGTCTTCGAAGTAAGGCTTCAGCCGCCGGTTGGCGGTCCAGCTTTTGCCCATCAGTTCCTCGTGGAGCCCTTTGGCCAGTTTAAAATACAGTGGATAGCCTTTTAGCGTAGATAGCAGGGCAAAGTAATCGCTGTAAAAGGAAAATGTCTCCATACCGCCACCAGCAGATATGCCGATGCGTGCTTTTTGATACAGGAGGAACCAGTCGAAATAATACTTATAGAAGTAGTTGCCGGGATAGGGGTTCATAAGCACTGGCATATTATCGATGCCACTGGTGATTATTTCCGGTATCTGCTGAAATGGCCTGAGGGAGCTATCTACCTGGAAGTTATGTGTATAAAGGAAAATCAACCAGTCATCCGCAATACGATATTTCCAGGCGGTTTTATAGTAATCAAGGCTGACGGGTGTCGCCTTTCCTTCATACGATTTCAGTATGGTATTGAATTTAGCACTGGCTGTTTCCTGGTTTGTAAAGACTTCCGTTAATCTTTGGGACCAGCTCATATTACTGAGACCATTGTTATTAATGTCGAAGACACTGGAAATATCATCGGCCAGTTTGCAGCTCCAGGCGGCATTACCGGTTAAAGTAACAACGGAAGTATCAGTCGCTGTGTTGATCTCCAGTGTATCGCCGGGGTTTAGAAACAGCGTACTTTGATATTTTCCAGTAAAAAAAGTCCCCGCTTCCGGTCCTTTTAGCAGCAATGAGCGGGAGAATACTCCCTGACCGTTTATCTGCACTTTGTAGCTACTATCTCCTATCTGTATGGTCGCTTCCTGGTTGCGTGCCAGCTTCAGGATACCTTTTACCAATACATTGCCGTTCACCGGAAAAGAGGCAGCAATGAGCAGGTGTGAATATGGCCCGGTATTACCAGGAATACGTAGTGGTGCACTATTTTCCGGACTGCGGTGGTCCAGCACTTCCTGTACCATTGGCCGGAGCTCTTCCACTTGCATGGGCGAATAGGTGGAGGTAGCATATACGCCAACCCGCGTTTGTGGACTATAGTCGGCCAGCGTCACTGGTAAAGGAGGCTGTTTTTTATCTGCTTCCAGCGACACGATTTTTCCAGCCGCGTTGATTTCCAGGTGGAAGGTGCCTTTAGGAGGCTTTTTATCCAGCCCCTGTTGATAAGCAGGATAATAACTGTCAGACCCCATCCAGCCATTAGTAGCTCTCTGAGGTTTATTGAAAATAATCCTTTCCTGGGTGATGCTATATTGCTGGTTTCCGTTGGGTAATTGCCGCTGCAGACGGTACCGCAATACATACCGTTCGGTGAACAGCATGAATGGTTCCTGCCTGGCGTAAGGGCCATTTTCCGCGCCCAGCGTTGTCTGCATATTGAACCAGTCGCCCGGTTTCAATGTAAAATAGCCCGGCTTATCCTGCGCCGGCAACAGGTAGGGCAGGCATAACAGTAATAATAAATAAACTGTTTTTTTCATGATACAATAATTTTATTGTACCAAAGCTATCTGTATCAGAAGCCCGGTTTCTATTCACCTAGCAGATGGTAAGGCTGACTGAATATCCGGTGAATATATAACCGAAATAGGTATACACATAACTTTTATAAAAACGCTGCTGCTGATGATAGCTTCCGTAAATGTTTTATTTTTATAAATATGAGCCAACAATTAGTCAATTCAATAAAATACCTGATCCGGCTGACTGAGGAAGAAGAATTGCTTTTACCATCGCTTTTCAACCGGGTAACGCTGAAAAAAAATGAATATTTCCTGCAGGAAGGAAAAGTGTCCGGCCACGTGGCCTTTATAGAAAAAGGACTGGCAGGATATGTAATGACCCACAACGGGGAGGATGTGCATTTTTATTTTTCCCGCGAAAATGAATGGGTGGGTAACTACGAAAGCTTTCTTTCCCGGCAGCCCTCTACGAAAAGCATCATTGCGCTGGAGCCTTCTGTATTGTGGACGATTTCTAAGGAGAATCTGCAAAAAGTGTTTGATACAGTAAAAGAAGGTGACCGTATGGGCAGACTGATCATAGAGGATGTTTTTGTGAAGTCATCCAAACAACTGACTTCTTTATACACCGGTACGCCGGAAGAACGCTATCACGAGTTCTTTGAGCTGTTCCAGGATATCCAGCACCGCGTTCCGCAATACATGATCGCCTCTTTTATTGGTGTAAAGCCACAATCCCTGAGCAGAATCCGGAGCCGGATGGCAAATAAGCATTAGTTAACCCAGGTGAACGAAATTGTATTTTCAGAAGCGGAAATTTGTGTTATAAAATCATCGCATATGACACGTTTCAATTTCTTTAAGTATCTGACTATTGTATCCGGTTTAACACTGGTTTTTATTGGCTGCAGATTCCTGTTACAACCGGAAGGGGCAGAGGCTGGATTTGGACTGCATTTCAATGAAAACGGAGATTATTCTTTCCACTACATAAAAGGTATCCGCGACCTGTTTACAGGTACCGTGATCACTTTGCTGGCTGCGTTAAATATGCGGAAGGCGCTGATGATCGTATTGCTGTCCGGTATTTTTATTCCGATTGTAGATATGACCCTGGTGCTGCAGGCTACTCATGGCAACGTGATGACTGCTATGCCGCATATTACCGCCATTGTGTTAACAGCTTTGGCGGCGGTAGGTATCCATTTTTCCGGACGCCCGGCCAGCGCAAAACAGCTGCCTTTACCGGCATAAATCGATGACAGCCGGTGTTCATCAGTGGACACCAGTTGTTATTCGTTTACTGGCTGGCTTTTGCGGAATATATCTCCCCAGGTTTTAATATAGTCGGGAGATAAGGTCGCGGACTTCTTAGCTATGAATACGGCATGAAAAGACTTTGTTCCTTGTACAATATAGTATAGCTGGGATTCATGGGTGGTATCACCTGCATCATCAGGTGATTCTATTTTGAACAGGGCCCGGCGGCGACCAGGCAGATTCTCTTTACTCAGCAAGGTGATTTTTGCTTTGGCCGATTTTCGGATCGCTGCATCCGTGAAGCTTTTGATGGCCTGGTCGATGTTGTTGATCTTCACATTTTCCATGGTCATGGCATAAATCATCTGACTCCACTTTTCAGGTGTTTCATCATCCGGTAAGTATTGCCGCGTCACAAAATGATCTACTTCCGTATCGGATATCAGCTTCCATTTTGTAGTACCTGGAAATGCTATTTTAAGCCGTTCTTTTCGCATGGCCCTGCCTGTTTGTAATGAATTCCCAATCTGGTGGAACAAGGGTGCATAAACGGCTGAAAACGCCGATAGCGTAGTGGCACTCAGCAGGTAGGCTTTTTGGTCGCTATAGGCGATGAATAGGGTGGCAAAAAAGGTATCCGGTAAATTGGGCTCCATATGTATTTCATCCAGCCACACGGTACGCTTGCCATTGCTGACGATACTGCCAGAGTCCAGGAGTTTAAAGAAAGGGTTATGACTGGTATAGTTGAGCAGTTTTTTTACAATGTTATCTACGTTGGATGAAGGCTCTTCGAGGATGCTCACATTGAAGTTTTCCGGCGCTTTCTGGCTGCTGTCGCCGAAAGTCCGCTGCGCCACAAATTTAATGGCAGGTGCTTTGGTGTTTTTCCAAATGCTCCATCCGTTGGGTACTCCCACCGCAAAATTATGTAGGGTATCTCTGTAGTTAACTAATTCCTGTCCCTTGGAAAAGAAAGGAAGTAGTAGAAAACACCAGATTAGTATTGGTTTCATTCCAGGCTATTTATCCACAAATAAACATCTTTTTTCAGACCCGGGCTGCACTAAAAGTGACTGCCGCATCGTGTAATACCACCGGAAAACTACCTTAAAATAAAAACAGCCGCCTCAATTGGAGGCGGCTGCTCTATGTGGGTTAGCACATATGGATGTATATGAAGGCAAGTGTTTATACACGGTCATCTTTCGGATACCTGGGCGCATAAAACCGGTCCTGGTTAAATTGCTCATGGTCGTAAAAATCACTGTTGGTATTATTGATGCCCGGAACTACAAATACATTCCGGATATCCTGTTCTGTTTCGGGTGTAACGATTACCCCTTTTTCGTAAAATGGCAAAGCGGTAATATGAGTGGCAGATATTTCCGGCAGTAATACCGTATCATTTTTTTCATGAAGCACTGCTATCCCTATTGGAAACAATACTTTGCGATCTGTTAACCCTACGTTGTTTCCTTTGAGGTTAATCACGAGATAACGTACCCGCCTTGATTGCGGGTTAAACAGCAGATCTTCGACTCTTCCCAGTTTATGTCCCTGCAGGTCTTCCACATCCCAGCGTCTGATATCTGGTTGTCCTTGCACTATTTCAAAGTTGCTGCCGCTTAATTCTTCCAAACGATTATTTTCAGTAATAGACATGGCAATAAATTTTTGTGATGATGAAATCAATATTACTTACCAGGGAAGGCCACTATTTCCACACTCCGGTTCTGTTGTCTGCCTGCTGCATTATTATTGTTGGCCAATGGTTTTGTTTCGCCCAGTGAATGCACAGAAATTTTATTTTCTGCTACATCTCCATGCTGTATAAGCCAGATTTTTACGGCTGCTGCACGTTCTGCTGCCAGCTGTGAATTATGATCGGAAGTACCTTTAGCGTCTGCGTGTCCATATACACCTATCTGTGCATGCGGGAAACGCTTGTTAAGAGATGCCGCTATCTGTTTTAACTGGCTGTCTGCGTCGCCTTCCAGTGTACTCTTGTCTGTGGCGAAAAGAATATTTTCTCCCAGACTATATATGGTATACTGGTCATTACTTCTTACTATAATTCCTTTGCCGGTTACTTCTTCATATTGTGTGTCCGGAGCATTGAAGTTAACATTGTTCCAGTCAGGGTCAGCTACCACTATAGGTTTGCTGGTGCTTGCAATGGTGTCGGTACTAGCAATGACGGATTGATCTTTATTATTGCTGCGCATGAGGAAGAAAAGAATAACGGCAACGATTAATAATCCTATTATCAACCATATCCACATGGAACTTTTTTTCCTGGGTTGAACTTCTAAGTGTGCCATATAAATGTAATTAGGGTTTGTGTATATTTTGGACGAGTTCATCCAAAAAGTTTCGTTAGATATAAGACAATCATTATACCAATGCCGGAAACAAGCCGTCAGCAAGGTGTGCGGTTGGGTTTAATAAGCCTGATGTACAAGTGATTAGCGTGTTTGAACGCCATTGTACAGCAGCATGTGTATAGTGGTAAAGAGCCCGGTTGGGGAATCCCGGTAGCCCCTGTTTATGGTCTTTTTCCTACATATTGCGGAAATTATATACCTGCATAAACAGACATCGCAATGAGCAGCATGCCAACATGATGTTCTGCTCTCAGTTCTCTGCGTAATACCTGTAAAGCCTTACTCATATGCTTTTCCACTGTTTTTACAGAGATGCCCATTTCCTGTGCAATTGCTTTGTAGCCCATATTACCGTAGTAACTAAGCATAAAAACTTCTCTGCATTTCTGTGGCAATGTATTAATACTACGCGCGATCTGTTTCTTTAATTCATGTTGTTCCAGCTGTACAGGTTGTACGACTTCCTGTTGATATGCTTGTCTGATCAATGCCTGGTGATGATTTTCCTGCAGTAATTTATTACGTAATAAATTAGACACCTTATATTTTACAGCATTGTTCAGATAACCGTTGATATTCACATCTGCAGCTATTTCATCTCTCCTGAGATATAAGCTGATAAAAATATCCTGAATAATATCCTTTACCTGCTCGCGATCTTTCAATATGCGGAAAGCCTGGTTGCTTAGTGCCACCACGGTAGATTCATACAACTGCTCAAATGCTTTTGTATCGCCCTTCCTGGCCTGTTGCCATAAGCCGTCGCATGTATGGTGACTGTTGGAGTAGATAAGAATGTGGTTTTGCGGGCAAAGATATTTACTGTGAGAAGCTTTGTATGTTAATTTATGGTAAACAACTTTTCCAATGTTAACTAAATATGAATTCCTCTTTTTTTGTAAAAACGGAGTGGGGGTAAATAGTCGTTGAAGTGATAAGTATAGCAAACACGCCTACTAATGACGCCATCGCGCCTGCAATATTTACTGGAAAAATACCTCAACGGAACGGCCACTGATGCAGAGCTGGCGGAATATGATCATTGGTATGAACAACAACACGGCGATGATACACCCGCCTTTACTGCGGCAGAAAGAAAAGATATATACACCCTGATTGCGGCGGGTATTAAGCCTAAAAACAATGTTATTTATCTTCGCTGGGCAGCGGCCGCAGCAATATTGCTGGCGGCAGGTGCGCTGTGGATGTTTAAAACAACGTCGCTGCCTGTACGAAAAACAATGGCCCGTGTAGTGGATGTAAAAATGGATAGCACGGTTATTAATAATAATACCCAACAGCAAAAAACAATCAACCTGGTGGACGGCTCCCAGGTAGTTTTATACAAAGGCGCCACCATACGCTTTGCTGCACCATTTGGACAGCATAACAGGACCATCCTGCTTTCAGGAAAAGGATTTTTCAATGTCACAAAAAATGCACCGCTGCCATTTACGGTACTGAGTCATGGGGTAGCTACCACCGCACTGGGTACTTCTTTTACGATTGCTACTATTCGTCATGAAGTAAAAGTAGTACTGCATACCGGTAAGGTAATGGTGAAATCCAATGCACAAACGCGTTATCTGCTGCCTGGGCAAGAGTTGGTATATAATACCCTTACCAATGCCTCCAGCTTACAGGCGCCTGCAAATAAAACAGTAACAACACCAGCCATAGCGTTTGGCTCCCTGCGCGGCTTTACCGCCACATTTGACCAGGTATCGTTATCCGGTGTACTCGATACTATAGCCAGGGGATATCATGTAAGCATCACAAGAAATGCCGGCTCATTTGATGACATCGCTTTTTCCGGCGTCATCAGGGACACTGATTCATTGTCACAGGTGTTGCATCGCATGTCGATGTTGCACGATTTAAAAATAATATCAACACGTACAGGTTACCGTATAGAAAAAAATCACTAACTAAATATTTGCGCATTATGACACATCGCTACCTGCTAGTGAAGGGCGGAGCTTTGCCCCTTAACAACCGGCAGTCAACGTTTCAGTACGGCTGTAAATTTTTCGGCCTGCTGTTACTGATGGCTTTTATCAACCTGCTGCCTGCACAGGCACAAAAGAAAACATGGATCAAAGGTTTAATTGAAGATGAGAAAGGACAGCCCATTCCAGGCGCTTCCGTGCAGCTGAAGAGCGGGGCAGATAGTCTTAAAAGCTTTACCGTGACAGATGCAAAAGGTGTTTTTATTTTTGATAATTCCCATCAGCAAGGCCCCTTCGTTTTCACGATCGCCTATGTGGGATATATGACGCAAACGATCACTAAAAACAGCCTGGACCCGCAAAAAGAGCAATCGCTGTATGTAGTAATGAAGGAATCTTCTTCGGCACTCAGTGAAATAGTAGTAGTAGGCTACGGCACACAAAAGAAAGTAAATCTTACCGGTGCAGTAGACCAGGTAGGAAAAGAAGTATTTGAAAACAGGCCGATGACCAGCGCTACCAGGGGATTACAGGGAGTGCTGCCTAACCTGAACATTCGTATGACCGATGGAAAACCTATCCGTGGTGCCACCTATAATGTAAGGGGCACCACATCTATTGGCGCCGGCGGCAGTGCCCTGGTACTGATAGATGGTGTTCCAGGTGATCCTAATTTATTAAACCCCAACGATATTGAAAGCGTATCAGTGTTGAAAGATGCTGCTTCTGCTGCCATCTACGGCGCCCGCGGTAGCTTCGGTGTGGTGCTCATCACCACAAAGACTCCTGCGAAGAACAATACGCAGTTGACTTACTCCAGCAACTACTCACTGAATGACCACACCATCAAACCGAAATTCGTTACTAACGGGTACGAGTGGGCCAAAAACTTTGATGAAGCCTACTATGCCTGGAACGATTATAAATCACACCCGGCCAAAGCTAACAGCGTATTCCCCTTTTCGCTGGACTACCTGGATGAGCTGAAACGCCGCAACGATGATCCTTCCCTGCCTAAAACAGCGATCGATCCCACTACCGGCAATTACGTATACTACGGTAATACCGATTGGTTCCAGGAATTGTACGCTGATAAAAATCCGTCTACAGAACAAACGTTGTCTGCCTCCGGTGGCAATGCAAAATCAGAATATTATCTCTCCGGCAGGTACATGTCACAGAATGGTATTTTCCGTTATAACCCCGACAAATTTAAAATGTATAATATCCGCGCAAAAGGTGCGGTAAGGCCATTTGACTGGTTGAAGCTGGAAAACAATTTTGACTTCTCCCAACGCACTTACTTTTTTCCTATCCTGAATCACCCCAGCAATACGCCGGTGTGGAGAAGGATTTCTGATGAAGCATTCCCGGTAGCCATGCTGAAAAATCCAGATGGCTCGCTAACAGAAAATGCGGCGATTGTTTTTGGTAGCTTTTTAACAGGTAATAACTATTCTGATCAGACGCAGTTGCTGCTGAGAAATACTTCCCGCTTTACCACCTCGTTTCTGCATGATAAACTGCATGTAAACGGTGACTTTACGTATGCTTATACGTCCAGTGTGGAAACACGTTTGTATACACCGGTACCTTACAGCAAAATGCCCGGCCAAACATTGTTACGTGGCGAAAGTAAAATGAATGAAGAAAACGATCGGACTACTTATACCGGTATGAACTTTTACGCTGACTACGAACAGCGCGTATCTAAAAATACGTTTAAGCTCCTGGTGGGTTATAACTATGAAAACACTTTATATAAGTCCAGGTTTTATCAGCATGACGGTATGATCAATACCAGCTTACCTGATTTTTCCCTGATGAATGGCCTGAACTATACCCTTACCGGGGGCGGCTATGAGTGGCGCACCCTGGGTGGTTTCTTCCGCCTGAACTATAACTACGATGAACGTTACCTGCTGGAAATCAATGGTCGCTATGATGGTTCGTCCAAGTTCCCGGAGTCGCAGCAGTTTGGTTTCTTCCCTTCTGCTTCTGCCGGATGGAGGGTGTCTAAAGAGAAGTTCTGGAACGTATCACCCAATGCGGTCAGCGATTTAAAATTAAGAGGATCTTACGGTGCATTGGGGAATGGTAACGTTAATCCATACCAGTTCCTGCAAATGATGTCGGTGAGTAAATTGCAGATGTCGATCAATGGCGTGATACCGGACTATACTCAACAACCCAACGTGATTCCTGACGGACTTACCTGGGAAAAATCCACCACGCTGAACGGTGGTATCGATGTGTCATTTTTGAAAAGCCGTCTGAAAGTCAGCTTTGATAAGTATACCCGGAAAACAACCAATATGTTTACGACAGGATTGCCGGTTCCTGCTGTGTTTGGCGCCAGTGTACCGAAAGGCAACTATGCTGATCTGCAAACAAAAGGATGGGAATTATCGGTGAACTGGACGGATCAGTTTAAAGCTGGCAGCAAACCTTTCAGCTATTCCTTTGGCGTGGTATTATCTGATTACCAGTCTTACATTACCCGCTTCAATAATCCCAAGAAGCTGATCAATACTTATTACGAAGGTATGCGTGTGGGAGATATGTGGGGTTTTGTGAATGATGGATACTTCCAGAATCAGGATGAAATCAAAAACTCAAAAGTCGATCAGTCTTTCATCAAAGTATCTAATGCCAACGTATTAATGCCCGGAGATATCCGCTTTAAAGACCTGGACGGCAGTGGAAAAATAGACGAAGGACAAGGCACTTTGGATCATCCGGGAGATAAGGCGATCATTGGTAACACTGAACCACGCTATGCTTTTGGTATTACCGGTAGCGCCAACTGGAATAATTTCTTCCTGAGCTTTTTCTTCCAGGGTATTGGAAAACGCGACTGGTGGCCGGGAACAGATGCTTCGCTGTTCTGGGGACAATACAACCGCCCTTATAGCTGGATGCCGGAAGATATCATGGATAAGCGTTGGTCTGAAACCAACCGCGATGCTTATTTCCCCCGCTTCAGAGGATATACTGCACTCAACTCCAATGCAGAGCTCACCGTGCAGCAAGCCAAATATGTGCAGAATGTAGCGTATATCCGTTTGAAAAATCTGACGGTTGGTTATAATCTGCCGCAGGCATGGTTATCAAAAGTGAAAATGAAAAATGCGCGTATTTTCTTCACAGGACAAAATCTGTGGACATGGTCGCCGATGTATAAGATCATGAAAACGTTGGACCCTGAAGTGATTGAAGGCTCCGATCCGGAGCTGAATAACAATGCCGGTGGTATTGGCGCCGGCAACGGGATGTCATATCCGATGCTGAAAACATATACTGTTGGTTTGAGTGTAACTTTTTAATGATTAATGCTTATTAAGATGAAAAATAGTATTTACCTGTTATTGATCCTGGCGATGGTATCCTGTAAGAAGGATCTGAACCTGAAACCATTTGATAAACTGAGTCCTGATAACGCGTTTAATACAGAGGCCGATTTGCAGCTGTATGCTACTTCTTTCTATAAAATATTACCTGATGGGAATAGTATTATCAGGGGAGATGTGATGAGCGATGTGATGGCCGGAAAAGACGTGAATACGTATATTATTCCGGGTGCTTTTACGTCTACTCAGTCCAGCGGTTGGAGCTGGGGAGATCTGCGTAATATCAACTACTTCCTGGCGCATTACGGGCAGGCGAAAATTCCGGATGAAGCCAAAAATCATTATGCCGGTCTTGCCCGCTTTTTCCGGGCCATGTTTTACTTTGAAAAAGTGAAACGTTTTGGCGATGTGCCCTGGTACAACAAAACCCTGGAGATCAATGATCCGGAGTTGTATAAAGGCCGCGACCCGCGCGCAATGGTGATGGACAGCGTGCTGGCAGATCTTGATTTCGCCTGTGCCAACATTCGTGCTAAAAAAGATATCACCTGTTCGCAGATTACCAAATGGGTGGCATTGGCTTATAAATCCAGGGTATGTTTATTTGAAGGTACTTTCCGCAAATACCATAAGGATATGGGGCTGCCGAAAGATGAAAATAAATGGCTGCAGGCTTCATTGAACGCTGCAGATTCCGTGATAAACGGTGGGCAGTACTCCCTAAACACTGCCGGCGATCCTGCCATGAAGTACCGTAACCTGTTTATTAATGAAACACCTAACGTCAACGAAGTAATACTGGCCTATGTGTGTAATAAAAGTTTGCGCGTGTTTAATGATGCCAACTGGTATTTTACCAGCGCTACCTACGGTAACAGGATCAGCTTAGTAAAAACATTTGCAGACACCTACCTCAATATCGACGGTAGCCGCTTTACAGATACACCCGGTTTTGATAACCTGCCATTTAATGAAGAGGTAAAGAACAGGGATCTGCGCCTGCAGCAAACGATCCGCATGGGTAGTTATAAGCGTGACGGACAAATTGCACCGCCCGATTTTACGTATACCTATACTGGTTATCAACCGCTGAAATTTACGTTGGACTCCAAAGCTACGGATGGTGTGGGAGAAAATAATAACTCCATTCCGATTATTCGCTATGCAGAAGTACTGTTGAATAAAGCAGAAGCCAAAGCAGAGCTCAACAAGGGACTTTCTGCAGAAGACTGGAATGGCACTATCAAGCTGCTGAGACAACGCGCTGGTTTGAAAAATGCAGACATGCCATTAACTCCTGATCCTTATCTGGCCGCCAAATTTTATGGTAGTGTGGAGACGCCCATTCTCATGGAAATCCGCCGCGAACGTGCTATTGAGCTGATTATGGAAGGATTTCGCTTTTATGACCTGATGCGCTGGGGCCTGGGTCCATTACTGATAAGTCCTTATGTAGGTTTATATGTGCCTGCCATGGATGTGTTGATGGATTTAAATGAAGATGGCAAACCGGATGTTTCTTTCGTAAAAAAAATACCCGCGACAAAAGTTCCTGGCGTATATTATTTCCTCATTGATGGTGATCAGACAAAATTATCTGGCGGTACCAGCGGCAACCTGATCTGGCTGAGCAATATCAGCAGGAGATGGGATAACTTTAAATACGTATATCCTATCCCGTTTAATGACCTGTCATTGAACCCGGAACTGCACCAGAATCCTTTATGGGACTAACATTTAAATAATTATAGCATGAAAAAATTAGCAGGCATAGCGTTGCTGCTGATGATGGGACTTTCCTCCTTTTCACAGAAAGCAAGTCATGTAGTACTGATAACGATTGATGGTTTCCGCCCGGATTTTTATACAGATGCATCCTGGGGCATGGTAAACCTGCGGATGATGAAAGAGAAAGGAGTATATGCAGACGGTGTAAACAGTGTGTTTCCTACTGTTACCTATCCCAATCATACGTCCCTGATTACCGGTGTAACACCAGCAAAACATGGCATTTACTACAACACGCCTTTTGAGCCAACGGGTGCTACCGGTATCTGGTATTTTTATTACGACAGTATCAAAGTGCCTACGTTGTTTGACGCCGTACACAAGGCAGGGAAAACTTCCGCCAATGTTATCTGGCCGGTAACCGTAGGAGCGCCTATTGATTATAACATCCCGGATGTATGGCCTATTGGTAAAAAAGACCGCAGGGATATCATGGCGAAATTATCCACACCTGCCCGTCTCTGGCAGGAAGTACAGGACAATGCTACCGGCAAACTGGGCGTAAAAGATTTTGCGATGGAAGATGAAGAAATGATCCTGGATGAAAATGTTGCGCGCATGTCGGCTTACCTGATCACTACTTACAAGCCTGCATTTACTACACTGCACCTGGCCTGCACCGATCATTATGAGCATGAGCAGGGGCGGGACGGATTGCTGGTAAGAAAAGCAGTAGCAGGAGCAGACCGGGCGCTGGGTACTATTATAGAATCAATCAAACGGGCAGGGATATACGATAGTACTACTATCATCGTTACCGGTGACCATGGCTTTGTGAATATCAGCAAAACATTTTCTCCCAATATATTACTGGCAAAAAATGGCCTGTTGAATAATGCAGCTACGGGTGATTGGAAAGCACAGTTTCATAGCTCCGGTGGTGCCGCCTTCCTTCACCTGAAAGACGAAGCGGACGTGGCTACAAAAAATAAAGTACTGGCCATCTTAAAAGCCTTGCCTGCAGAACAGCAGCAGTTATTCAAAGTAACCAACCGGCAGCAACTGGATGCGGTAGGCGCCAATCCTCATGCGGCGCTGGCATTATCGGCCGCTCCCGGCGTAACCATTGGCGGCGCTGTTACCGGGGAACTGGTAAAAGCTGCCAAAGGAGGTACCCACGGTTATTTCCCTGACTTTAAGGAGATACAAACAGGCTTTGTGGCCTTTGGTGCCGGTATTAATAACGGCGGTCATGTGAAAGAAATGAATGTGACTGATGTGGCGCCGGTGGTGGCGCAGTTGTTGGGATTATCACTGGGAAATATGGATGGTAAAGTGCCAGTGGGTGTGTTGGTAAAGTAGTTATATGGAGGGGTAACTTTTTGGGAATTACGAATTACGAATTACGAATTACGGATTTGTGAGGAGATATAATGTGGACTGTCTCCCCACAAATCCGTAATTCGTAATTCGTAATTCGTAATGCAGAAGGCTATTCTTCGTGTTGAACAACCGGATAGTGCATATTCAGGCTAAGTTTAAGTAGCATCACCAGTCCTTCTTCCGGTACTTCTGGCATAGTAGCCATCTGGAAGTAGCCATTGCGTATCACCATTGTCCGCGTATTTCCTGATAGGGCATATAAGCGGCGGAAGGTAAGCAGTTCTTTGGCTGTTAGATGGTATTGCTTCAAGGAAGATGCGGGGGCTGATCCACCTTGCAGATTAAGTCCAATGAATGTATAGGTGTTGTCGCCAGCAAACTTTTGCGCGAGTGAACAGAAGCTGCGATATGCCTGCATGCTGGCAGTGTCATTGGGGGCATAGGTTTGTATAACCCACATCTGTTGGCCGGGGGCTGAAAGATCCAGCCGTCCGCCGTTATCATCCGACAAGGTCAATGCTGGTATCGGCTGCCCTTGTCGCAGGCTGTTCCAGATGTTTAACAGGGAATCGTATTTGATCCGTTGCTTTGCAGGCACCATCAACGCGAGATCTTCTTTTACATTCCTGATCGTTTCGTTATCAGTATTTTCGGCAATACTTCTGGCTACTACCTGCTGATAGTAAGCCCATCTTACCCGGTCATTCTGTACATTGTAGAGTATGTATTTCAGGCGCATAGTCACGCCGCTGTCGAAGGCAGTTGCAGTACCGGCAATACTACGTAACCGGAAAAATCCATCCAGGTAGGCGTTGATGCTGTTATCATTTCCGGGTGTGGCCAGTAGCGCATTGTCCGGGTTTAGTTGCGGTAATAACTTTGCGGCGGTTATGCTGGCAGCGCCGCTGTCCTGTGTCGCCTGCGCAACTATTTTTTGGATGGCAGCTAACTGATCGTGTATGCTTTTACGTGGTGGTGTTTGCTGTGCAGTAGCAGATAGGCTCCAACATCCGAACAACCATAGTATGATGCTATATTTCATGGATCTTTTTATTTATTTGGTTTGTGCCAGTGCTTCATCCAGCAATTGTTCCAGTGATTTTCCTGTGCGGTCCCAAACCGTCACTACTTTACCATCGGCACCTATGAGCACAGCAAAGGGAACGAAGCCGAATCCAAATATTTTGCGGAAACCATCTTCATCAAATCCTTTGGGATCACGTGCCTGTGGCCATGGCATTTGTTCCTGTCCTAATGCTTTTTTCCAGGCAGCATCTACGGCATCAACGGAGATGCTGAGAATTTCTACTCCTTTTTCGTGATAGGCCTGATATACTTTTTTGAGATGTGGTATTTCCATGCGGCAGGGATGACACCAGGAGGCCCAGAAGTCGATCATCAGCACTTTTCCGCGAAAGCGATTGTAATTCACGGTATCTGCATTCACACCCAGTGCTTTGAAATCCGGCACCACACGGCCCGGTTGCGATCTGGACATAATGTCTTCGCGTAGCACCACTTTTTTCCCGTACCAGGATTTCCGGGCATCAGGTCCCATGGCGTCCAGGAAGGATTTTACACGGGAATAGGGATACTTCCCCCAGTAATTAGCCAAAAAGGCGCCCACTGCTGAGTTGGGGTAGGTGGTCAAAAACGCTGCAGTGCGATCAGGATTCGATGGGTTGGTCATATCCTGCAGGTAATACTGATACTCTTTATTCAGCTTCCCACCTTTTAAGTGCTTGCCATTTAGCCCGAAGTAGTCTGTTTGCAGCTGATAGGTAGTATTTTCCAGGAATACATTGGTATTACTGCCATTGTTGATGCAGAGGGTTATTGGTTGTGCATAGTCCAGTTTCCCTCTGACTACAAACGCATGTGCCTTGATGTCGCCTTCTGCCAGTACGATCTGCTGATCTTCCATGGTCAGCAATTTTATCTTACCATATTTTACATCCTTTACGTACCCCCTGATCTCAAACCCTTGTGCCAGGCCCGGTAACCGCAGCAGGAGCAATAGCAACAGGCAGCAGGCGCTACTCATTATTTTATTCATATTTGTACGCGTTTTGTATAGATAAGACAACGGACATCCCGGAAAGGGTGAATGCGAGACGGAAATACTTTTAATATCCGGTGTTTTTGTTTGGAGCACAGGTCTAGATACCGCTGGTTATTTTCGGATGTTGTGGGGAAAATGCAAACATAGGGACCTCCATCCCGCAAAGCAGGGAGATCGTTTTAGTAGCAGGGTTAGTAGCTGTAAGGGGAGATACACTTTATTCCCGGGCCATGTGGCGGCATTTTATACCTGTATAGCTGGCAGGCCTTCATATGCAGCAGGGGCAATAACGGTGGCATCATCGGGCTTTACCTTGCGCACAGAATTTACGGGCCAGTAATCCAGTTGACCGGCAGGTAATTCATATTGCAGTATTTCACGTATATCCGTATCCGTGAGCCCTGGTTTTATCCATTCCTGTGCGAGTTGATTGGTGAGCATCAACGGCATCCTGCCGGCATTGTCGCCGCCATTATGAATTTGGGCCATCAATGGGTTAGCGTGGCGGGTGAGTAGTGTGAAAGTAGGGATACGCCCTGGTTTATCCACATCCCAGGAGTTGGAGAGTGCCCATAATCCTGCGATGAAAAAAACATCCTGTTCTTTTGATTTGATATAGTAGGCTACTTTATTTTTCCAGCCACTGATTTGCCGGTATTCAAAGAAACCGGTGGCTGGCACCAGGCAGCGCTGATGCCGGATGGCATTCCACATGGTGCCATTTTCCAGTACTTTTTCGCTGCGGGCATTCAGGAAAAGCTGTCGTTGTCTTTTTACCTTTTCTATGGTGTCCAGCATTTTAGGTACAGGACCCCAGGTATACTTCTCCAGCTTTAATCCATTGTTGTTGGTAATTACCGGCCATTGGGGGTATGACATCCCGATCTTATGCCAGGTAGGATCAAAGTGAATATCGAGGTCGCCGCTGGCTTGCAGCTGTGGCAGATATTTAAAGATGCTCTCTATGTTGGCAGTAAAAGCGATATCGTAACACATAATTATTTAGTCGTATTCTATCTCCGATAAAGGTACTTTTATTTCTTCAGCTCCATACTTCAGGGTAAAATAGAGCTCCCCATAATGCAGGAATAATTCTGCACTGACTTCTTCTTTACGTTCGGGTCTCCATTTTGTTTTGAGAGAAATATATCTTCTCACCGCCGGGTCCATATACAATGGCGGATTCCATACTTCCTGCTGTAACAGTGAAGCATATACTTTGTAGCCTGGTGGCTGTGATGCGGCCTTATACAATTTCTCGATTTCTTCCGGATGATGCGCCTGGTAAATATATTTCCGGTGATCGAAACGAATATGCTGAAAATGTATGTTGGCTTCTCCTATGTCTTTATAAGGAGTGATCAGGAATATTTCCCGAATGTGCATGTCGTTGTGGTCTCTTCCTGCCGCATAACTCTGGCGGACAAATAACGTAAAACCATTTTCGAGCAGCGCTTTTACCAGCGCAACAGATAATAATGCCAATGGATTATGCATAACTGTTCAATTTCACTATTTACGCATATCTACAATCACGGCGGTTACTACGCCCCATACCTGGAAGTCTGCATCTTCTGCTATGATGATGGGTTTATAAAAAGCATTTTCCGGGTGTAATACCCAGTTACGGCCGGCCTTTACCAGTCGTTTTACGGTATATTCCCCATCGAGGGCCGCGACAATAATATCGCCGGTAGAAGGGCGGATAGAACGGTCTACAACGGCCATACAGCCATCGGGGATATTGGCTTCTGTCATGCTATCGCCTTTCACTCTGATAATGAAGGAGGTAGCGGGGTTGGGCTGCAGGATACGGGAAAGATCAATTTCTTCTTCCTGGTAATCCAGAGCAGGAGTGGGGAACCCTGCGGGGATGCTGGTATTAAAGAATGGCAGGGTTATACTCAACTCTCTCAGTTTCAATGCTTCCATATAACTATCGTTTTAATAAATACTAATATTATTAGCAAAATAAAGCTAAAATTATTAGTTAAAGAAATCAATTAACAGATCGTTTGCAAGGGGCGAAAATGCGCATGGGGACTAAGTGACGGCATATCAGGGAGATGTATGTTTTCCCTGCTAAAACAGGTGCAGTGAGATTTTTTTATGGGGGGAAGGTAATGGAGTCGATGAAGTAGGAATTATGTATGCGTATCTTACGCAGAATGTCGCTTTTTGTGTGAAATATCAGACATTTTAAGTGACGAGAATACGTAGTACAATTTAAAAGATATTCCCACATGATTGTATCCGGTTAGTGTTATACTGGAAAGTAAATAATAGGGCGTATGAATTACACTATTTATGGGACTTTGCGATAATTTAATAACAGGTTAATTTATTTTTATTTCCTTTGAGATGCCTACTCCTGCTGAATTCTATTAGTTGAATTTTAATCGGATTATTTCATGTAAGTTTGAAGTATAACTATTAATCGTGCTAAAGAATTCTTTTGTAACAGATATAAAGAAAATGCTTTCGGCAGCAAGACAGAAAGTAAATAATTCTATTAATGCTGCAATGGTAGATGCCTATTGGAATATAGGGAAGCGTATTTTTGAAGAAGAGCAGCAGGGACAGGAAAGAGCTGATTATGGTGTTTTTCTGATAAAAGAACTTTCCAGGCAGTTAATTGAAGAGTTTGGAAAAGGGTTTGATGAAAGAGAATTACGCCGTATGAGGCAGTTTTATCAAACATTTTCAATTCGGGGCGCACTGCGCCCCGAATTGAGTTGGACACATTATCGTATTATATTACGGGTTGATAACCCTAGCGCCAGACAATACTATATTACAGAAACTGCAGACCAATCATGGAGTACCGCCAGCTTGAACGGAATATTAATACCCTTTATTATGAACGGCTGCTCTCTACGCAAAGTAAGAGGGAAGCCCTATTGGATCAAGAGAAAATGGAAAAGTCATCCTCTTTTGATGTGATAAAAAATCCTTATGTTTTAGAGTTTCTTGGATTAGAAAATCCAGTCGGGTATTCTGAAAGTGATGTTGAATCAGCAATTATCAGCAATCTACAAGCGTTTCTTTTGGAAATGGGTAAGGGCTTCTCATTTGTTGGAAGGCAATATCGGATTAAAACCGATACTAAAGTTTTTTACATAGATATGGTTTTCTATAATTATATTCTCAAGTGTTTTGTACTAGTCGATCTGAAAATAAATGAGTTGACACATCAGGATATTGGGCAGATGGATATGTATGTACGAATGTTTGAAGATCTTAAGAAAACGGAAGGGGATAATCCAACTATTGGAATTATCTTTTGTGCTGAAAAAGACCATACGCTGGTTAAGTACAGTATGTTAGAGGAAAATAAACAACTTTTCGCTTCAAAATATAGATTGGTGCTACCTACGGAAGAAGAATTGCGTGTAGAGTTGGAGCGCGAAAAGCAATTTATACGTGAACAAATTGAAAGGAAGGGATAACCTTGAAGGAACAGATATTACTGCAATGGAGAGCCTTTGGATTGATGTGTTATAACGGGTCAACGACGATTTATATCAGAACTTATATATAAGCACTTATATTTAAATTTCACGTTAATTCCAAAAAAAACCTTTGATGTTTCATTTTACTTACTATTTTTGCACTCGAATTATGAAGACAAACATACATATCCATCATCACCACCATTTCTTGCCAACGCGGTAGGCTGGGATGATAATGTGTATATCACTATATTAAATCATCAACAGGGGCTTACCGGAAAGGTAAGCCCCTTTTTATTTTTACCCAGGATGAAATTGAAAATTGCAATCCAGAAATCCGGCCGCCTGCACGATGATTCCATCAAATTATTGAAGGAATGCGGTATCGACATCAACAACGGTGTTAACAAGCTGAAAACAGAAGCGACCAACTTTCCGCTGGAAGTGTTTTTCCTGCGGGATGATGATATTCCGCAATACATTGAAGATGGTGTGGCTGATATTGGAATTGTAGGAGAAAATGTAGTGCTGGAAAAACAAAAACAGGTAAATATTGTTCAGAAGCTGGGCTTCGGAAAATGTCGCTTGTCGATGGCCGTGGAAAAATCAGTGGAGTACACTTCCGTGAAAGACCTGCACAACAAAAGAATTGCGACCAGCTATCCCGTGATAGTGGAAGAATTCCTGCAACGTAATGGCATCACTGCGGAAATTCACGAAATCAGCGGATCGGTGGAAATAGCACCTGGCATTGGTTTGGCCGATGCTATCTGTGACCTGGTGAGCAGCGGCTCTACTTTATTCATGAATGGCTTGAAAGAAGTAGAAACCGTACTGAAATCAGAAGCAGTGCTGGCGGCTTGTCATGACCTGAAACCGGAACAACAACTGCTGCTGGATAAATTATTGTTCCGCATACAGGCAGTGAAAAAAGCGAAGAATAATAAATACATCCTGCTCAATGCGCCCAATGATAAACTGAATGAAATCATTGGATTGCTGCCAGGTATGAAAAGTCCTACAGTACTGCCTTTGGCAGAAGCTGGCTGGAGCTCCGTTCACTCTGTACTGAATGAAAATGATTTCTGGGATATCATCGAAAGCCTGAAGGCAGCCGGTGCACAAGGTATCCTGGTAGTGCCCATTGAAAAAATGGTGATCTAAAAAAACTGTGTAACGATGCAAACAACCAGATTTCCTGATAAAAGTACGTGGAATACCCTGTTGCAACGGCCTGTGATGGATACATCGGCACTGGAAAAAAAGGTGAACGATATTCTGAAGGAAGTACGCAGCGGTGGCGACCAGGCCATCAAAAAATTTGCAGCCGAATTTGATAAGGTGACGCTGGAAAATATACAGGTACCACCCGCTGCTTTTGCGGCAGCAGAAGATACGCTGGAACCTGCACTGAAAGCAGCGATACAGCAGGCGGCAAAAAATATTACTACTTTTCACCGCGCACAGCAGGAAAAGGTACAGATGATAGAAACCATGCCCGGCGTACAATGCTGGCGCAAACCGGTAGCTATTCAAAAAGTAGGTTTATATATCCCCGGTGGTTCGGCTCCATTATTTTCTACTATCCTGATGTTGGGTATACCAGCCATGATAGCAGGTTGTAAAGAGATAGTACTTTGCACGCCCTCACTGCATCCCGCCATATTATACACGGCGCAGCTGATAGGCATTGAAAAAGTATTTACGATTGGCGGCGTGCAAGCCATAGGCGCTATGGCCTACGGTACCGAAACAGTACCACAGGTGTATAAAATATTTGGTCCCGGCAATCAGTACGTGACCTGTGCCAAACAGCTGGTCAATAAAAGCGGCGTAGCTATCGACATGCCGGCAGGCCCTTCTGAAGTGGCTGTGCTGGCGGATGATAGCTGTATCCCTGATTTTGTGGCCGCAGATCTGCTGTCACAGGCGGAACATGGTCCTGATAGCCAGGTAGTACTGGTGACCACCAGCGAAAAGGTGATCACCGATGTTACCAATGCCCTGAATGCACAACTGGAAAAGCTGCCACGCAAAGGCATTGCTACAGCAGCACTGGAAAACAGTAAAATGATCCTGGTAGCCGATATGGATACGGCGATGGAAATGCTGAATGCCTACGCACCGGAACATTTGATTTTAGCCTGTAATGGGGCCGAAAATATCGCCGACAAGGTAACGGATGCCGGATCTGTTTTTATGGGAAATTATACCCCTGAAAGTGCAGGCGATTACGCGTCCGGTACCAATCACACCCTGCCTACAAATGGCTATGCCAGGGCATATAGCGGCGTATCGCTGGACAGCTTCGTGAAAAAGATTACTTTCCAGCAGATTTCTCCCGAAGGGCTGCAGCATATTGGCGCTACTATAGAAGCCATGGCAGCGGCAGAGGGGCTGGAAGCACATAAAAATGCCGTCACCGTAAGATTGCAACAGCTGGAAAATTCCCGCTCATAAATAACTAATAATAATTCATTAATATGTTCAATCTCGATACCCTCGTAAGGGAAAACATAAAAAGACTGGTACCGTATTCCACGGCCAGAGACGAGTTTAAAGGAGAGGCGACCATTTTCCTGGATGCAAATGAAAATAACTTCGGATCACCATTGCCGGTAAATTATAACCGCTACCCCGATCCGTTGCAATGGAAGCTTAAATATAAAATGGCCGATGTGAAAGGCGTACCGCTACAAAACATTTTTATCGGCCATGGCAGCGATGAAGCCATCGATGTGCTTTACCGCTGTTTCGTCAACCCGGGTACGGATAATGTAGTCCTTTGCCCGCCTACCTATGGCATGTATGAAGTGAGTGCACACATCAACGATGCGGTGATCCGCAAAGTGAGTCTCACGGAAGACTTTCAGCTGGATATCCCCGCGCTGCAACAGGCGATCGACGGAAATACCAAACTCATTTTCATCTGTTCTCCCAACAACCCTACCGGTAACTCTATCAACCGCTCAGATATTGAATTACTGCTGAATAATTTTGATGGGATTGTAGTGATAGATGAAGCATATATCAACTTCTCCCGTCAGAAAACATTTATCCAGGAGCTCACAGAATACCCTAACCTGGTAGTGCTGCAAACCATGTCCAAAGCATGGGGACTGGCAGGACTCCGAATAGGAATGGCTTTCGCCAGTGAGGATATCATCAATACTTTCAATAAAGTAAAACCTCCCTATAATATCAGTCAGGCTACCAGCGAACTGGCTTTGCAGGCCCTGGACAACGTGAGCCAGGTAAATGAATGGATCCGCGAAATAGTGATAGAACGTGATCTGCTCTCTGCTGCACTGATACAACTGCCGGAAGTACTGGAGATCTACCCCAGCGATGCCAGCTTTATCCTGGTGAAAACCACGGATGCAAAAGGCATTTACAATCATCTCATTGAAAAAGGTATTGTGGTGCGTGACCGCTCCAAAGTAGAACTTTGCATGGGCTGTTTACGTATCACCATCGGCACACCCGCTGAAAACCTGCACCTGCTGGAGGTATTGAAATCTTTCAACCTGAAAAAAGAAACACCTGTATCTGCATGAAACGAGTTCTCTTTATAGACCGTGATGGTACCCTGATCAAAGAAGTACCGCCAACCTACCAGATCGATAGCCTGGAAAAAGTGGAGTTCTATCCCAAAGTATTTGTGAATATGGCGCGGATAGCCGCTGAGCTGGATTATGAACTGGTAATGGTCACCAACCAGGATGGCCTGGGAACGGCCTCCTTCCCGGAAGATACCTTCTGGCCTGCCCAGCAGATGATCATGAAGGCATTTGAAAATGAAGGGGTAAAGTTTGATGAAGTATTCATTGACCGCTCTTTTCCGGCAGATAATGCCCCTACCCGCAAGCCCCGCACGGGTATGCTCACCAAATACCTGGATGGCAGCTACGACCTGGCCAACTCCTTTGTTATCGGCGATCGTATCACCGATGTACAATTGGCCAAGAACCTTGGCGCTAAAGCCATCTGGATCAAGGAAGATGCCGGTTTGGGCGCCGCCGAAATCAGTGACGACGTGGCTGCCCTGCAACCCGTAATAGCGCTGGAGTCTACCGACTGGAACCGTATCTATGAATTCCTGAAACTGGGATTAAGAACGGTAAGGCATGTACGAAAAACAAACGAAACAGATATCAGCATTGAACTGAACCTGGATGGTACCGGCAAAGCCAATATCCACACCGGCCTGGGCTTTTTTGATCATATGCTTGACCAGATTGCCCGCCATGGCGCTATGGACCTGAATATTACCGCCAAGGGGGATCTGCACATAGACGAACATCATACTATTGAGGATACCGGCATTGCGCTGGGAGAAGCCATCGCCAAAGGTCTGGGAGATAAACGCGGTATCGAAAGATACGGTTTCTGCCTGCCCATGGATGATTGCCTGGCCCAGGTAGGTATTGACTTTGGTGGCCGTAACTGGCTGGTATGGGAAGCGGAATTTAAAAGGGAGAAAATAGGGGAGATGCCTACCGAAATGTTCTATCACTTCTTCAAATCCTTCTCAGATGGCGCAAAAGCCAACCTGAACATCAAGGCAGAAGGAGAAAATGAGCACCATAAGATAGAAGCCATTTTCAAAGCCTTCGCCAAGGCCATCAAAATGGCGGTGAAGCGCAACCCGTATAATATGCAGTTGCCCAGCACCAAAGGGGTACTTTAACTTTCTTTTCAAAAAAGGAAAATAATATTTGCATTTTCTGAAAAAAAGTTTCAAATTTGTCTCGCTATGCAAAATATCATTACAAACAAACATTGGTGGTGGCACGGAATCAATTCCTGATCTGTGTTACAGTGCCATGTTTCGTTTAGAAATATATTTGGAAGGCCCGCTGTTACACAGCGGGCCTTCCGCTTTTTCAGCCCTTCCCATTTTAATATAAAACAAACACTTCACCCAATACATCATGCGTACCATCCAAGTAAAAACGAGATCCAAACAGATGCTGGCAGACATTTTCACGCCAGTGGGAATATATCTGCGGTTGCGCGATAAATTCCCGGGTTCTATCCTCCTTGAAAGCACCGACTACAGGGCCAGTGACAACAGTTATTCGTTTATTTGTGTGAAGCCTATTGCAGGTATTGAAGTTACCTCTACCTCACACTTTGAATTCAAGTATCCCAACCTGCCCGTAGAAAAGAAAGAACTGAAGAATAAACAACAGGTACTGGATGAAATGGAGCAATTTCTCGGCAACTATTCTTTCAGCGGCAACCACCCCGTACCAATGGCGCAGAGCCTCTTCGGCTACACCACCTTCGACGCCGTTCAGTTTTTCGAAACCATTGAATTCAATAAAAAGAAACAACAGGCGGACAATACCATCCCATTGATGCGTTACCGCTACTATCAATATGTAATAGCGATCAATCACTTTAAAGATGAACTCTATCTTTGTGAAAACCAGGTAGAAGGCGTTGACAGCGAGTTTGAACTGCTTGAATCACTCATCCGGCACAAAGATTCCCCCGGGTATCCGTTTGCCACTACCGGAGAAGAAGAAAGCAATATGACGGACGCGGAATATATGCAGATGGTAGAACAAGGCAAACAACACTGCTTCCGCGGAGATGTTTTCCAGGTAGTACTTTCCAGAGCTTTCCAGCAATCCTTCAAAGGCGATGAATTCAACGTTTACCGCGCCCTCCGCTCCATCAACCCCTCTCCTTATCTTTTCTTCTTCGATTACGGCGATTATAAATTAATGGGTTCCTCACCGGAAGCACAGATCGTGATTACGGATGGTAAAGCTACCATTCACCCCATTGCCGGCACTTTCCGCCGTACCGGAGATGATGCACAGGATAAATTACTGGCAGAGAAACTGTTGCAGGATCCGAAAGAAAACGCGGAACACGTGATGCTGGTGGATCTGGCCCGGAATGATCTTAGCAGAAATGCAACGGAGGTAGAAGTAGCTTCTTACAGACAGGTACATTTCTATTCCCACGTCATTCACCTGGTCAGCGAAGTAACCGGAAAGGTAGATCCGAAGCTGAATCCGTTTACCCTTCTGGCATCTTCTTTCCCGGCAGGTACGCTGTCAGGAGCACCGAAATACCGCGCCATGGAAATCATTGATCAGTACGAACCCACTGCGCGTGGCTTCTACGGTGGTTGTATAGGAGCTGTTGGTTTCAACGGCAACTTTAACCACGCCATCATGATCCGCTCCATACTCAGCAAGATGAATACGCTGTACTATCAGGCCGGCGCCGGCGTGGTAGCTAAATCGGTGGCTTCTTCTGAACTGGAGGAAGTAAACAACAAACTCAATGCGTTAAAACAAGCCATTCTGCTGGCACAAAAAATTTAGTATGAACATCCTCGTCTTTGATAACTACGACTCTTTTACATACAACCTCGTTCACCTCGTGGAAAAAATCATCAACGGTAAAGTAACCGTGGTACGCAATGATGAAATTCCACTGGAAAAAGTAAACGACTACGATAAAATAATTTTATCGCCCGGCCCTGGTATTCCGGAAGAAGCAGGATTATTACTGCCACTCATCAAAGAATATGCACCCACCAAATCCATCTTCGGCGTTTGTTTGGGGCAACAGGCCATCGGACAGGCTTTTGGTGCTTCGCTCACTAACCTGAAAGAAGTATATCACGGTGTAGCCACCAACATAAATATCATTAAGGAAGATGGCCGCCTGTTTAAGGGTTTGCCCAGGCAAATACTGGCCGGTCGCTATCACTCCTGGGTAATTGATGAATCCACCCTGCCCGCTGAATTGACCATCACCGCCAAAGATGAAGATGGTTTTATCATGGCATTACAGCATAACAAATATGATGTAAGCGGTGTACAATTCCATCCGGAAAGTGTACTCACCCCGGAGGGCGAAAAGATTGTGAGAAACTGGTTAAGCCTGTAATGACAGCCATTCATCCTAACCAATTTCAGTGAAACATCCATCCATCTAACTAACAGCTAACTGCTAAAAGCTAACAGCTAACATGAAAAAGATTCTTAATTACCTCTTCGAACATAAAACCTTTAGCCGCGAAGCTGCTAAAGATATTCTTATCAGCATCTCCAAAGGCATGTATAATGAAAGCGAACTGGCTGCTTTCATGACGGTATACCTTATGCGCAGCATCACCATCGATGAGCTGCTGGGCTTCCGTGATGCACTGCTGGAACTCTGCGTACCCGTAAATCTGAACGGTTATGATGTACTCGACATCGTAGGTACAGGCGGGGATGCAAAAAATACCTTTAATATTTCTACCTTGTCGTGCTTTGTGGTGGCAGGAGCCGGCGCAAAAGTAGCCAAACACGGTAACTATGGCGTATCTTCTGTCAGTGGTGCTTCCAATGTAATGGAGCTGGTAGGCTACAAATTCAAAAGTGATGACGCCAAACTGAGAACAGAACTGGAAGATTCAGGCATTTGTTTTCTCCATGCACCGCTGTTTCATCCTGCGCTGAAGCATGTTGCCGGTATCCGCCGTCAGCTTGGTATCCGTACGTTCTTTAATATGCTGGGTCCATTGGTAAACCCGGCGCTGGCCAAACATCAGCTGATTGGCGTATATAGCCTGGAAATGGCAAGGGTATACAACTACCTGTTCCAGCAAACAGACAAACAGTTTGTGATTGTTCACAGCCTGGATGGCTACGATGAAATATCACTCACCGCAGATACCAAAGTGATCACCAACAAAGGTGAACAGGACTGGACCCCGGAACAGCTGGGTAAACGTAAAGTACACCAGGAAGATATCTACGGAGGTAATACCACAGAAGAAGCCGCAAAGATCTTTATGAAGATCCTGAAAGGAGAAGGTACCTGGGCACAGAATTCCGTTGTATTTGCCAACGCTGCAATGGGACTGTACAGCCTCGGAAAATATAATTCGTATGAAGATTGTTTCGCCGCCGCGGTAGAATCCCTGGAGTCGGGCAATGCACATACAGCATTTAAAAAACTGATTGCATTGCAGTCGTAGGAACGTTTATCATGAAGAATATTTTAGCAGAAATAGTTGCTCATAAACACATTGAAGTAGCTGCCCGCAAGTTACAGCGCAGCGCATCGGACCTGCAACAGTCTCCCGGATTTGCCCGCGAAGCATTATCACTCTGTCAGTTTCTGCAACAGCCGGAAAAGACAGGTATCATCGCGGAATTCAAACGCCGCTCTCCTTCAAAAGGAGTGATTAACGGGAACGTAACGGTACAACAGGTAACAACAGCGTATACCCGTTATGGCGCCTCCGGCTTATCTGTACTCACAGATGAGAAATATTTCGGTGGCTCCTCCGATGACCTGCAACAAGCCCGCAGCTTCAACCAGATCCCTATTCTGCGTAAAGATTTTGTGATAGATGAATACCAGATCCTGGAAGCAAAAGCCATTGGTGCAGACGTGATCCTGCTGATCGCAGAATGCCTGGATGCTGCACAGGTAGCATACCTGGCAGCATTTGCGCACAACCTGGGACTGGAAGTATTGCTGGAAGTACACAGCGAAGCACAACTGGAAAAAGTAACGGCACATACACACCTGGTAGGTGTGAATAACCGTGACCTGATCACTTTTGAGGTAGACTTTAACCGCTCCTGTCAACTGGCGCCAAAAATTCCAGCCGATAAAGTGAAAGTAGCAGAAAGCGGCATCAACGATCCCGCTGCGATCGTCACCCTGAAAGCGGCTGGATTCCAGGGCTTCCTGATTGGAGAACATTTCATGAAGCAGGAAGATCCTGCCCGTGCATTCGAAAATTTTGTACAAACACTCCATGACCTGGAACACAAATAATCATCCCATGCGTATAAAAGTTTGCGGCATTACAAGAATAAATGATTTGCAGGCGCTGGTAGCTAATAGCGTGGATTATGCAGGATTTATTTTTTATGAGAAATCACCCCGTTTTGCCGGCAACAAAATAGACGCAAGATCAGTAAGGGAAACAACCGGTATTCAAAAGGTAGGTGTATTCGTAAATGCTTCACAGGAACAGATACAACGCACCATCGCCGATTACGACCTGGACCTGGTGCAGTTGCACGGTGATGAAACACCGGAGTTTTGCGCCGCCATCCGGCAAACCATTCCGGTGATCAAAGCTTTTCGTATAGGTGATAACGTTAACTGGCAAGCGGAGCTGGCGCCGTTTATTCCCGTAACAGATTATTTCCTTTTTGATACCGCCTCCGTAAAAGGATATGGCGGCACCGGCGAACGCTTCAACTGGGAACTGCTGACTACTTACCCTTTTGACCATCCCTTCTTTTTAAGCGGTGGCATTGGCCCGGATCAGGCAGCAGACATCAGCGAAATACAATTGCCGGCCCTGTTTGCAGTAGATGTGAACAGCAGGTTTGAAGACAGCCCCGGTGTTAAAAACATCGCGTTGGCAGAACATTTTGTAAAACAAATTCATTCATCAATAATAAAATAAGCGGTCATGGATATTGCGATTAATACCGGCAACTCCAGGTATCAGGTGGATAAGAATGGCTATTATGGCAGATTTGGCGGGGCATACATTCCTGAAATGTTATATCCCAATGTAGAAGAATTACAAACCCAATATCTCGGCATACTCAGCGATCCCTCCTTTCAACAGGAGTTTGAAGCCCTGCTGACAGATTACGTAGGCAGACCTTCCCCTTTATATTTCGCTAAACGTTTGTCTGAAAAATATAAAGCAAAAATTTATCTCAAAAGGGAAGACCTGAATCATACAGGCGCACATAAAGTAAACAACACCATCGGCCAGATTCTGCTGGCAAAGCGTTTGGGTAAACACCGCATCATCGCCGAAACCGGCGCCGGACAACATGGCGTAGCTACAGCTACGGTATGTGCACTCATGGGCATGGAATGCGTGGTGTATATGGGCAGCATCGACATTCAAAGACAGGCCCCCAACGTAGCCCGCATGAAAATGCTCGGTGCTACTGTGGTACCTGCTACCAGTGGCAGCCAAACCCTGAAAGACGCTACCAACGAAGCTATACGCGACTGGATCAATAATCCGGTAGATACACATTATATTCTCGGTACCGCTGCCGGTCCGCATCCATACCCCGATATGGTAGCGCGTTTGCAGTCGGTGATCAGCGAAGAAATAAAAAAACAACTGTTGGCTAAAACCGGTAGCGAAGATCCTAACTATGTAGTGGCCTGTATAGGTGGCGGCAGCAATGCGGCCGGCGCTTATTTCCATTACCTGGACCGGGAAAATGTGAAACTGGTGGCCGTAGAAGCTGCCGGTAAGGGAGTACATAGCGGTCATTCTGCTGCTACCACCCAGCTCGGCACCATCGGTATCATCCATGCCAGCAAAACGCTGCTCATGCAAACCAACGACGGGCAAATCACTGAACCGTACTCTATCTCCGCAGGACTGGATTACCCGGGCATCGGACCTATGCACGCCCACCTGTATGAGTCAGGCCGGGCACAGTTCCTGTCTGCTACCGATGACGAAGCCCTCGCTGCTGCCTATGAACTGAGCCTGCTGGAAGGAATTATTCCTGCTATGGAATCAGCACATGCCCTTGCGAAGCTGAAAGACCTGACCCTGAAGGAAGATGATGTGGTGGTAGTATGCCTTTCCGGCCGCGGTGATAAAGACCTGGATACCTATATCCGTCACATGAATAAATAAAATGGATTATGCAAAATCGTATTGATCAACTGTTTGCCAAAAAGCAACACGGCGTTTTAAATATATATTGCACGGCTGGTTTTCCGCAGTTAAATGATACCCTGCCGGTAATGACATCCCTGCAACAGCATGGGGCGGATCTCATTGAACTGGGTATGCCTTTCTCCGATCCCCTGGCGGATGGCCCGGTGATCCAGGACAGCAGCACCAAAGCCCTGCAGAATGGAATGAGCCTGCACACCCTTTTCGATCAGCTGGCTGGTTTCAGGAAGAGTATACACGTACCCGTTATCCTTATGGGATACTTTAACCCGGTATTAACTTACGGCGTAGAAGCCTTCTGTGCCAAGTGCGCGGAAGTAGGTATCGATGGTATCATTGTACCGGACCTGCCCATGGCGGAGTTTGAAAATGAATACAGGCCCGTGTTTGAAAAATATAACCTGCATCTCATTTTCCTGGTAACACCTGAAACAAGCGAAGCCCGGATCCGGAAAATAGACAGCCTGAGCAAAGGGTTTCTCTATGCCGTATCTTCTTCTTCCACTACAGGGAAGGACAAGGACATGAATGATCAGCAGGCTTATTTTGAGCGACTGCAAAAATTGCAACTCACCAACCCTGTATTAATTGGTTTTGGTATAAAAGATAAAGCTACTTTTGATACGGCTTCGGCGCATGCCAATGGTGCTATTATCGGCACTGCCTTTATTAAAGCCATTGAACACAGCCAGAACATTGATAAGACGGTTCAGGAATTTATTGAAAGAATTACGAATTAGGAATTACGAATTACGGATTTGTAGGGAGATGAAAGCAAATATTCTTCCCATTGGTATCTCCCCATAAATCCATACTCCGTAGGTCGTAATTCGTAATTCGTAATTCGTAATTTTTTATGAAAACAGTTATTATAAAATACAACGCCGGTAATATTCGCTCAGTGCAGTTTGCACTCGAGCGTTTAGGCGTTAGCGGTACTGTTACAGATGATCACGAAGAGATCATGGCAGCCGACAAAGTGATTTTTCCCGGTGTGGGAGAAGCCAGCACGGCCATGCAGTACCTGAAAGAAAGAAAACTGGACAAGGTCATCGCCGGCCTGCAACAGCCGGTACTGGGCATTTGCCTCGGTATGCAGCTGTTGTGCAAACACTCGGAAGAAAACGATACGGACTGCATTGGTGTTTTTGATACGCCCGTGAAGCGCTTCCAGTCACCAGTGGAAAACCTGCTTAAAATACCGCAAATAGGCTGGAATAATATTACTGGTCTGCATAGCGTGGTGTTTGAACATGTGCCCGAAAATGCCTACATGTACTTCGTGCACAGCTATTATGCCGCACTCGGCGCAGATACCGTAGCCATCACCAATTATGTAATTAACTACAGTGCTGCCCTGCAGAAAGATAATTTCTACGCGGTACAGTTTCACCCGGAGAAATCTGCTGAAGCAGGTGCGCGTATTATTGAGAACTTTTTGAACCTTTAAGATGAATATCCGCCAGATCAGTGCAGATGATACCTTGCAGCTTCGCAGGGATGTGATGTATCCTAATGAACCATTATCTGCTGTTAAAGTAGACCATGATGCAGATGGGTTACACTTCGGTGTTTTTGATCATGGACAACTGGTAACAGTAGTATCCCTTTTCCTGGGCCGCGACAGTGCCCAGTTTCGTAAGTTGGCTACCACACCGGCTGCACAGGGAAAAGGCTATGGCAAAGCGATACTCACACACCTCGTTGATATCTGCAAAAAAGAACGAATAAAACTGCTTTGGTGTAATGCCCGTGAAACAGCCGTTAGCTTTTACGATAAGCTGGGCTACACCACAAAAGGCGATTATTTTATAAAAAGCGGTATCTCCTTCGTCAGGATGGAACTACCGCTGGACCTGAATAATATGACAGCTAAACGTTTCGAAATAATACCCGCCATCGATATCATTGATGGTAAATGTGTAAGGCTCACCCAGGGCGACTATAGCCAGCAGAAAATTTACAACGAACACCCGCTGGAAGTAGCCAAGGAATTTGAAGCCATAGGAGTGAAACGTCTGCACCTGGTAGACCTTGATGGCGCTAAAAAAGGACAGGTAGTTAACTGGAAAGTGCTGGAGAATATTGTGGGTAAAACCAGCCTGGTAACAGATTTTGGCGGCGGTATCAAAACCGGAAAAGATATTGACATCGTGTTCGAATGCGGTGCCGCATTAGCCACCATTGGTAGCGTAGCGGTAAAGCAGCCGGAGTTGTTTTTCAGTTGGGTAGCACAATACGGCGCCGATAAAATATTTTTGGGTGCCGATGTGAAAGAGGAAAAAATCGCGGTAGGTGGATGGCTGGAAACAACCGATCTCTCTGTATTTGATTTCCTGGAAAGCAATATCGCACAGGGGGTTACCAATATCTTTTGTACAGATATTGCTAAAGATGGTCTGTTACAGGGCCCGTCTACAGAGCTATACAAAAAAATTATTGAACGCTTTCCGTCAATTAACTTTGTGGCCAGCGGTGGCGTAAGTAATATTGAAGACGTGGCAGCCTTACAGGAAATTGGCTGTAGCGGCGCTATTATCGGTAAAGCTATCTACGAGGGTAACATCTCTATGGAAGCATTAAAAACATTCCTGTAAATTATTAGCACATGTTGACCAAACGCATCATACCATGCCTGGATATCAAAGACGGACGTACCGTTAAGGGTATCAACTTCGAAAATATCCGCGATGCCGGCGATCCGATTGAACTGGGTGCTTTATATGCCACACAGGGCGCTGATGAACTGGTATTCCTGGATATCACGGCTACGAATGAACGAAGAAAAACACTGGCCGAACTGGTTACCCGTATTGCACGCCATGTGAATATTCCTTTCACCGTAGGTGGCGGAATTTCTTCTGTGGAAGATGTAAATGTACTACTGCAATCCGGCGCGGATAAAATATCCGTAAATACCTCCGCATTCAAAGACCCGGCACTGGTAGACAGGCTGGCCCGCGAATTTGGTAGTCAGTGCATTGTGCTGGCCATTGATACCCGTTTCGAAGACGGCGACTGGTACGTGTACCTGAATGGTGGCCGCGTGAAAACAGACGTGAAAGCTTTTGACTGGGCCAAAGAAGCGGTAAACCGCGGCGCCGGTGAAATCCTCCTCACTTCTATGAACAACGACGGTACCAAAAAAGGTTTTGCACTCGATATTACCGCACAACTGTCTCAAAATCTCAACGTGCCTGTTATCGCCTCCGGTGGTGCAGGTAACATGGAACATTTTGTAGACGTATTTGAAAACGCACAGGCGGATGCTGCACTCGCTGCCAGCATCTTCCACTATAAAGAAATAGAAATACCTGCGCTCAAAACCTTTCTTTACAACAAAGGGGTGAACGTAAGATTTTAGTGATACCTGAAATAAGTTAACATGCAGATAGATTTTCAAAAGTCGTCCGATGGCCTGGTTCCGGCTATTATACAGGATGCCGTGACTTGCAAAGTACTGATGCTGGGCTATATGAACCGCGAAGCACTGGAAAAAACCATGGCGGAAAGTAAGGTGACTTTTTTCAGCCGCTCCAAGAACCGTTTGTGGACAAAAGGAGAGGAAAGCGGTAATTTCCTGATTGTAAAAGACCTGAAGGTAGACTGCGACCAGGATACTATTCTCGTTAAAGCCAGTCCTGTAGGTCCGGTATGTCATACCGGCGCTGATACCTGCTGGGATGAGCAAAATATAAGCAACGATTTCCTGGCTACACTGGAAGGAATTATCGCCGACAGAAAAAACAATCCTACAGATAAATCCTATACTGCCAGCCTTTTTGCGCGTGGCATTAATAAGATTGCACAAAAAGTAGGAGAGGAAGCGGTAGAAGTGGTCATCGAAGCCAAAGACAATAATGATGAATTATTTTTAAATGAATCTGCAGATCTCCTTTTCCATTACCTGATTCTTCTTCAGGCGAAAGGGTTCCAGTTGTCAGATGTTATATCGGTGTTAAAACAACGGCATAATAAATAGTTGGCTCCGCCAACTGTTAAAATTTTTGTGCATGAAATGGGTGATTGTCGGGATTTTATTTCTATTTGTTACAGCATGAATAGTAATTCATAAGCCTGTAAAATAGCATAGATAAATTCCCGGCAATCATCATCATCCTGGTCTGAAAATTTTAACAATGGGCGAAGCCTGCCACTCTCTCAGTATAAAATCTCTTCGTATATTACACCCCTCTAACTAATTAAAATAATTCGTAATGAAACAGATTTTCCTGTTAGCCGCTGTAGTGCTGTTTTCCGCAGGAGTGTACGCCCAACAGGTGTCGGGCATTGTGAAGGGAGGCAACGGCAAAACCATATACCTTTTTGATGACCAGGATAATAATCCGGACGATTCAGTAGTGATAAAAAATGAAGAGTTCAGCTTCCGCGTGAAAGGTGGCAAAGAACCATCCGTGTATGCTTTGATTATGAGAGAGGTGAACTACCCGATGCTGTTTGTAACAGGGGGCAGTGAACCGGTTCATTTTACTACTTCCCTGGCTACCTATCCGATTGCCGCCGCCTTGAAAGGCAATGCCAACACGCAGGCGATGCAGCAGTATCAGAAAGCGTTTGAGCCATTGATTAAAAGAGCAGAGGAACTCAATACCACCGCTAAAGAAATTAATCCTGAAGATGAGCCGGGCAAAAATGCTTTCCGCAAAAAGGCGGATGAATTCAGCAAGGATGTGGTAAAAACAGGTAAGGACTTTATCAAAGCACATCCCACCAGCATTGCCAGTATCTGGTTGCTGATGAATGAATTACGCTCAAGGCTGGAGCCGGAAGAATTCCAGGAACTGTTCAGTTCCCTTGATAAGTCTATACAAAACGGACAATACGGAGAAAGTGTAACCGCCTATATAAAAAGTCTGAAGGCTAACGGCGTAAATGTTACTGCAGATGACTTTTCCCAGGCAGACACGAAAGGCCAGCCGGTGAAGCTTTCCTCTTTCAGGGGTAAGTATGTGTTGGTAGACTTTTGGGCCAGCTGGTGTGGACCCTGCCGTCAGGAAAATCCCAACGTAGTAAAAGCGTTTAACAAATACAAGGATAAGAACTTTACCATCCTGGGTGTTTCCCTGGACGATAACCGCGACCGCTGGTTACGTGCCATCAACCAGGACGGACTCCATTGGACGCAGGTATCTGACCTCCGTGGATGGGGCAACGAAGTAGCCGTACAATACGGTATTCAGTCTATTCCTTCCAATTTCCTGGTAAGTCCGGACGGCAAGATCATTGCCCGCAACCTGCGTGGAGAAGAGCTGGAAGCGAAACTGCAGGAACTGCTGAAATAGCCGCTTATCAAAATCAGGTTGACATTGATCAGCCGATTTTACAAATTTGTTATTCGTAAAACAAAAACCAATGAAAAAAACGATTGTAGGTATTGCCCTTTTAGTGCCGGCAGTAATATTTGCCCAGGATAAGAAAGGTTCGTCTGCAGGCAAGCCTTATACTATACAGGGAACTGTTTCTCAGCAACAGAACCCGGCTACTGTTTACCTGAGAATGCGTAAGGGTGGCGAGAATTTCGTAGATAGCGCACAAATCAAAGACGGTAAATTCGCTTTTAACGGTTCCCTGGAAGAACCAGGTCTGGCCAGCCTGATGCTGGTACAGAAAGGAAGTGAAAAGCCGGTATCCATGGGCCGCGATATGCTGGCAGTATTCCTGGATATAGGTGCGATCACCATCAATACCACTGATTCCATCAGCAAAGCCACTGTAACGGGTTCTAAAGCCAATGATGATTACAAAAAGCTCAATGAACTGCTGAAAGATGTAAACGAGAAAGGTGCTGCACTGCAGAAACAATACCGTGAGCTGGCTAAGAACAAAGACGAAGAGGGTATCAAGAAGCTGGAAGCACAGTACGATGCACTGGACGCAGAAGAGAAGAAAATAGAAAATGATTTTCTCTCTAAAAATACCAATTCTCCTATCTCCATGTTCTTACTGAACCAGGTAGCAGGATATGATCTGAACCCCGCAGAAATTTCTCCGCTGTTCAAGAAATTAAGTAAAGAAGCGAAGAATTCTCCTTCCGGTAAAGAATTCTCCAAGCGCCTGGAATCTGCCCGTAAAACAGCAGTAGGCCAACCAGCGATCGAATTTGCACAGGCAGATGCAGCAGGCAAAGATATCAGCCTCTCTTCTTTCCGTGGTAAATATGTACTGGTTGATTTCTGGGCAAGCTGGTGCGGTCCCTGCCGCGCTGAAAACCCTAACGTGGTAAAAGCTTATGATCAATTCAAATCCAAAGGCTTCGAAATCCTTGGCGTTTCCCTGGATGATAAGAAAGATAAATGGCTGGCAGCAGTTGAAGCTGATAAGCTCACCTGGACACATGTTTCTGACCTGAAAGGCTGGAAAAATGCAGCAGCAGACCTCTATGGTGTACGCGCCATTCCACAGAACGTGCTGATTGATCCTAAAGGTAAAATAGTAGCTAAGAACCTGCGTGGTGACGAACTCGTTGCCAAACTGGGAGAAATACTGAAATAATTAATGACGTTCACAGAACGTGATGAAAGGGGATGTATCAATTACGATACATCCCTTTTTTTGTCTTCTTTAAAATAAATTTGCTCGATCTACGATAAGTTCGTAGATTTACGAAAGGATCGTAATTAACTATAAAATGATATCATGGAAAAACTGACCCAGCAAGAAGAAACAGCCATGCTGGCTATCTGGAAAGTAGGGAAAGGTTTTGTGAAAGACTTCCTGGAGGCACATCCGGCGCCGGTACCACCATATACTACGCTGGCTTCCACCATTAAAAACCTGGAGAAAAAAGGTTTCCTGGAAAGCCGTAAAATGGGTAACGTATATGAGTATACGCCTTCCATTGAAGAAGCCGCCTATAAGCAAAAGTTCATGAACGGATTTGTAAAAGATTATTTCGAAAACTCATATAAAGAACTGGTATCCTTCTTTGCTAAAGAAAAGAAGATCAGTCCGGATGAGTTAAAAGAAATTATCAACATGATAGAAAAAGGCAAATAATAAACTGTTGGCTATGGTACCTGCTATTTTGATATATCTGCTGAAGGCGAACGTCGCACTGACCATGTTTTTTCTCGCTTACCGTTTTGGTTTGCGCCGACTCACCTTTTATACGCTGAACAGGTTGTTCCTGTTGACCGGTATAGCATTCTCTTCGCTGTTTCCTTTTATATCCATAGATACATTTGTGAATAAGCACCAGGTGATTGCAGGTACCGTATTAACCTATGTGCCGGATCTTACTGCATGGCAAACGCCTGCACCGGTGTTTACCGTATGGACCGCACTGGTATATATCTTCTGGATAGGGGTATCGGTAATGGCTATACGTTTTTGTATGCAGCTTTTTTCTTTATGGCAAATTCACCGGAAATCGCAACGGGGAACCATCGATGATATTTCGGTGCAACTGTTACAGCAGCCGGTGAATCCTTTTTCTTTTTTCCGTCACATCTATATTAATCCCTCCCTGCATCAGCCGGAGGAACTGCCGGCTATCCTGCACCACGAAAAGGTGCACGTAAAGCAATGGCATACCGCCGATGCTTTGCTGGGAGAGGTCAACAATATTTTTTACTGGTTCAATCCCGGCGCATGGCTCATGAAAACGGCCATCCGCGAAAACCTGGAGTTCATAACAGACAGGTACCTGCTGCGGCGGGGCGTGGATAAAACCAGCTATCAGTACAATCTTATTAAAGTTAGTGGGATCCCATATGCGACGGCCATCGCAAACAATTTCAATTTCTCACATCTTAAAAAAAGGATCATCATGATGAACAGCAAAAAGTCATCACGCTATCAGATAGTAAGGTACCTGGTACTGGGCTTGCTGGTAGGAGGAACGGTACTGTCACTGAATTATACTAAAGTACCTGCTGCACTTCACCTACGTAGTATTACGGACACGATACCGCCGGTGTCTGGATATGCAAAAACGCCACCATCATCCGGAAAAAACGTGAAGCCAAAGACGCCGCAAAAGGCAGGTGTAGTGAAGTTCCCGCCACCGGTAATAGTATCGGGTTATAAAACACCCGGGCCGCAAAACGCACCTGTAGTGAAGTTTCCGCCACCGGTAATAGTAGCAGGCCATAAAACGCCTGGGCCGCAAACAGTCACCGTTGTAACGACTGGCGGTGTGAAGATGGAGCCTGTTTACGTGGTAAACGGTAAACAGATGAGTAAAGCGGAACTGGATGCCATAAAGCCCAGCGATATTGCCACCATCAATGTGGTGAAAGATCCCACACCTGAAATGAAGGAGAATCTGACAAAGGAGTATGGCCAAAAAGCCAGTAACGGAATCGTTTTTGTTCAATTGAAACAACCTTCCAACGCAACAGGCATTACCATCAGAAGTGGAAAGGCAAATTCTACAGTACCGGACGATGTACTGGTAGTAGTAGATGGCGTAGCCCGTCCTAAAGGTAAATCCATCAATGATATTCCACCTAATGATATTGAATCTATTACTGTGCTCAAAAACGAAGGCGCCACGGCACTTTATGGCGATGCCGGGAAGAATGGGGTGATCCTGGTAACCACTAAAGCTGGCCACGGCGCAAAAGACACGAATAAAGTTGAAATCCGTATCGATACTGATTCAACGAAAACGAAATAATATATTTATATCCAATTAAAGCCACGGTTCAACACCGTGGCTTTTTTGTGGTACCTCACCAGCGTCATCCGTCTTCTTTTATTCCCACTAAATTTTCAATATCTCCGCAAAATAAATTTGTTTATCTACGATTATTTCGTAGATTTACGAACAAATCGTAGTCTGCTATGGTCCCAGCTATTTTGATATACCTGCTAAAGGCGAATATTGCACTAACGATGTTTTTTCTCGCTTACTATTTTGGTTTGCGCAGGTTAACTTTCTATACGCTGAACAGGGCATTCCTGTTGCTGGGCATCCTATTCTCTTCCTTGTTTCCCTTTATCCCTATAGACTGGTTTGTGAATAAACATGAAGTCATTGCTGCCTATGTACCCAATTTTACGGCATGGCAGGTGCCTGCCGCACCGTTCACCATATGGTCTGCTTTGGTATATATTTTCTGGGTAGGCGTATCGGTCATGGTTATACGTTTTTGCATACAACTTTTTTCCCTGTGGAAAATTCACCGGAAATCGCAGCAGGGTAAGATCGATGATATTCCCGTACAACTGCTACAACAACCGGTGAATCCTTTTTCATTCTTCCATCACATCTATATAAATCCCTCCCTGCATCAACCGGAAGAGTTGCCGGCCATCCTGTACCACGAAAAGGTACACGTGCGGCAATGGCATACTGCTGATACTTTGCTGGGAGAGGTCAACAATATTTTTTACTGGTTTAATCCCGGCGCATGGCTCATGAAAACGGCCATCCGCGAAAATCTGGAGTTCATAACAGACAGGTACCTGCTACAGCAGGGCATGGATAAAACCAGCTATCAATACAACCTTATTAAAGTTAGTGGGATCCCTTATGCGACGGCCATCGCAAACAATTTCAATTTCTCACATCTTAAAAAAAGGATCACCATGATGAACAGCAAGAAATCATCCCGTTACCAGGTAGTACGTTACCTGGTGCTGGGCCTGCTGGTAGGTGGAACAGTATTGTCTCTGAATTATACCAGGGCAACAGCTGTTATCCCGTTCCCCATTGTTAAAGATACAGTACCGCCACCACCGCCACCTCCACCGCCACCTCCGCCACCGCCACCTGGTGTGCCGAAGCCACCACCGCCGCCACCGAAATCTGGCAACAAAAAAGTGATTCCACCACCACCGCTACCTGCTGGTACCACCCATGCCAGCAATCTTCCTGACCATATCACCATTAGCGGCAGATCTATTCCTGATGATGTGCTGGTATTGGTAGATGGTAAAAAATCCTCCAGGGCGGAAGTGAGTAACATGCCGCCGAAGGATATAGCAGCTATTAATGTTTTAAGGGGAGGAAATGCGGTGATCTTCAAAGGAGAGCCGGTGAATAAAAACGTGATTATGATCACCACCAAAGCTGGTAGTACAGCTACTGTTGAGGGTACCAGGGAATATACCATGGAATCAGATACCGTCATCATCAAATAATTCACGCCATCAAATAAACAAAAAGCCACGGTCCGCCACCGTGGCATTTTTGTTTATGCACAACTTTATCGGCCGCCTGCTGTTTATATAGGTGATCAATTTACCTGCATATGTTACAAAAAGGCGAAACTGCTCCTGACTTTACATTAAGCTCCACTCCCGAAAAAACGGTTACTTTAAAGGAACTGCGCGGGAGAAATGTGATCCTGGCTTTTTATCCGGCCGACTGGAGCCCGGTATGCAGCGACCAGATGGCGCTGTACAATGAAATGCTCAAGTACTTCGAAAAGTATAATGCTGTGATGCTCGGGATTTCCGTAGATGGCGCCTGGTGCCATCATGCTTTTGCCAAAGCCAGGCAACTGCACTTTGATCTGCTGGCCGATTTTGAACCTAAAGGGGCCGTATCACGTTTGTATGGTGTATATGAAAATGGGGTGAGTCAGCGTGCGCTCTTTGTAATAGATGCCAACGGCATTATCCAATGGAGCTATTTATCGCCTATTGGTCAGAATCCAGGTGCCGATGGTATCCTGCAAGCATTGGAAAACATTAAAAACTAACGGTAATGCCTACCCTGATTCCTCCGGTGAATGCACTGGACCATATCCTCGGTGTGCAAAATGCCACCATAGAACTGGTAGAATACGGCGATTTTCAGTGCCCTTACTGCCGGGAAGCTTTCTTTGTAGTAAAACAATTGCAGGAACGCTTTGCGAACCGGCTACGCTTTGTTTTTCGCAATTTCCCGCTCTCAGAAACTCATGAATATGCCATGGATGCTGCATTAGCGGCGGAAGCTGCTGCTAACCAAAACAGGTTCTGGGAAATGCACGATGCGATTTATGCCCGCCAGCCTGAACTAAATGAAGCGTTCTTATTAAGACTGGCGGCCGATTTTGAAATAGACCTGCGGAAATTTGCGGATGATATGGACTCGCCCAAATTATTAAGCAGGGTAGAAGCCGACTTCGAAAGTGGTGTTCGCAGCGGCGTAAATGGTACCCCTACTTTTTATCTGAACGGGAAACGTTATAACGGCGACTATAGGGTGCTGTCCTCATTTCTGGAGGACTGAACGTGCACAACGGAAGCCCAGATTGGATAACCCGGATTCAGGCGTGCTTTTCATGCGCGCTGATACCCGGTAACCCCGGCAATATTCATCACTACACATATAGGAACCACCCCTGATCACTCTCTTGGCCTGACCCGGATCATCCGGGTCAAAGCCTGCTGCCGGCCCCGAAGGGTTGTGCACGCCCTTTTCTCCCTGCACATAATAATTGGCATCGTACCAGTCCTCACACCATTCCCATACGTTGCCGGACATGTCGTACAACTGGTAACCATTAGGACTATACGATTTTACCGGTGCGGTACCGTAGTAGCCATCGGTTTTGGTATTCTTATAAGGAAAATTGCCATTCCACGTATTGGCTTTGGGTTTGCCGCTGGTCAGCGCTTCATCACCCCAGGGATACAACTTCCCGGAGAGGGCGCCACGGGAAGCATATTCCCACTCTGCTTCTGTAGGGAGCCTTTTTCCGGCCCATTTGGCATAAGCCTGTGCATCCAGCCAGGAAACCTGCGTAACGGGCTGATTGCCCCTGTTATCAATGTTGCTGCCAGGACCTTCCGGATGCTTCCAGCTGGTTCCTGGTACAAATGTCCACCATTGGGAAATATCATTGAATGGAACGGCATGATCCGGGGGGGTAAATACCAGTGCACCCGGTGCCATCATCCCTGCCAGTGCACTACTGTCCGGCTCCGGACTGCCTGGCGGCATGCTGGCCATTAACTCTTCTTTACTGATAGGTTTTTCGGCGGTGGTAATATAACCGGTAGCTGCTACAAAGTTGGCAAACTCCTGGTTGGTTACTTCATGTTCATCCATCCAGAAACTGGCCACGTCTACGGAGTGCTTGGGATATTCATCTGCCATGCCGGTAGCGTCATCAGCCCCCATGAGGAAGTTGCCGGCAGGTATGAGTACCATCTTATTCAGTGTGTCTTTTTTTTCGGTGTTGGCAGCTCCCTGCTTGCCAGGGCTTCCTGCACAACTGCTCAGCAGAGCAAGTCCAAGCACCAGGTTTATCTTCAACATGTTATTAACCGTATGTTTAGTCGTTTTTCAAAAATAATATTTAAAAAATGCTTTTCTGCGATTCGGCTTAACAATTATATAATTACTTTTCCCCGAAAACTGTCGTAAACTGCATGCTGTTACGGGGTCGCTAGCCCCCGGTTTTATTGGTATCGCGTATGCAAAAAACTGCTGTACCCTTTACACGCAAGGATTTCGGGGAAGACTTTCTTTGGGGTGTCACAATTTCCGCTTTTCAGAATGAAGGTGCCTTCGATACAGATGGCAAAGGCCCTTCTATTTGGGATACTTTCTCCGGCCGCAAAGGCAAAATCAAAGATAAAAGTCATGCACAGGTAGCCACCGATTTCTATAATCGCTATACCCAGGATATACTGCTGGCAAGGCTGCTGGGCTTCTCGGTGTTTCGTTTTTCCATTTCCTGGTCACGTATTATACCTAAAGGCACCGGCGCGGTTAATCCTGCCGGAATCGACTATTACCACCGGGTAATAGATGCCTGCCTGGAACTGGGCCTGGAACCCTATATCACCCTGTATCATTGGGATTTACCCCAGGCGCTGGAACATAAAGGGGGCTGGAGCCATCGGGGAGTAGTTTTTGCTTTTGAAGAATTTGTAAGAATATGTGCCCGTGAATATGGCAATAAGGTAAAGAACTGGATCGTGTTAAATGAACCATTTGGTTTCACTGCCCTGGGCTATATGCTGGGCGTACATGCTCCCGGTAAGTTCGGGTTGTCCTGGTTTTTGCCGGCAGTACACCATGCGGTGCTGGCACAGGCAGAAGCCGGACGCGTTATCCGCGATGAAGTAGCAGGTGCTAATATCGGCACCGCCTTGTCCTGCTCACAAATTATTCCCTATTCAAATAGTGAGGCTGATCTGCTGGCGGCACGCCGTGCAGATGCCCTGTTTAATCGCTTGTTCCTGGAACCCTCACTGGGCATGGGCTATCCGGTGGAAGATTTTCCATTGCTTAAAAAAATAGGGCGCCGTTACGCCCTGTGGCGCGACTGGGACCGGCTGGCATTTGATTTTGATTTTATTGGGGTACAGAATTATTTCCCACTCGTGGTGAAATACAATTCTTTTATGCCCGTCGTAAAAATTTCTGAGGTAAAAGCGAAGTCCAGGAATGTGCCTCTCACCGGGTTAGGCTGGGAGATTAACGGTAACGGACTATACGAAGTATTAAAACAATTTGCGGCTTACAAAGGCATTAAAAAGCTGATTGTAACAGAAGGAGGAGCAGCCTTTCCGGATACTCCCGCAGCAGATGGCCGCGTGGAAGATGTGGCCCGTATTCAGTATTTCCAGGAATACCTTGCAGCGGTACTGAAAGCCCGTCAGGAAGGCATCCCCGTGGATGGCTATTTTGCCTGGACCCTCACCGATAACTTTGAGTGGTCAGAAGGGTATCGCGCACGCTTTGGCCTCGTTCACGTAAATTTTGAAACCCAGCAACGTACTATCAAGGACTCCGGCTATTGGTTCCGCCAACTGCTGAATGCAGAAAGCTAAAAGCAGAAAGCAAAAAGCTATTACAGCGAATGAACGATGCGTTTAGATTTAATATTCGCTTTGATCATTCGCTGTAATAGCTTTTTGCTTTTTCCTATTGTGATAACCGCTTAAAGAACCAGATATCTCTCAGGCTGAAGTTAAATACCGCATTCACATACGTTTCTTTTACCAGTGCAGTGCCGGTAGTACCGCGCTGTCCTGCTTCCAGGCCTACATAATATCTTAACTGTCCGTTTTTACTGGGCAACGACACGCCCAGCGTACCGGATATATCTTTTATCTGTGTACTGCTCACCACCAACGGTGACCTGTTATAGCTGAAACCTGCCTGTAATACCGTTCCCTCAATGGTTTGGTTAAAATACTGGCGTTTCAGCGTATATTCTAAACCGGTAGAGAAACGTTCACCATCCTGGTAGCTGTAGGTAGGGCCTTTTTCATTGAGACTGTTCCACAACTGGTGGCGATAATCTGCTACCCAGGTGAAAGTACCATTGGTGAGGGAAATACCAGCGCCATATTCAGCGGGCAACGTAAAATAGGAAGGGTCCTGGTCTTTGTTGTAAAGAGAAGTTCCGTTCTGATCTACGATATTCAGTGTTTCCTGCAGCTTCATCTTGGTTTGGAAGCGATAGGTAGCGCCCAGTCCCAGTTGCCAGTCCTTACTTATTTTGCCAACGTATTGTGCACCTGCAGTAAAGTTGGGTTTGAAACCATATTTATCGCGCTGGGTTTGTAAGGAGTCAGAACCTGTATATTTTGAGGTGTTCAGCGGACCAAAAAGAAATGCGGTAGATACACCCACAGAGAAGTTTTTGCTGAGCTGGAAGCCATTGGAAATATAGGCCCTGTTAAAACCGCCGGTACCGGTGGTTGTTTCAGTGACAGGGGCGCCTGTGCCGGTCATAAACTGCTGGTTCAGCAATTTGTAATCTACCGTACTGAAAGGCGCAATTCCTGCGCTGATGCCCCAGAACTTAGCTGCTTTGAATCCAAGCGCCGCACGTTTAAAGTTAACATCACCGGCGCTTTGTGAAATACCACTGCCACTGTAATTCACCTGTTGCGCTTTCAGCGACACATCAAACATAAAGTTTTGAGTAGGCAGGGCGCTATAGGAAGCCGGATTGAGCTCATTGAGGTAGCCGGAGTGACGGCGGGCAATGCCGGTACTTCCCAGCCCGAAATTGCGGCTGTAATCCCTTGTCTCCAGGTCACCTATGCCATAGGCAGAGTAAATGGAATTAAGGCCATGTTGTGCTTTCGCTGCTGTACTGCACAACAGGAGTATAATAAAACCGCTATATATTTTGATTCGCATGAGTATCCTTTATTTGTACAACAGATAGTATAACTGTATTTTAGCCCGGTTCTGAATATTTTGCTGGTCACCAATCACCAGCCTGTCCAGCGTTGTTCTGCCATCTGTAGCGCTGGGAGTAAGCAACAGGCCTCGCGAATAAAAATCTGATACCGTTTGTTCTTTAATAACATAGTTGGTAATGTCGAAGGTATAGTTGGTGTTTACATTAAACTGATTATCGATAGTGAGCTGACCATAGGTAAGCGTATCTGTTACGTTGTTGTTCTGATCCAGTTCACAAAGCGCTACTCTTGGCGGCAGGCGGTCGTTTACGTAGGTACCCACCACGGGTTTCAGGGTCATGTATACTTTCATGATCTTGAAAAACTGACCCAGGTACACCAGGTTTTTGATGTATGGAATGTCAATGCGTGTAGCTATTCCCGTTATAGGCTGACAAAAGCCCTGGTTACCGGTGCTGGCAGTTGGTAATGTTTTCACCGTTCCATCGAATGGCGCCAGTAAGGTACCGGTACGAGCTGTTTTTACCTGGTTAAACTGCAGATTAGCCGCCTGCATTTTAAAATCAACATACCTGACGGTAGTGATCTGCTCATTGATATGATAGTACAGCCGCATCACGAGACTGGTATCATTCGCTGTAAACCCGTTTACCGTTTTACTGTTAGGGCCTCCTCTTACATTCAACCCTTTAAAGAAAGCCAGCCAGGTGGGACTGGTGGTGACATCACCACTTTTGTCGCGTATCATGGTAAACAGCTGGTTACCCAGTTGATCGGACATATGTGCGGTGATGATTTTATCAATGCCAGGCCGTATTACCCCTTTGAAATTCCCTATAGGTGTGCTTTCTGTAGAAAAATTACTGCTGTTGTACAGGTAGTAAAAGTTAGTAGCCGTTTGTATGGTAGAAGTTACCCGGTACACCTGTAACTCCTGTTCCTGGGTAGTGTCGCCGGAAACATAGCCGTTCTGATGCATGATCAGCACCATGGAATCATACTTCGAGCCGTTAAGCGGAATGTCTACGGCCGTGGGCTGTGCAATCTGGAAAAAGGACTGGACGGTAGAAGTGCCGAATAGCGGATCTACTCTTTTACCAGCCAGCATTACTTCTGAGCCGGAGGTGGGCATAGAATCCTGCCGTATTGTTTTCATCTGTATAGAAAGCGTATCAGAAAGTACATTGTCTGTATTCTGGTTATTATCTACAATATTATTATAGGTAAACCCTGATTTCTGGCAGGATGAAATGGCAGCCACCAATAAAAGTGCCGGAAGATATCTGCGTATACTTCCATTTACACGCCTGAAAAATAAATGATACATGGTATTGTTCATGGTGCGCAATTTTAGACAGGATCAATACTTTCAGTTGCTTTAATATGCCAATGGCCAAAATTTATCGATGAATAACGAAATATATCCTTTATGCTGCCGGTAGGGCAGGAACAAGCATTTCCCGCCAAAGATTCCAACTGGTAGATGAAATAACGGTATCCGTCATCTAAAACAGCGGGAACAGCTATTTCCTGTTTGCCGGAATGCTTCGGCGGATAATTTTGGCTGCAGTAAAAAGAACATGCTAATGCGATATTTAAAAGGTTATAGTTTATTATTGATGGCTTCCCTGGCAGCCTGTTCGAAGAGTTCAAACACCACCACACTGGTAGGAAACTGGATTAAACGTTCCGAATTTGAAGGTGTTGCCAGAAATGCAGCTGCTTCTTTCGTAATTGATAATAAAGCCTATGTAGGAACCGGGTACGATGGACTTAACAGGTTGACAGACTTCTGGATGTACAATGTAGATCAGAATCAGTGGACGCAAATAACTACCCCTTTCACTGGCCCTGGTCGTAGTAACGCGGTAGGCATGGCTATAAGTGGAAAAGGCTATGTGGGTACAGGTACTGACGGATTAACCAAAATGAATGACTTCTACGAATACGACCCTGTTCAAAACAAGTGGACTACCAAGAAACCTTTCCCCGGTACCGGCCGTTATGGTGCAGTGGCTTTTGGGTTGAAGGATAAAGGTTACATCGCTACGGGTTATGATGGCAACTGGTTAAAGGATAACTGGGAGTACAGTCCGGCTACAGATACCTGGACACAGGCACAGAGTCTTAACAGTGGAAAAAGACAGGATGCTTCTGTTTTTGTGATCGGCAACAAGGCTTATGTAAGTATGGGTACTGCCAATAACAGTGCGGTAACCGATTTCTATTCTTTTGATGGCGATACCAAAACCTGGACTACCCTGAACTCCATTGCCAATGTGAGCGATGATAGTTTTGATGATTCCTACAACTTCGCAGGTAGTGGCGCTGCCTCTTTCGCGATGAAAGGTAAAGGTTATGTTGTTTCCGGTGTGAAAGGCAGTTTATCTGCAGCTACCTGGGAATATACGCCGGAAACTGATCGCTGGGTACAGAAAACCGACTTTGAAGGAGCTGCCCGTCAATATTCTACCGGATTTGCGGTGAAAGATCGTGGTTTCGTGGTACTTGGTGTAAGCAGTACCCTGCAACTCGATGATATGCGTGAATTTGATCCAACTGCAGAGTATAACAAAAATGACTAAGCGTAATATTATTATCGCTGCCGGTATAGCCGTGATAGCGTTGGCTTTTTTTGCCTGGAAATCCGGTCAGAATAAGATAGCTCAAAAGAGTGATTCCGATATGCTGGCCGTGGTGGTGGAACCATTTGAAATAAATGGTGGATGGGGGTATAAAGTAAATGTAGATGGTCATACCTACATTTATCAGGACATGCTTCCAGGTGTAGCCGGACACCGTGTTTTTCGCACCAGGGAAAACGCTCTGCGGGTAGGAAATGTGGTTGCCGACAAGTTAACGCATCACAAAATTCCTGCTATGACACAACAGGAATTGATTAATATGAAGATTACCGAAGCGGAGTAAATTTATTCAGATATTCAACTGCTTTACTATCCGGATATTTAGTTCTGTTACGCATGTACCGGAATAAGTATTCAGATGGTAAAGCAGTCTTATGTCTGTGATTTTAAGTAGATTTTAATTTCTTTATTAAATTTAACAATCCCTTATACTGGATTAACAAATTTTAACACAAGCCTAACCCTATCTGGTGTAAGTTTATCGCATCAAATAAAGTGATGCTAAATTTTAAACGGATACTCAAAAGTCGTCCCTTCCTCATTTCACTGCACGTCCTCGGATGGGCATGCTTTTTATTTTTCCCGTTTTTCATTTATCGGATTCAGATTTTACATACTGGTTTCTTTATTAAAGAGCTGGTGGATAACCTGTTTCTTATTGGCATTTTTTATCTCAACATCTACGTGCTGATTCCCCGGTTTTTTAACGGGAAGAAGATTGCCGTATACCTTTGCAGCATCATTTTACTGATTGTTTTTATCACTGCACAACAGGCCACACTTAACTTTTACTTTTTTAAAACCTATGCGCATCGTCCGATGATGACTTTACGCATGGATAGAAAATTTAACAATTCAGAAGTAACATCGCCGGGCTTTCCACCGTTTCACCGTCGTCGTATGATGATGGAGGCGGAAGAAGGCGCCAGAGCAGAAGCGATTCCTGTTAAGGCAAATGATGAAACGCATGTAGATACATTTGTCCATGCCACGGCGGCGGCATATCCCGGCATCCCTTTAATGGAACCCGATGCACCGACTATCCTGGAGTACCTCTTTTTCCCTGAAGTACTTCGCAGATCTGGTTTTTTTGCGCTGCTGATGTTGTTCATGAGCGGATTTATAAAGATTGCACTCGAGTGGTTTAAAAGTGAAAAACAGCGGGAAGAGCTGAAAGTAGAGAAATTGAATGCGGAATTAAAATTTTTAAAGTCGCAGATTAATCCTCACTTCCTTTTTAACTGTCTAAATACTATTTACTCCCTGGCTCATAAACAGTCGGCACAAACAGAACATGCCATTTTGAAACTGTCAACCATCATGCGGTACATGATTTATGAGTCGAATGAAGCCAGGGTGTTGCTGTCACAGGAGTTAAAATACCTGCACGATTACATAGAAATACAACGATTACGGTTGCCAAAAGATATAGAGATCAACTACCAGCTGAATGGAGAGGCAGATACGTTGCAGATAGAGCCCATGTTGCTGGTCCCTTTTGTGGAAAACGCATTTAAGCACGGCATCAGTTATACAGAAGATTCTTTTATAGATATAGATATAGCTACAACTGAAGATATGATCAGATTAACAGTCAAGAACAGTCACTTTAAAGAACGTGTTGCCGAACGGGGAGGAATAGGCCTGGATAATGTATTGAAACGCCTGGAGCTGCTCTATGAAAACGAGCATGAGATTAATATCAGGGAAACGGAGAACCAATTTATTGTTGATCTTAAAATTGTGTTGAAAAAATGATAAAGTGTATAGCAGTGGATGACGAGCCGCTGGCGCTGGAAATCATGGAAGATTATATCCGCAAGGTTCCGTTCCTGACCCTGGCGGGCAAATTCGAAAACGCGGCCACCGCGTTACGATTTATTCAGGATGAGCCGGTAGACCTGGTATTCCTGGATATCAAAATGCCCGATATCACCGGCATTCAATTCCTTAAATCGCTTAAATACCCTCCCATGGTAGTTTTTACTACTGCTTACGGAGAGTATGCACTGGACGGCTTTAATCTCGATGTGGTAGATTACCTGTTGAAACCCGTACCATTTGAGCGTTTTCTCAAAGCAGCGGCTAAAGCCAGCGAAACATGGTCTGTCAGCCAACAGAAAAATGTAAGCGCCGGTAATACCGCCCTACCCATGGATGCCACCTGGGTAAATGACTACATCTTCATAAAAACAGAGTACAAGATCATCAAGATCAATCTGGAAGACATTCTTTTCATCGAAGCACTGAAAGACTATACGAAAATCTATACACATAATCTGCCCGTTCTTACACTACGCAGCCTTAAATCATTCGAAACACGTTTGCCAGCCGACAAATTCATACGGGTGCACCGTTCTTACCTGGTATCGCTCAATAAAATAAACTGCGTAGAGAAAAATACCGTGATGATCGCCAACCAGTCTATCCCCATCTCCGATGGTTACAGAGACAGGTTTTATGATGTGATTAATAGAAATTCTTAATATATTTTCCGCATCCCGGACAACATAAACCGGTGAGTAGTACGATAATATTTCATTATCGGACCACTCACCGGTTTTTTTGGGGGATAGTGTAAATTTTAAGCATAAAGTTTAGTCAATCTATAAAGGAAGAATGCCACAGATCTAAGGCTACGAGCTGCCCGAAAGCCTGCATCACGGATATTTTAGAAGGATTTTTATCTTCGTTGTCGCTAAATACGCTTTTAAGATATCGTGCATTAAGAACCCCCATCATTATAGTCAACATTACCTCTTCATGATGTAGGCTCCGTCGAGCGTATGCTTAGCACCTGCTTAGTACCTATAGAAGCAGTGCAGTAGAGGTGGACTTGATGCGGGGATGACGTTTGGATGTGTAACCGGGATGAAATTGATTCAGCAAATGGATAGAGGTGAGAAGTGGCCATAGCAGGGCTGCTTCAGTGCTATGCTGTAGCTGCGGAAAGAGATGTACTATTGAAAGAAAGCAGGTATAAAGGGGTTATTGATCAAAATATCTCCGGGGGCAAGATCGCTTTATTCGAGTTGAATGACAGCTGGATATGCGTGTGTATAGGTGAGTTTGGGAAGCAATTTCGTCCGCTTGGGGTAAGTACGTTTATGAGCGTATTTGAGTATCTGTGGCGCTGCCACTGCAATAATATCTGCGGCCATATATTGTCTGCTGCCCGATGGGCCATCCTTGTACATGGCTCTTACCTGGAAAACCACTACCAGTGAGCCCTGCCCGGGTATATCCAGCGAAACATTTGCTTCCTGGAAAGTGGTATCGGGGTCTATCATGAGCGTAACCGTTTCACTAGCCGCCACCTGGCGTGATCTAAAATCAATACGCGTAGCGATCACTTTTACTTCCAGCGCTGCAATACCTTCATACCCGGCGATGGTTTGTGCGGGAATATTTAATATTCCGTTACTCAAAAGCCGGGGAGCCACCGGAAAAAAACGATCTACTCCGGTATGCTGATTGAAGCGGAAGCCTGTGATGGCCTCGTGATGCTCTCTGGCAGCAATGAGTACCCTGTTGAGACGGTTGATGTGGCCGCCATCACAGTGGATATCCAGGTGGCCGTAGAAAGCATGACGGATAAAAGCGCCTTTCCTGCTGGCGATGCCAAAGCGGCGGGATGCGCGGCGGGTAGCAGCCGTTTGCTGCACGCTTTTCGGCATGGAGCGCAGGAAGTAGTTACCATTGCGCTTATACCCAATGAGAGGGCCGAGTTTTCCCGTAAAGGGAATGATGGACATTTGTTTTGCCATGAGAGATTATTTTGATTACTATAAATATAACACAATCCGGGGAACCAGTTTTCGGGGCAAATTGAAGATTATCTATAGGGAGTGTATGGCGTATTGTATAATATTCAAAGATAATTCGATGGGGATTTGATAATGACTAACGCGAGTGTATGGGCATTTAGAGCATATTGAAAAAAGATATTCCCCCCGGTTTCAACTAGATCCGTTATTTCCATTCATAAAATTCCAAAATCAAAAATCCCAAAATTTTCGGAACTTCGCTCTCTTTTTAAGACCACCATACCACCATTAATTATTATTCTTTTATCAAAAACCACCAACATTGGAAAGAATATATTTTGACAATGCAGCCACCACCTCGCTGGATCCAGCGGTTTTAGAAGCGATGCTGCCATTTATGACGGAAAAGTTCGGTAATCCTTCCTCTATTTATTCTTACGGTAGAGAAACAAGGCTGGGAATCGAAAATGCACGTAAATCAGTAGCCAAAACACTGAATGCACACCCGGGAGAGATCTTCTTTACCTCCGGCGGTACAGAAAGCAGCAATACAGCCATTAATGCTGCTGTAAAGGACCTGGGCTGCAAACACATCATTTCTTCGCCTATTGAGCACCATGCTACCCTGCACACAGTAGAATACCTGCACCACCACGATGGTGTGGCCCTTTCTTTTGTGAATGTATTACCTACCGGTCATATCGATATGGACCACCTGCGCGAACTGCTGCAGCAATCCACGGAAAGATGCCTGGTAAGCCTCATGCACGCCAATAACGAAATTGGTAACCTGCTGGATATACATGCGGTGGGTAACCTCTGCAAGGAATTTGACGCCATTTTCCACTCAGACACCGTACAAACAGTAGGTCACTATCCATTTGACCTGCGCAATACCCCCGTACACTTTATTACCGGTGCCGGACACAAGTTCCACGGTCCTAAGGGCGTAGGTATCCTTTATATTAATGAAAATGTAAAAATAACCCCGTTCATCCAGGGCGGTAGCCAGGAACGCAATATGCGCGCCGGTACTGAAAACCTTTATGGTATCATCGGGTTTGCCAAAGCACTGGAGATCGCTACGGTACAACATGAAGAGCACAGCGCCCACATCAACGGCCTGCGTATGTACATGGCAGAACAACTGCAAAAACATATCCCGGAAGTAAGCTTCAATGGCGATTTGTATGGCCGCAGTCTGTATACCGTATTGAACGTGGCTTTCCCTAAGTCAGAAAAGAGTGAAATGATCCTGTTTAACATGGACATCAACGGCATCTGCGCCTCCGGCGGCAGCGCGTGTACATCCGGCGCCAGTGCGGGGTCTCACGTCATTCGCGCCATCAATAGCAATCCTAATCTGATTGCGGTACGCTTCTCCTTCTGTAAAAATAACACCAAAGAAGAAGTAGATAAAGCAGTAGAAAAACTGAAAGAATTGATTTAGCTTTTAGCCTTTAGCTATTAGCTTTTAGAAAAAATGCAAACAGCTTTTAGCCTTTAGCTTTTAGCTTTTAGAAAAAATGCAGCGAAGATGAGCCGTATTATACTTTCATCTTCGCTGCATTTTTTCTAAAGGCTAAAAGCTAATCGCTATCTCAGTGCATAAATTCTTTGATGTCTTGCATGATTCGCTTGGCGATATTATCTGCCGTTGTTTCATTCTGGCTTTCTGCATAAATACGGATAATAGGCTCGGTATTGGACGTACGGAGGTGTACCCAGTCCTTGTCGAACTCTATTTTCAGTCCATCTTCTGTATTTAAAGGCTGGTTTTTATACTTCACCTTAATTTTTTCGAAGATAGTTTTTACATCTACCCCTTTATCCAGCTCTATTTTATTTTTAGAGATGAAATAATCAGGATAGCTGTTACGCAGCGCTTTGATGCTCTTTTTACTGTGTGCCAGGTGGCTCAGGAAAAGACCAATACCAATCAGCGCATCACGGCCATAATGCAGGTCAGGAACAATGATACCACCATTGCCTTCTCCGCCGATTACCGCATTTGTATCTTTCATCTTCTTTACCACATTCACTTCACCCACCGCAGAAGGGGTATATTGCCCGCCATGCTTCAGGGTAACATCTTTCAGCGCCTGTGTGGAAGACATATTGGAAACGGTATTTCCTTTTCTTTTACTTAATATGTAATCTGCTACCGCTACCAGGGTGTATTCTTCCCCGAACATGCTGCCATCTTCGCAAACAAAGCAAAGACGATCCACATCCGGATCTACCGCGATGCCCAGGTCAGCATTGGATTTATTCACCTCATTGGACAGTGCTGTCAGGTTTTCCGCCAGTGGCTCAGGATTGTGACTGAATTTACCATTCACTTCCCCGAACAGTACTTCTACTTCTTCCACACCCAATGCTTTTAACAATGGTGGAACAAATAAAGCACCAGTAGAATTTACCGCGTCTACCACTATTTTGAAGTTACGCGCTTTGATGGCAGGCACATCCACCAATGGATAGTTCACCACCAGGTCTACGTGCTTCTGCAGGTAAGAATCATCTACCGTGTAGGTGCCGAGCTTATTCACATCCGCGAAATTAAAATCCTCACGTTCTGCAATGTCCAGCAGCTGAGTACCGTCATCTCCGGAAATAAATTCGCCTTTACTGTTCAGTAATTTCAGCGCATTCCATTCTTTTGGATTATGGCTGGCAGTAAGAATAATACCGCCCGCAGCATTTTCCATGGTAACTGCCAGCTCAACGGTAGGTGTGGTAGAAAGACCAAGGTCTACTACATCAAAACCCAGCCCGTTCAGGGTAGATACCACGAGGTTTTTCACCATTTCGCCGGAAATACGACCATCACGGCCTATTACCACCTTACGGTTTTCTGTTTCACGGCTCAGCCAGGTGCCGTATGCCGCTGTGAATTTTACCACATCTAATGGAGAAAGTCCCTCGCCGGGCTTACCGCCTATGGTTCCGCGTATGCCGGATATCGATTTGATCAGTGCCACAAGATTCTGTTTTAAAGGAAGGCAAATATAAAAAAATCCATTCCAGAAATCCTAATTATGAATAGAAGATGGAAGAGCAGAAAGGATAAAGCAAAAAGCTATTGTAGCGAAGTTATAAGCGATTATTAGTTAATGTATCCCCTTAGCTCTCTGCTACAGTAGCTTTTTGCTTTATCCTTTCCGCTTTCCGCTTTTTCGATATATTTGCAGCTACGCTTTTAAAAAAACAGCTATACGTTACATGCAATACTCGTGGAAGAATATACCCCGGTATATTCGTTATGTGTTTGTTCAAACGCTTTACCTCTTCCTGCTGATGGTAATGTTCAGGGCTATATTTTACCTGTTCTTCTTCAAAACTACCATTACAGACCACGCAGCCATCGTGAAAGCCTGGAACCTGGGATTACGGTTCGATCTCAGACTCGCCCTCTATTTAATGATTCCCATACTGTTGATAGCACTTATTACACGTAATGCCTTTTTTACGTCTAAGCCTATACGCCGTATCAACTTTATATATTTCTTCCTGATATACCTGCTGCTCACCCTTCTTTATATTCTTGACCTGGGACATTATGATTACCTGGGCCAACGCCTGGACCCTTCTGTATTAAGGTTCCTGGCCAAAGGAGAACGCGCAGACAACGCCCGTATGGTGTGGCAGAGTTACCCGGTAGTAAGAGGAGCACTCGGCATTTTTATATTCATGTTCCTCGTATATCGCCTGCAAAAGGCCACCTGGAAAAGATTTGCCGCACAACCACTCATTTACCTGCGCAACTGGCCCTTTACCGGTTATGTAATTGGAATGGTATTGCTCTTTGCCGCCGGTTGCTATGGGAATATCGCCTATTTTCCACTGCGCTGGAGCCAGGCCATGTTTACCCGCGACAACGGGGTGACCAGCCTGGGACTCAACCCCATCCTGTATTTTGCTTCCAACTTCTCCGTAAAAGGAGATACTTTCAGTCCGGAAGCCACCAGGAAGTATTACCCGGCAATGGCCAGCTACCTGAAAGTAGATAACGCCAATGCAGATAGCCTCAACTACGTACGTACCGTTGCCGGCGATGCCTCCAGGCCTAAACTCAACGTAGTACTGGTGATGCTGGAATCTACCGGCGCCGCCGTAACCAGCATGTACGGCAATCCCATGCAGGCTACGCCCAACATGCAACGACTGGCAGATAGTGGTATTCTCTTTAAAAACTTCTATGTACCCGCCATCAGTACGGCGAAAACCGTGTTTGGCGTACATACCGGCTTACCGGATATCACTTCCGTGAAAACAGCCAGCCGCCACCCTAAAATGCTGGATCAGCGTATTGTGATGGACCAGTTCAAAGGCTACGATAAATTGTACCTGCTGGGAGGAAATACCAACTGGGCCAACATCCGTGCAGTATTTACCAATAATGTGGAAGGGGTACGCATTTACGAGGAAGGTATGTATAAGTCGCCCAAAGCAGATGTGTGGGGCGTTTCCGACTACGACCTGATCACAGAAGCCAGCGGCATCTTTAAAGAAGACAATGATAAAAAGCAACCCTTTGTAGCCTTCCTGCAACTGGCAGATAATCACCCGCCCTATACTACTACCAGCGGCGCGGGCGACTTTAAAAAGCTGGCGGAGAAAGACATCGACATGAATAAGTTCAAAAAGTCGGGCTTTGTATCTATCGATCAGTTTAATGCTTTAAGGTATGAGGACTATAACGTGGGACATCTCATTGATATGGCCCGCAAAGATGGTTACCTGGACAATACCATCTTCGTGTTTTTCGGCGATCATAACTGTGTACTCAATCCATACAGCTTTATGCCGTTACCGGAATATGAACTGTCTACCGGTGGCGTGCATGTAACAGCATTTATGTATAGTCCCAAGCACCTGGCGCCACAACAGATCACTACGCCAGGCAGCTTACTGGATATATATCCTACCATGGCTAAAATGGTAGGTATGCCATATAAAAATTATACATTGGGCGTAGACCTGTTCGACAGCACCCGGGTAGATAATAAATATGTTTTCATGACGTACCTGCGCAACCAGATGCCTTTTTATGCTGCACTGGGTGATCGTTACCTGTATGAAATAAACATGGTAAACGATTCCACCGCATTATACGATCTGAAAGGCGATCCGTTGAAGAATATCCGCTCGCAGCAGCCGGATACAGCAAAAAGCCTCGATAATTTAACACGTGGCTTTTACGAAAGCACCCGATATTTGATGTTTAACAATAAAAAATAGCTGTTAGCTATTAGCTTTTAGCTTTTAGGAAATGCAGCGAATGATTAACATAACACCATCTACGCTGCATTTACTAAAAGCTAAAAGCTAACGGCTAAAAGCTAACAAATTATGGAAGTAGATAAACTTTGGTTTAAGGATTGGTTTAATTCTCCCTATTATCATTTGCTGTATAACAACCGCGATGATCGGGAGGCAGCTGCCTTCATTGATAAATTGCTGGCGTACCTGCAACCGGTTCCTGGTGCAGAAATGCTGGATGTAGCCTGTGGAAGGGGACGACATGCCAAATACCTGGCTGATAAAGGCTATCATGTAACAGGAATTGATCTTTCTATTGAAAGTATTAATGCAGCTAAAAAACTGGAAAACGACCACCTGAGTTTTTTTCAACACGATATGCGCTTACCTTTTTGGGTAAACTACTTCGATGTGGTGTTTAATTTTTTTACCAGCTTCGGTTACTTCGAATCTCAGCGGGATAATGATAATGCGCTGCGTACACTGAAGAATGCACTGAAGCCCGGTGGCAAGCTGGTACTGGACTACCTGAACAGTAATTATGTAGCGGCCCACCTGGTGAATGACGAAGTGAAAGAGAAGGATAACGTAGTATTTGATATCCGCCGGGAACTGAAAGCACATAAATTTATGAAGCAGATCAGTATCCTGGACAAAGAAAAAATGCGCCGCGCTACTTACACCGAAAGCGTGAATGCCTTCACCAGGCAGGATTTTGAGGCCATGTTTGCAAAGCAGGGACTTGAAATATTAGAAATATTCGGCGACTATCACTTTAACAGCTATGATGAGCAGCGTTCGCCACGACTGGTTATCATCGCTACAAAATCATAGCCATGCTTGAATCGATACTCCGTGAAGATCTCAGATTATTTTTTCATATTAACGGGCAATGGCATAACGCTGCGCTGGATGTTATCCTGCCTTTTGTGCGGGAACCTTTTGTGTGGGCGCCTTTGTACCTTTTCCTGGGTTTATTTGTGACCATTAACTATGGCTGGAAAGGACTTTTCTGGATCCTTTTCTTTTTGCTGTGCTTTGGCCTGGCAGATCAAAGCAGCCTGTATCTGAAAGGGGCGATAGGAAGGGTGCGGCCTTGCCGGGACCCTGTGGTATCGCATTACGCCCGTGTGTTGGTGGTATACTGCCCTATGAGCGGAAGTTTTACTTCTAACCACGCCGCGAATCATTTTGCGTTGGCTACATTTTGTTTCATAACTTTAAAATCAGCTTTTCGCCGGTTTGCCTGGTTGTTTTTTGCGTGGGCCGCTATTATTGGCTACGCACAGATATACGTAGGAGTGCACTATCCGCTGGATGTAGCCGGTGGTGCTTTACTGGGCATTTTAATCGGACTGCTCAGCGGAAGTTTCTTTCAACGCCGCATAAGACTGGAGTCTGAACTCACATCATGAACTGGAATTATCTGATATTAATACTGGCTGCTACAATTGTTGGTGGGTTGATACCCATGACAATAAAACGTATTCACGCCAACTTTTCTATTTACCTGCTGGCCTTTACCGGCGCCTTTCTTTTTGGGGTTATCATTATGCACCTCCTGCCGGAAGTGTATCATGAACTGGGGCATCAGGCAGGACTGTATATTGTAGCAGGATTTTTTCTGCAGGTATTCCTGCAGCAGTTGTCACACGGTATGGAGCACGGGCATACGCATGTGCCGCAGGAAGACCATCATCATATTGCCGTAACACCGCTGTTGCTGGGACTTTCCATACATGCTTTCATGGAAGGGGTTCCCCTGGGATTTAAGTATGACGATCATTCTGCACTACCTTCACTGATGGTGGGGGTGGCCGCACATAAAATACCGGAAGCATTAACACTGATCACCGTGATGATGCATGCACATAAAAAAAGGGCGGATCTCTGGCGGATCCTGCTGGCATTTGCACTGGTAACACCGCTGGCCGCTATCCTGGCAGGATGGCTGGGCAGCCGATTCGAAATTGTACAGCATTACCTTTTATACCTGGTAGCGCTGGTAGTAGGTGCATTTCTGCACATTTCCACTACTATTTTTTATGAAAGTGGTACAAAACATCATGAACTCAGCAGGAAAAAGGTCATGGCAATAGCACTAGGACTGCTTTTGGCATTTCTTACCCTGATATTTGAATAATTTTTTATTTTTAGGCTTTATATATGGAAGTCGTCATTATCCTCATCCTTATTTTATTGAATGGCCTGTTCTCGATGTCCGAGATAGCATTGGTCTCGGCCCGGAAGATCCGTTTGGAAAACCAGGCCAATAAAGGGGATGAAAAAGCAAAGGCAGCTTTAAAGCTGGCCAATAATCCGGACACCTTTCTTTCTACCGTGCAAATCGGTATTACCCTGATTGGCATCTTAACGGGTATTTATTCAGGCGAAAACATCAAAACTGATGTGATGGCCTGGCTTAATACATTCCCCGTTATACAGCCCTACAGCAGTGCGGTAGCTACTACCATCATTGTAGTGACGATTACTTATTTTTCTATGGTGCTGGGTGAACTGGTACCTAAACGTATAGGGCTGGCGAAACCGGAGGCAATTGCCAAAAATATGGCAAAGCCAATGCAGGTCCTTTCCTGGCTTACCTTTCCTTTCATTTGGTTGTTGTCTGCCTCCACTACGGTGCTGGTGAAATTATTTAATCTCAAATCCGGCGATTCACACGTAACGGAAGAAGAGATCAAGGCAATTATCAACGAAGGCACCAACTCCGGCGCTATCGAAGAAACAGAACAGGAAATCATTGAACGCGTATTCCACCTGGGCGACCGTAACATCACCTCGCTCATGACTTACCGGAATGACATTACCTGGCTGGATATTAATGAGCCTGCCGGCGACTATCAGCGGAAAATTCATGACAGCCTGCATTCTGTATATCCTGTCTGCGATGGACAGATAGACAGTATTAAAGGACTGATCACCATAAAAGACCTGTATACCGTAGCCGGAAAATCGGTGCCACTGGCTGATATTATCCGCAAACCCTTGTTTGTACCGGAAAATAATACAGCTTACCAGGTGCTTGAAAAGTTTAAGGAAACGCATTTACACGCAGCCTTTATTGTGGATGAGTATGGTACATTCCTGGGAATGATCACCCTGAATGATATCCTCGAAGCCATTGTGGGAGATATGCCGGAAACTGCCGAAAGTGATGATTACGAGATGGTTCTGCGTGAAGACGGCACCTGGCTGGTAGATGCACAGATCCCGTTTTATGATTTCCTCGAAGAATTTGATAAAGAAGACTGGATGACGGAATTTGAGCAGGATTTTGATACGCTGGCCGGCTTCATCCTGCATCACCTGGAACATATTCCGCAAACTGGTGAAAAGTTCACCTGGCGAGACTTTACATTCGAAATAGTGGACATGGATGCACATCGTATAGACAAGGTATTGGTGACACCGCCAACACAGCATGTGGAAGAATAAGTATTGACCCCAAAGCAAAATAAGTAATAATCGCATGCGTAATTACCCGTAATTCGTTTGGGACCGTTGTTATTTATTTGGATAAATCTAGCTTTATGCTAATTTTGAGCACTTTTTTACATATACAAATAATTTAATTTAAGATAAAATGGTTGCAATAGGAAGTAAGGCGCTGTCCCTGGATGAAGTGTACAGGGTCCTTTTGGGTGGAGAAGAGCTGACATTAGAAGCAGCAGCTCTGCAGCAGGTGGAAGCTAGTTTTTTATTCCTTGAGAAATTTTCGGCAAAGAAACTGATCTACGGCATCAATACCGGTTTTGGTCCTATGGCTCAATACCGCATCAGCGATGAAGATACCTTCCAGTTACAATATAACCTGATCCGCAGCCATAGCTCCGGTGCAGGCAAATGTATGTCACCATTGCATACAAAATCCCTGATGATCGCACGTTTGAGCAGCTTTATGCAGGCACATTCAGGCATCCATCCGGAAGTAGTACATCTCTTAAAAGATCTGATCAACAAAAACGTATATCCCTGTGTGTTTGAACATGGTGGCGTAGGCGCCAGCGGCGACCTGGTACAGCTGGCCCACCTGGCCCTTGTACTGATTGGCGAAGGAGAAGTATGGTATGAAGATAAATTTCAGCCTACGGCAGAAGTATTTGCCCGATTGAACCTCAAGCCTATAGGCATTCACGTAAGAGAAGGACTGGCCATTATCAATGGCACCTCCGCCATGACAGGCGTAGGACTGGTGAATCTTATCGAAGCCAAAAAACTCCTTGGATGGTCTGTGGTATTATCTGCCATGATCAATGAAATCGTAGAAGCATTTGACGACCACCTGTCTGCGGAACTGAATGCGGTGAAAAAGCATGAAGGACAGCAACAGATTGCGGCTAAAATGAGAGAAATACTGACAGGCAGCAAAATGGTCCGCCATCGCCCTGATCATCTCTATAAAGAACTGGAAGAAGAAATTTTTAAAGATAAAGTACAGGAATATTATTCCCTGCGCTGCGTACCACAAATCCTGGGCCCCGTGTACGATACACTGGTACAGTCAGAAAAACTGGTGGTGCAGGAACTGAATTCAGTGAGCGATAATCCCGTAGTGGATCATCACCTGGAAAATGTTTTCCATGGCGGTAACTTCCATGGCGATTATGTCTCTCTGGAAATGGACAAAATAAAAATTGCCATTACCAAATTGTCTATGCTCGCAGAAAGACAATTAAACTATCTTCTGAACGATAAATTGAACCATAAATTCCCGCCGTTCATGAATCTCGGAAAACTTGGCTTCAATTTTGGAATGCAGGGCGTTCAGTTTACGGCTACATCTACCGTGGCGGAAAACCAGACGTTGTCATTCCCGATGTATGTACACAGCATTCCGAATAACAACGATAACCAGGATATTGTTAGCATGGGCTGTAATGCTGCCATCATGACGAGTAAAGTGATAGAAAATACTTTCCAGGTATTGGCCATACAGGTGATGACGATGTTGCAGGCGGTAGACTACCTGAATTGTCAGGATCGTTTGGCTGGTTTTTCTCATAAGGTATACCAGGAAGTAAGAGCAATATTTCCTAAATTTATTGAGGATAGCCCGCGTTACAAGGATCTTCAGAAAATTAAGGAATACCTGATAAAAAATGTGCCCGTAGAGTTTTAGTTCATATTAGATGAGCCATCATTTGTAATCCGAAATTTGTAATTCAATGAAGTGTGCATTAGTAACAGGAGGATCCAGAGGAATAGGAAGGGCAGTTTGTGTAAAAATGGCCGAAGCAGGTTATCATATACTCATCAACTACAAAGGGAATGAAGCAGCAGCACTGGAAACCCTGGAGGCGGTAAAAGCAAAAGGGAGTACAGGTGAACTGTTGCAATTTAATGTGGGAGATGCCGCAGAAGTGCAGCAGGTGTTGGGCGGATGGGTAGAAAATAATAAAGATCAGCAGATAGAAGTCCTGGTAAATAATGCCGGTATTCGTGAAGATTCCCTGATGTTCTGGATGAATGAGGCGCAGTGGGGAAACGTATTGAATATCAGTTTGAATGGTTTTTTTAATGTGACGAAGCAGGTATTGAATAACATGTTATTAAAACGTTACGGACGTATTATTAACATGGTGTCGTTGTCTGGTATCAAAGGGTTACCTGGCCAGACAAATTATTCCGCCGCGAAAGCAGGAGTTATCGGCGCTACCAAAGCCCTGGCCCAGGAAGTAGCCAAGAGGGGAGTCACCGTAAATGCCATCGCACCCGGATTTATTAAAACAGATATGACAGCAGAACTGAATGAAAAAGAGCTGGCTGCGCAGGTGCCTATGAACCGCTTTGGTACACCGGAAGAAGTAGCGGAAGCAGTAGCTTTCCTCGCTTCCAAAGCAGCGGGTTATATCACTGGTGAAGTATTAAACATCAATGGAGGGTTGCACACCTGAGGAGCATTTAGCCATTAGCTTTTAGCTGTTAGTAAATGCAGCGAAGCGTATGTTATGCTAATCTCCGCTGCATTTACTAACAGCTAACAGCTAATAGCTAAATGCCTGATCAAAGCTAACCGCTAAAAGCTACGAGCTTATGAAAAGAGTAGTGATCACTGGAATGGGAATCTACTCTTGCATTGGAAAGGATATGCAGGAAGTAAGAGATTCATTGTATCAGGGTAAATCCGGTATTGTGCTGGACCCCGAGAGGAAAACTTTTGGTTACCGGTCAGGATTAACCGGCTATATAGAAAGACCCGAGCTCAAAGGGGTACTGGATCGCCGATCAAGGATCATGATGCCGGAACAGGCGGAGTTTGCTTATATGGCGACCAGTGAAGCCCTGGCGCAGTCGGGGATCACACCTGAATATATTGACTCCACTCCCATAGGACTATTATACGGTAATGACAGCTCTGCAAAACCAGTGGTGGAAGCCAATGACGTAATGCGGGCAAAAAAAGATACCATGCTGGTAGGTTCCGGTTCTGTATTCCAGACCATGAACTCTACGGTGAACATGAACCTGGCCACTATTTTCAAACTCCGTGGGGTTAACTTTACCGTGAGCGCGGCCTGTGCCAGCGGTTCCCATGCTATCGGCATGGGATATATGTTTATCCGCAACGGGATGCAGGATGCTGTTATCTGCGGTGGTGCACAGGAAGTGAATCTGTATGCCATGGGCAATTTTGACGCTATTGGCGCCTTCTCCGTCAGGGAAAATGAACCTGCCCGCGCGTCCAGGCCTTTTGACCGTGATCGCGATGGACTGGTACCCAGCGGTGGCGCGGCTACCGTGATACTGGAAAGCCTGGAGTCAGCTCAAAACAGAGGGGCTACCATTTTAGGTGAAGTGATGGGATATGGCTTTTCCTCCAACGGATCACATATCTCGAATCCTACAGTAGACGGGCCCGTACGTTCCCTGGAAATTGCCCTTAAAGATGCAGGGCTCCAACCCGGTGATATCGAATACATTAATGCACATGCTACTTCCACACTGGCAGGAGATGCCAGCGAAGCCAAAGCCCTGCATGAAGTATTCGGCGCTTCCAGGCCTTATGTCAGCTCCACCAAATCCATGACCGGCCACGAATGCTGGATGGCCGGTGCCAGCGAAATTGTATATTCCATGATCATGATGAAACACGGGTTTATAGCACCCAATATTAACCTGGAAAATCCTGATGAGGATGCCGCCCGGTTAAATATTGTGAGCAGTACAATTAATAAAAATTTTAATATATTTTTGTCGAACTCTTTCGGTTTCGGAGGTACTAACTCCTCTCTTATTGTAAGGGGGTGGAACGGACAATAAATATTCTTAACTTTGGTCCTTGGATCAGGATCGTTAGACCAACTAAGTTGCAATAAATAAATTTAAAAACGACCTATATCTGATTTCACACTTTATGGACATTAGAGAAATAATTACTGTTACGAATAAGTTTCTGGTAGAGGAGTTTGAAGCAAACGCCGAATCAATTACACCTGAAGCAAATATGAAGTCCACACTGGATCTTGACAGTCTGGATTATATTGATATGGTGGTAGTGATAGAAGATAACTTCGGATTTAAAGTAAATCCTGAAGATTTCCAGGCTATCATCACCTTCCAGGATTTCTACGATTACGTAGCCACTCGTGTACAACAAAAAGAACTGGTATAATGCCTTCCTGGCAAGGAAAGTCAAAAGGGAGTAAGTTTGGATATAGTTGTTTTGTTTTCCTGCTTAATAATGGGGGAGTAATGCCAGCTTATCTGCTGCTAAGGTTCGTGGCTTTCTATTTTTTTGCATTTTCCTGGAGCTCCTCAAAACCTCTCTATCATTATTTCCGTACAAAAATAGGATACGGCAAGTGGCGCTCATTGCTTAGTCTGTATCGTAATTATCATGTGTTTGGTCAAACGCTGATCGACAAAGTAGTAGTGATGGCTGATATGTCCAATAAATTCACTTTTGAATTTGAGGGCGAACACCATTTGCGTGAAATGATTGCCGGTGGTAAGGGTGGTATCTTACTGAGTGCCCACCTGGGTAACTGGGAAGTAGCCGGACATTTGTTCAAACGCCTGCAAACCCGTATCAATATTGTCATGTTTGACGGAGAACACCAGCGTATCAAAGATTACCTGTCTGGCATTACCGGCGACCGTAACATGAATATTATTGTGATCAAAGACGACCTGTCACATATTTATGCCATTAATGAGGCCTTGAATAATAAGGAAATGGTATGTATGCACGCCGACCGTTTTCTGCCTGGTAATAAAACACAGACTACTTCCTTTCTGGGCCAGGATGCCCGATTTCCAATGGGCCCCTTTTTGCTGGCCGCTACTTTCCGGGTACCGGTTTCAGTCGTATTTGCCTTCAAAGAATCTTCCACGCACTATCATTTCTATGCGACTGAACCCAAACTGTATCACGGGCGCCGCAACGAGGGAGTGGAAACTTCACTGAATGATTTTGTGCAGCGCGTGGAAGAAAAAGTACACCGTTATCCGGTTCAATGGTTCAATTATTACGATTTTTGGGAATAATGCGTGTTTTTACTGTTCATAATTTCGTATAATTCTAGTTATTTCGTGTTTCATATTTAATAATAACTTGCGCAGATGTTTATTCATACAGATGATATAACCGCCTATATACCTCAGCGTACGCCAATCGTAATGATTAGCGGTATCCTGGAGGTGAATGGTCCTGTAACCCGAACCGGCTTTCACATTGCAGCAGACAATATTTTTGTGGAGAATGGGGTCCTCACCGCCCCTGGTCTGATGGAAAACATTGCACAAACAGCAGCTGCCCGCATCGGGTATATCGCCAAACAGGAAAACAGCCCCGTTCCATTAGGGTTTATTGGCGCCGTGAAAGACCTGGAAATACTGGAACTGCCTCCTGCAGGACAAATGATTGAAACCACTACGGAAATCGGCGGTGAAGTATTCAACGCCACCATGGTAACCGGTAAAGTGATGTTTGAAGGCCGCGTAATGGCACAATGCGAAATGAAAATCTTTATCAATCCCATAATTTAGAATAATATGAACTGTAGAAAATTTATCGCACTACCATTGATGGTTTTAAGCATGTTCGCAATGGATGCCCATGCTCAGAAATTAAAAAACTTCCTGGAAAGTAAAGACTCCTCTTTCCTCTGGCTCGGAGTGGACTTTACCCAGGCAAAACTGATTGGTGATGCAGCTGCAAAAACAGATGCCATCGTAGATCATGAATTTACTGCCCTTAACCAGGTAATTGTAAATGAACAGAAGAAATATGATGTGCCAGGCGCATTTCATCGTGAAAAGTACAATACCAGCATTACCCAGGTAAATAAGCATAACGAAGGCATTAATAAAGATGCCCTGTTGTCAGACGAATCCTCCGACTTTGAACGCCTGAAACCGGAAGACATCACCAAAGTGGTGAAATCTTACGATTTTTCCGGCAGACATGGTATAGGTGTAATGATCGTCATGGAAGGGATGAGCAAAACAAGCAAAAGTGCTTCTATGTGGATCACCGTGATAGATATGGACCGCAAAAATGTACTGATGACAGAACGTTACATCGGTAAAGGCCAGAAATGGAGCTTCGCATGGCGTAACTATTGGCTGGCTACCATCAAAAGCGCACTGGGTGACTTTGATGATGACTACAGTAAGCTGAAAACCAAATACGCAGATACCAAAGATGTCGAAGATGCAAAACCAGTAGTAGCACCTGCGGAAAAGAAAGAAGCTAAAACCGGTGTCGCTACAAAAGAAACAAAGAAACCAGCGAAGAAGAAAGGATAAATCATGACACTCACAGCCAGCACGAACATACTAATACGATTTAATGAAGCAGACCCGCTGGGAATAGTATGGCACGGGCATTATGTGCAGTATTTTGAAGACGGCAGAGAAGCTTTTGGCGAAAAATACGGACTTCGTTACCTGGATATTTTTGAAAAAGGATACTCCGTTCCGGTAGTGAACATACAATGCGATTACAAACGCTCTTTACGCTATGGCGACAGGGTAGTAGTAGAAACAAAATATGTGGATGATCTGGCCGCCAAAATAAAATTTGAATATATTCTTACCAATCCGGCAACAGGTGAAGTAGTGGCAAAAGGATCTTCAGTTCAGGTATTCCTGGATAAAGAAACATCCTCCCTGCAACTGTTAACACCCGCTTTTTTCAGTGAATGGAAAAAAACACACGGACTGGTATAACTAAGGGTGATATGCAACAGGTGTATGTAGTAGCAGATAATATTGTGGGGCCTTTGGGCGGTACTACCCGGGATAATTTTGACCAGGTTTTACTGGGCAACAGTGGCATAAGTTTGCAGGAAAATGCAGCTTATGCCGCTGCTCCGTTTTATGGCGCTATGATGGCGCCAGGTCAGCTGGATACATACACCGCTGCATACAACCTACACGGATACACGACATTTGAAAAACTGCTGGTGGCGTCTGTACAAAATGCCCTGCAACAAACAGGGATTACATTAACAGATAAACGTACCGGTTTCCTTATTTCCACTACCAAGGGAAATATAGAACTACTGGAGCAGCAGCCTGAAGGAGCCACTGTACCATTGGCAGATTTGCAGTTGTTTTCTTCTGCTAATAAAATAGCGGCACATTTTAAGGCAGTCAACCAGCCAATGGTTATCAGCAGTGCCTGCATATCAGGACTGGTAGCTATTTTAACCGGTAAACGACTCATCGAATCGGGTCGTTACGATCACGTAGTGGTTGCCGGAGCCGATGTGCTGACCCGCTTTGTGTTGTCTGGATTTCAATCTTTTCAGGCAGTAAGTGCCGTTCCCTGTAAACCCTTCGATGCCAACCGCACCGGGGTAACATTGGGAGAAGGTGCTGCCACCGTTATCCTCAGCAGGGACAACCACAACGCCGCTTTTTCATTGGGCGCCGGTGCTATCAGCAACGATGCCAATCATATATCAGGCCCGTCCCGTACTGGTGAAGAGCTGGCAGCAGCCATGCAACTGGCTATAAATGGCAGTGGACTCACCGCTGCCGACATCGGATTTGTATCCGCACATGGCACGGCTACATTGTATAATGATGAAATGGAAGCGAAAGCGTTACACCACGCCGGTTTAAGCCAGGTGCCGGTAAACAGTCTCAAAGGATACTACGGCCACACCCTTGGTGCAGCCGGACTCATAGAGGCGATCATTAGCATGCAGGCCATGAAGGCTGGTGTAATATTGCCAACAAAAGGATATGAAAACTCCGGTGTAAGTATGCCGGTCAACGTTAATAATACCCTGCTGCACAGGCCATCTGCCCATTTCCTGAAAACAGTATCAGGTTTTGGAGGATGTAATGCAGCCATGGTCTTTAATCTTAACAGCTAAACAAGTTATTGTCGTGTTTAATAAAGAAACAAAAACAGCACTGGAAGCGAAAGAAGCTGCATTGCGTCTGGCATTTGCCCCTGTTGCTTTTCAGGCTACCAGGGCATTGCGTGATATGGGCATTTTAACTGCAGTAAGCAACAGCCGTTCTGCAGGCATCACCATTGAAGAAATAATGGAGCAAACAAAAATGTCCCGCTATGCAGTAAGAGTATTGCTGGAGGCAGGTTTAGGTATGGAACTCGTGATCGTAAATGATAAACGCTATACCCTCACCAAAACAGGCTACTTTATTTTACATGATCAGCTTACCCGTATTAACATGGACTTTTCTCAGGATATCTGCTATAAAGGCATGAATCACCTGCAGGAAAGCCTCACAGAAGGAAAGCCCGCCGGCTTGCGTGAACTGGGCCCATGGGATACCATCTATCCCGGCCTGTCACTGCTGCCACCTGAAGTAGGTAAAAGCTGGTTCGACTTCGACCACTACTATTCCGATCTGGCTACTCCCGCCGCCCTGGATATTGTTTTTGAGAAACATCCAAAACGTCTCCTCGATATTGGTGGTAACACTGGTAAGTGGGCACTGGCTTGCACTGCCAAGGATCCGGATGTGGAAGTAACCATCTTTGATTTACCGGGGCAGGCCGGACTGGCACAACAGAAAATGAAAGATGCTGGTGTAGAAAACCGCGTACATTTTCATATTGCCAATATCCTGCACGAGGAACTCCCTTTCCCTAAAGGCTTTGATGCCATCTGGATGAGCCAGTTCCTGGATTGTTTTTCTGAAGCTGAAATTGTGTCTATCCTGAAACGTTGCCGCGAAGCGCTCAACGAAGATGGTATTGTATATATCCTGGAACCATTCTGGAATCGTCAGCAGTTTAAGTCTGCCGCTTTCTGTCTGCAACAGACTTCCCTGTATTTCACAGCGATGGCCAACGGCAACAGCCAGATGTACCACACAGATGATTTCTTTCAATGTATTGAAGATGCCGGTTTAACGATTATCGAAGAGAATGATCAGATGGGCATGAATTATACATTGCTGAAATGTAAGAAGAAATAGAAATTCCAATTGTCACACAATCATCTATAATTCCCAAAATCGATCTCTTATGAAAACTGAGCAAGTTGATGTACTGGTAATAGGAGCAGGTCCGGCAGGAACGGTAGCAGCATCTATTATTCACCAGGCAGGGTACAAAGTAAAAGTGGTGGAAAAGCAAAAGTTCCCCCGTTTTGTTATTGGCGAAAGCCTTTTGCCCCGCAGTATGGAAGCCCTGGAAGAAGCAGGGTTCATCGATGCCATCAAAGCAAAAGGTTTTCAGCAGAAATACGGTGCCAAGTTCGTGAAAGGCGATGCTACCTGTGATTTTACCTTCCAGGAGCAATACACCCCCGGTTGGACCTGGACCTGGCAGGTAACCCGTGCCGATTTTGATAAAACCCTTGCAGACACCGTAGAAAGTATGGGCGTTCCCGTATCATACGAAACAACGGTGACAGCTATACGTTTTAATGGGTCCGATTCTGTGACAACTGTGGAAGATAAAGATGGTAATCAATCTGAGATTGCTGCCCGGTTTATAGTAGATGGTAGTGGTTACGGCAGGGTAATTCCTAAACTGTTTAACCTGGAGAAGAACTCCAATCTGCAACCCCGTAAAGCGTTGTTTGCCCATACGGTGGATGTTCGCCGCTCTATGGCAGATGAACCTAACCGTATTACGGCTGTTGTGCATAAAAAAGGTGTCTGGATCTGGATCATTCCTTTTGCTACCGGGGTTACTTCCCTGGGATTTGTGGGAGATCCGGAGTTTTTTGAACAATATCCAGGCACAGATGAAGATAAATATCGCGCTTTACTGGAAGCAGAACCTTATACCAGAGAGCGTTTCCGCGATGTAGAACTGGTATTTGAACCAAGGATTTTACAGTCCTGGTCTGCTACTACTGATAAGTTTTACGGTGATGGATTTGTGTTAACCGGAAATGTAACAGAATTTCTGGACCCGATTTTCTCTTCTGGCGTAACTTTGGCCTGTGTATCTGCTCAAACAGCGGCAAAGCTGGTGATCAGAAAGCTGAAAGGTGAGGACGTAGACTGGGAAAAAGAGTACATGGAGCCAACCATGCAGGGGGTGAATACCTTCCGTTCTTATGTAATGGCCTGGTACGAAGGTACCCTGGATACCATTTTCTTCAAGAAAGATGCGGATCCGCTGATCAAAGGACAAATTTGTTCCGTACTGGCTGGTTATGTGTGGGATATGAATAATCCATTTGTCAAAAATCATGAGACCGCGCTTAAACGCCTGGCCAGAACAATAGAATTAACAGAAAAGTTAAAAAGTAGTTCAGAAATTGAATAGTGAGTCGGCATATATTACAGGGAGTTGTATCATTCGTCATAACAAGGTGTATCTGAATGGTACATTGTTATGGGAGGCAGCGCAGGAGCTGGAGGTATCTGATTTTCTGCGGGCAGGTTACGACCGTTTTTCCGGTCAGTATCCTAAATTTCATAAGATGGATGCCCTCAGCAAGCTTGGCTGGCTGGCGGCGGAAATATTGCTGAAAGATACAATGGTACATACCTTGCCGCCGGAACAGGTAGGCATGGTATTATCAAACCGGAGTAGCAGTCTGGATACAGATCTGCGTTACTATGCCACCGTGAAGGATTTTGCCAGTCCGGCCTTGTTCGTATACACGCTCCCCAACATTGTAATGGGGGAGATATCGATCCGGCATGGTTTTAAAGGGGAGAATACTTTTTTTGTGTCAGATACTCTTGACACGGCGCTGATGAGCACTTACCCGGCACAGCTGCTGGCAGAAACGCCTTTAAGGGCTTGTATCTGTGGTTGGGTAGAAGTAATGGAACAACAGTATGAGGTAGCATTATTCCTCGTGGAAAATAAACGAACAGACAAAGCGCAGCCTTTAACAGCAGCGGCTTTGTCAGCGTTTTATCAACAAACAAATAGTTAATAACTTTAATCAAATTACAGTGGAAAAGTTGATGTCGGATCTGAAAGCGCAGATCATTGAACAATTGAATTTACAGGAAGTAACCCCGGAGAGCATCGGCAGCGATCAGACGCTGTTTTCTAAAGATGGGCTGGGACTCGATTCTATCGATGCGCTGGAACTGATTGTATTGCTGCAACAGCATTATAATATCCGCATTGCCAATCCTGAAGAAGGACCAAAAATATTCCACTCTGTTCGTTCAATGGCAGAGTACATTACAGCAAATCAAACCGTAAAGGCATGAGTGAAAAGGTGTGGATAGCAGGTGGTGGGGTTATCAGCGGGATAGGCCTGAATGTAAAGGCCTGTTTGCAGTCGTTCCGGGATATGCAGCCGGGAATGGCTGCTATGCAGTACCTGCCTTCTGTTCATCGTAATACCTTTCCGGTAGCGGAAGTGAAGGCAGACAATGCCACACTTGCCGATATGGCACGCATGCCGGAACATATCAGCAGAACAGCCCTGCTCAGCATGATTGCTGCCCGTGAGGCGTGGCAATCCAGTGGGCTGGGCGATATATCACAGTATCGCGTGGGTTTTGTTTCCGGCAACACCGTTGGTGGAATGGATAAAACGGAGGACTTTTTCCCGGAGTTCCTCGCAAACCCACGTGGTGGCCGCTTACACCAGGTATTGCACCATGAATGTGGTAGCATTACCGAATTGGTAGCAGATATGCTTGGCATCCGTCATCATGTGTCTACCATCAGTACAGCCTGTTCTTCCGGGGCGAATGCCCTGATGTATGGCTCCCGCCTGATCCGCAATAATATGGTGGATGTGGTGATTGCCGGCGGTACAGATGCGCTGACACGTTTTACATTGAATGGTTTTAATACACTTATGATTCTGGATCAGCAGCCATGCCGGCCTTTTGACGACACCCGCACCGGGCTCAATCTGGGGGAAGGCGCAGGCTATGTTGTCCTGGTATCTGATAGTCTGGCTGCACAGCTGCAGCCATGGTGCCGTTTCAGCGGTTTTGCCAACGCCAATGATGCGTACCACCAAACAGCCTCTTCTCCCGATGGCACAGGCAACTACCTGGCCATGAAAGGCGCACTGGACAGGAGCGGACTACAACCGCAACAAATAGGATATATCAATTTGCATGGCACTGGTACGCAAAATAATGATGTATCTGAAGGAATTGCTATCAACAGGCTCTTTGCGCCGCATTTTCCGGCCATGAGCTCTACCAAATCGTTCACCGGCCATACATTAGGCGCCAGCGGTGGCATAGAAGCTGTTTTTTCTGCTTTGGCAGTAAAGGAAGGCATCCTCTATCCCAACGCACGCTTCGAACACCAGATGAAGGAAGTACCATTTGCACCTGTAACCGAATATTCAACCGGTCATGACCTGCAACATGTGATGTCTAATTCATTCGGTTTTGGTGGCAACTGTTCAAGTCTGATTTTTTCTAAGGGCTAGTCAAAGCGGTCAAGTAACTTGCGTCCGCCAACACCAGCATTTAGAGTTAAAAGTATAAAGTAAGTGCTTTCAGAACAATGTGAGCTATCCGCTAAACAAACAACGCAAGCTAACTGCTAACAGCTAAAAGCTAACAGCTATATGAATATCTACATAAATGGCACCGGTTGTATATCTCCGCAGGAAACTGCGCAGGGAGGCTCTTTGCTGGCTACTCCCAGAGAATACGAACAGGTACGCCTGTCTACCGTAGATCCGGATTACAAGCAATGGATTGATGTGAAACAGATCCGCCGCATGAGCCGTGTGGTAAAAATGGGGGTAGGCGCGGCTCATCTGAGCCTCGAAGCTGCAGGTATTACCGCACCGGATGCGATCATCACCGGTACTGCCTATGGCTGCCTTGATGATACCGGCTTATTTTTAACTAAAATGGTGAATCAGCAGGAAGAAATGCTGACGCCCACCGCTTTCATACAAAGTACCCACAACACCGTAGCCGGACAGATTGCCCTGTTGCTGGGTTGTAATGGTTATAATAACACTTTCGTACATCGCGGTTTTTCCTTCGAAAATGCCCTGCTGGATGCGATCATGATATTGAAAGAAGGCTCCGCTCAGCATATACTGGCCGGTGGCGTAGATGAAATTACCAACTACAGCCATCAGCTCCTGTCGCGTTTCGGCATCTATAAAAAGACGCCCGTAAAAACGATGGAGCTGCTGAACAGCCCTGATAGCGGCACTATTGCCGGCGAAGGCGCCGCCTTTTTTACACTGGGCCTCACCAAAGAACCCGGCACCGTAGCCGAGCTGTCTGGTGTTAGCACCCTGTACAAACCACTCTGGGAAGGAGAAGTGATAGGTCATATCATGAAATTCCTGGAAGATAATAACAGCACCCCTGCAGACATTGACCTGATCATCACCGGAAGAAATGGTGATATAGATCAGGATGAAATATATGAAGAAGTAGCTGCTGCCCTGTTCCCGGAACATGCAGAAGGCTGCTTTAAACACCTGTGTGGCGAATATCCCACGGCCGCCGGTTTCGGCGTATGGATGGCCAATGCCATCATCGCAGCGCAGGAAGTACCCGAAGCAGCCGTGTTTTTTGGACGCGCACCCAAACAGATCAAAAAGGTTTTATTATATAATCATCATCAGGGAACACATCATTCCCTGGTATTACTAACCGCATGCTAAACAACAGAGTTGTAAATATCGTGGCCATTATAAGTCTCGGGATACTGTTGTTCCTGGACAAATACCTGACGCTCGATATTCCTTTCTGGGCTTATGGTTTGCCGGTACTTATCTTTCTGCCACTCACTATTCATGGCGCTATAAATATAGAAGCCAGTTTTTTTATGAAGGTGGTTTGTAAGGCAGATACGACCGAAAAAGTAGTGGCGCTTTCTTTTGATGATGGCCCACATGGGGAGTATACGCCGGTAATACTGGATATACTGCAAAGAGAACAGGTGCCCACCGCATTTTTTTGTATCGGGAAGAATATCTCCGGCAACGAGCACTTACTGAAACGCATATACGCAGATGGACATGTAATAGGGAACCATACCTATTCACATGATTTCTGGTTCGATATGAAACTATCCGGCAACATGCTCACAGATATGCAGCAGATGGACGCAGTAACGGTAAACACTACAGGGCTTACGCCACGCCTGTTTCGCCCGCCATACGGTGTTACCAATCCTAACCTGGCAAGGGCGGTGAAAGCAGGTAATTATCTGCCGGTAGGCTGGAGTATACGCTCACTGGATACAGTAGCCAAAGATGAAACAGCATTGCTGAACAGGATACTGGAACAGCTGAAACCAGGCGCGGTTATTTTATTACATGATACCTGTAAGATAACCGCCGATATATTACCACAACTGATCCACGGCATCCGTCAACAAGGATATCAGTTGGAAAGGATCGATAAAATGTTAAAAGTGCGCGCATATGTGTAAATGGATTTTAATTTTGATGTGTGGGATTTTAAGTCTGCAAACGCAGGCGCAGACCGGCTTTAAACCAGTGGCAGACATGACGCCGCTGAAACAGCAGTTTGCAAAAGCTGCACAAAACACACAAAGCATTCAATGCGATTTTGTACAGGAAAAAAACCTGAGCATGCTGTCGGATAAGATTGTATCCAAAGGCAAATTCTGGTTTAAAAAAGATAATAAAGTAAGAATGGAATACCTGCAGCCTTCTTATTACCTGCTGGTCATCAACGGAAAAGATATCCGGATAAAAGATGCTCAGAAGGAAAATAAAGTGTCAGGAAAAAGCAATAAGCTGTTTGAGCAGATCAACAAAATTACGGTAGACTGTGTACGGGGCACTGTACTGGATAATGCCGACTTTACCACCAAAGCCACCGAAAACGCCCAGTATTACAAGCTGGAACTGGAGCCGGTGAACAAGGTGATGAAGGAATATTTTAAGTCAATTGTACTGCTGGTAGATAAACAGGATTATTCCGTATCAAAAATTACGATGGCGGAGTTATCCGGCGATGATACCACCATCAGCTTTTTACATAAACAACTGAATACAAACATCCCGGATGCGGTATTTTCTGCTAAGTAGTATATTAGGCATTGCCTTGCTGACGGGAGGTTGCAGATCTGTGTATAAAGGGTTACAACCGGCAACTGGTGACGTGAATTGTATCCGTCAGTTCAGTCCACAGTTTAATGCTACCCTCTATAGTACGCAGGTAGATATTTTAAAGCATCACCTCAGCGGGCTCCTGTTCTTTAAGCAAATGCCAGACAGCAGTATCCGTGTAGTGTTTGCAAATGAAATGGGATTTAAGTTCTTTGATTTTGAATTTGATAAACAGGGCAACTTTACCAAACACTATCTGCTGGCCAAAATGGATAAAAAAGCAGTAGTAAAAACCCTGCGCCAGGATTTTGCGCTGGTATTGCTGCACCCGGATTTACACGCAGCACATATTGCTACGGATAGCCATTACCGTTATGTGGTAGTGCCTACTGAAAAAGGTAACAACTATTACATTATAGATACCGCCTGTACGCAGCTGGTACGCATAGAAAAATCGTCCCGGCGCAAACCAGCGGTAACAGTATGGATGCAGCACTATAACAATGGCGTGCCGGATACTATTAATATCCGTCATGAACATTTCAAGTTCAATATCTCTTTACAGAAGGTCGAGAAATAACAAAACAAACCATAATAATCACAGTACATGTTAGCAGGTAATTTTTATACAGTAACAGCACATGCAGAAGAACCGGGACAAGTAACCGTCACGATTGAACTGAATGCGGCACATCCTATCTTTCAGGGCCACTTTCCGGAGCAGCCGGTAGTGCCGGGTGTATGCATGATGCAAACTATTACAGAAGTACTGGAAGGTGCTGTGAAACAGAAAGTGTCGATGAAGAAAGCCAGCCAGATGAAATTTCTGCAAATGATTGATCCGGTGAAACAACCATTGGTAGACGTTACTGTAAACTACAAAGTGGACGAAGCAGGATGGAAAGTGAATGCTACATTGAAACGGGAAGACAAAATATTTATGAAGTTCCAGGGTATATTTAATTAAGTGACAAACCAGCCTACACATAACGCAACATTTGAACGTCACCGCGCAGCGGTGTTGATCCCTACGTATAATAACGCCGGCACACTCGGCGCCGTATTGTCCGATGCACTGGAATATACCAATCATGTCATTGTAGTAAACGATGGCGCTACCGATGAAACGCTGGCAGTACTGGAACAGTTTCCTTCCCTGCAGCTGGTATCGTATAGCCCTAACCGTGGTAAAGGTATTGCCCTGCGCCGCGGATTTGCATATGCCATGCAACAAGGGTATGATTACGTGATCACCATGGATGCAGACGGGCAGCATTTTGCCACCGACCTGCCTGCTATGCTGCAACAGATAGAGGAACACCCCGGTGCACTGATCATTGGCGCACGTAACCTGCACCAGGAAAATATGCCTGGAAAAAGTACTTCCGCCAATAAAGTATCTAATTTCTGGTTCAGCGTCACCACGGGTTTAAAAGGACCGGATACACAATCCGGCTATCGCCTGTATCCCCTGCACCGCATGGGGAACATGCACTATTTCTGTACTAAATACGAATTCGAAATTGAAGTACTGGTGCGCAGTGCCTGGAAAGGTATTACTGTAGACTGGACACCCGTAAAAGTATATTATCCGCCACCGGAAGAGCGGGTATCGCATTTCCGCCCTGTTCCCGATGTAACGCGGATCACCATATTGAATATCATACTGGTACTGACGACTTTCCTCTATATAAAGCCACGCGATTTCATCCGTTTCCTGCTGAAGAAGGAAAACTGGAAAAAGATGTGGAGAGAAGAAGTACTGAAAGCGGATGAATCTAATATGCGAAAAGCAATAGCGATTGGGTTTGGTGTATTTATGGGCATCGTACCTATCTGGGGCTTTCAGCTGCTGGTGGCTATTTTGGTATCTATTAAACTGAAACTGAATAAAGCACTGGTGCTACTCTCCGCACATATCAGTACACCTCCATTAACGCCGTTTGTACTTTTCGCGAGCTTCCTGGTCGGCAAGTTCTGGGTGGGACAAAGAGCCAGCGACCTGATATTTAAAGATGGTTTTAACTTCGATACAATTAAAGATAACATGCTACAGTACGTGTATGGCAGCATTACGCTGGCAGTACTGGGAGGACTATTAGTGTGGGCAGTAAGTTTGGGGATGTTGACAATATTTAGAAAAGAGAAAAAAAATGGGTAGCTTTTTTGTAGCGATATATAACTTTTTTGAAAAGCACAAAGGCTGGCTGTGGACTTGTACCATTGCCAGCTTTCTGTTGGTGGGATACTTTGCTGCACAAATAAAACTGGAAGAGGATATCACAAAAATTTTACCACAGGATAAGAAACTGGACAAGCTGCAACAGGTGTTCCAGGACTCGCGTTTTGCGGATAAACTGATTGTTACCATCTCTCAAAAAGACACTACGAAAGAAGCACAACCAGATAGTTTAACGGCATACGCAGCAGAACTGGCTTCCAACGCGGGTGCGCAATTATCTCCTTACATCCGGCAAATACAATCACAGGCAGAAGATTCCATGGTCATGGGATTGATGCAGGTCATCCAGCAACACCTGCCCATCTTCCTGGAAGAAAAGGACTACACGAAAGTAGATAGCCTGCTGGAAACGGCACAGCTGCAAAAATCACTGCAATACGATTATAATACGCTGATATCACCGGCAGGACTGGTATTGAAGAAAATGATCCAGGCTGACCCGGTGGGTATTTCCTGGATAGGGGTGAAGAAATTACAGCACCTGCAATATGATGATCAGTTTGAATTATACGATAACTATGTGATCACCAAAGATCACAAACATGTGCTGATCTTTATTACTCCGGCTAATCCGCCGGGCGCCACCAAAATCAATGCACAATTCCTGAAAGGGCTCGATAGAATAAAAGATAGCATTGATCAGCGTTACCCGGGAGTAGCAGCATCGTATTTTGGGGGTACTGCGGTGTCTGTAGGTAATGCTACACAATTAAGACAGGACACTTTTCTCACACAAGGCATTACCGTTGTTTTGCTGGTAGTGCTGATAGGGCTGTTTTTCCGGAAAAAACGTTCCCCCGTGCTCGTGATGCTGCCGGTAATTTTTGGCGGCCTGTTTTCACTGGCATGGATATACGTTTTGAAAGGCCACATCTCTGTAATGGCCATGGGCGCCGGTGCAGTGGTATTAGGTATTGCGGTGAATTATTCCCTGCATGTATTTAACCACTTCCGCCATTCACAGGATATCCGTGAAGTGATCAACGATCTGGCTACCCCAATGACCTTGGGCAGCTTTACAACGGTGGGTGGTTTCTTATGTCTTCAGTTTGTACATTCTCCCATGCTTCGCGATGTGGGCTTGTTTGCCGCTCTCAGCCTGGTGGGGGCCGCTTTATTTTCCCTGATATTTCTGCCACACTGGATCGTTATCGGACATAAGCCGCAAACGACACATACGCATAAAGAGAACTGGCTGGATAAATTATCTGCCTATAAACCTGAAAAGAATAAATACCTGGTAGGTGCTATTTTTCTGCTCACCATTGTATTTTTTTATACAGCCCGCAACGTATCTTTTGAAAGTGATATGATGCGCATGAACTACATGACGCCACAACTGAAAGCAGCAGAAACACAGCTGAATGCAGTGAACTCCTATATCGCACAATCAGTGTATGTAGTATCTGATGGGCATGACCTGGAAAGTGCGCTTGAAAACGGGGAGCAGCTGATGCCGGTGGTAGAACAGTTACAGGCAAAAGGTATTGTAAAAAAGTATGCCGGCGTACAGGCGTTACTGTTATCTAACAAAGAGCAGCAAACGCGTATTGATCGCTGGAACAAATATTGGACAGCAGACAAAAAGCAGCAGGTGTTGACCTACCTGCGAAGCAACGGTAGTACGCTAGGTTTCAGTGAAGCCGCTTTTAATCCCTTTGAGGGCATGCTGAATAAGGAGTTTCAGTCTTTATCACCTGATGCGCTGAAAGTATTGCGGAGCGGTAATCTTGGTGATTTCATTATTCAAAAAAATAACACTACTTCACTGGTCACCCTGCTGAAAGTAGATCCTGCCCATAAACAGGCGGTATATGATGCTTTGGAAAACTTACCCGGCACTACGGTGCTGGATAAACAATATGCCGCTAATCGCCTGGTGGAAGTCATCAAAGATGAATTTAACAGTATTGCCTGGATGACTTCCCTGCTCGTATTTTTTGCGCTGTTGCTGTCTTATGGTCGTATTGAGCTGGCACTGATCACCTTTATTCCAATGGCAGTAAGCTGGATATGGATATTGGGTATCATGGGCCTGTTTGGCATCAAGTTTAATATTGTAAACATCATCCTTTCCACTTTTATTTTTGGTTTGGGAGATGACTACAGCATCTTTATGATGGACGGGCTGTTACAGGAATACAGAACGGGCAAGAAGACGCTGTCTTCTTTCAAGTCATCGATATTCCTGTCTGCTATTACAACCGTACTGGGTTTAGGCGTGCTGATCTTCGCGCAGCATCCTTCTCTGAAATCTATTGCACTTATTTCCATTATCGGTATCGGCACGGTGGTGCTGATTTCGCAGGTGATGATACCCTTCCTCTTTAACTGGCTGATCACTAACCGGGTGCGTAAAGGCTATGCGCCATGGACATTGAAGGGATGGACGCTCTCCGTATTTTCTTTTATCTACTTTACTACAGGCTGCCTGCTATTGACGGTGATCGGTACGGTATTGATCCGTCTGAATCCCTTTAATAAAGAGAAAGGCAAAGTATTATATCATCATATTCTTTCTGCCTATACTCATAGTGTGTTGTATATTATGGGCAATTTGAAGAAGCGTATTATTAATCCCGGTAATGAGCAACTGGAAAAACCGGCAGTGATTATCAGTAATCACCAGTCTTTCCTGGACATACTCGTTTCTACCATGTTGCATCCAAAAGTAATTCTGCTGACCAATCAATGGGTATGGCGTTCACCGGTTTTTGGCGCCGTGGTGCGGTTGGCGGATTATTACCCGGTGGCAGATGGAGCAGAAGGAGCCATCGAAAAATTACGTGAACGGGTAAATCAGGGATATTCTATTGTGGTATATCCGGAAGGCACCCGCTCACCCGACCCGACTATCAAGCGTTTCCACAAGGGCGCCTTTTATATTGCAGAGCAACTGGGACTGGATATATTACCCATGGTTATTCACGGTACCGCCTATACGATGAGTAAGGGCGACTTCCTGCTGAAAGATGGTACGGTAACAGTAAAATATCTGCCACGCATCACTCCGCAGGATACTTCCTGGGGTGAGGGCTACAGCGCACGTACTAAATCTATCAGCCGCTATTTCAAACAACAGTATGAATTGCTGCGGGCAGAAACAGAGGTACCTAAATATTTCCGGGAGCAGCTGAAGTACAACTTCATTTATAAGGGACCAGTGCTGGAGTGGTATATGCGGATAAAAACAAAGATGGAAAACAACTACGAGTTATTCCATGAGTTATTGCCGAAGCAGGGGCGTATACTGGATATTGGCTGTGGATATGGATTTATGGACTATATGCTCACCTGGGTAGCACCTGGGAGGAACATCACCGGCATTGATTATGATGAAGATAAAATAGCTACGGCAGCATATTGTTATACCAAGCCCGCGCAACTACAATTCATTCATGGTGATATTGCCGCTACGCCTTTTGAATTTTATGATGCTTTTATTTTAAGTGATATACTGCATTACCTGTCTTCAGATGAACAGGAAACGTTGCTGCAGCAATGTATTGAAAGACTGACACCAGACGGGGTGATCATTATACGTGATGGCGATTGTGATATGGCGAAAAGGCACGAGGGTACGAGGTTTACAGAGTTTATGTCTACAAAGGTAATTGGGTTTAATAAAACGAAGAGCAAGCGGCTGTCGTTTTTTTCGGCGGCACATGTGCGTAGTCTGGTCAACAAATATGGTGCGATAGCGGAGGAAATAGATAACACCCGGTACACCTCTAATGTAATATTTGTGATTAAAAAACTTCCCCAGGAAAAATATGCACAGCTATGATGTCATCATTATAGGCAGTGGCCTTGGAGGCCTTGTATGTGGCGCTATCCTCAGCCGGAACGGGTATCGTGTATGCATCTACGAAAAAAACCGGCAAACAGGTGGTTGTTTGCAAACATATTCCCGTGAGAAAGTTATCTTCGATTCCGGTGTACATTATATCGGCGGACTGGCACCCGGAGAAAATCTCTATAAAGTATTCAAATACCTTGGCATCTACGATAAGCTCCGGCTGAAACGCATGGATATGGATGGTTTCGACCATATCAGTTTTGCCGGCGATGATAAAGTATACCGGTTAGCTCAGGGAGAGGAAAATTTTATCCGCACCCTGCTGGCAGATTTTCCGGAAGAAGAAACTGCCTTGCGTGCTTACTGTGATAAGATCAGCGAAGTATGCAGCAAATTTCCGCTGTATAATTTACGTACCGGCGACTATGAAGAAAAACGCAGTGTACTTAATTTGAACACCGCCGATTATCTACGCAGCATTACCAATAATGAAAAGCTGCAGCAGGTGCTGGCAGGAAACAACCTGTTATATGCAGGTGTGGCAGAGAAAACACCTTTCTACGTACATGCGTTGGTGTTAAACAGCTATATGAAAAGTTCCTGGAAATGTGTGGACGGCGGCTCCCAGATAGGGAAATTACTCTGTCAGCAGATCCGGGAAAATGGAGGCGATATCATCCGCAATATGGCCGTTACGGCGATACAGGGAGAAGGCGATCATGTAGATCATATTCTGCTGCAGGATGGTTCCAGGGCACAGGCCACGCATTACATCTCTAACCTGCATCCTGCTCAGACAATGGCCATTACCCACAGTGATACATTACGGAGCGCTTATCGCAACCGCATACAAAACCTGGAGAACTCCGTGGGCGCTTTTGTACTCAATGTGGTGTTAAAGCCCGGTACTTTTAAATACCTGAACTATAATCATTATTACCATGCTACCGGCAACGCCTGGGCGGGTATCGATTACGAGCCGGAAGCCTGGCCACAAACCTATGCGATGTACGTATCCGCCAGTTCCCGGCATGAAACGTATGCCGATTGTTTATCAGTAATGACCTATATGCGCTATGACGAAATGCAACCCTGGGAGCACACGTTTAATACGGTATTGCAGGCAGGTAGCAGGGGCGCCGATTACGAGGCCTTTAAGGAACAGAAAGCCAACCAGCTAATAGATTGTGTAGCACAGCAGTTTCCGGGATTCCGCGACTGTGTGCAGTCTTATTATGTGGCCACGCCTTTATCTTATCGGGATTATATCGGTACCAGCGATGGCAGCATGTACGGGATAGCAAAAGATAGTGCAGATCCGTTACGGACCATGGTTTCGGCCCGTACCAAACTATCCAATTTGTATCTTACCGGTCAAAATCTGAACTTGCACGGAATTTTAGGGGTAACTATCAGCGGTGTCATCACCTCAGCAGAATTGCTGGGAATGGATTTCCTGGTGGAAGAAATTAATCAGTCAATACATTCATAACAGTGGAAAAAAAGAAACGAAGCGGCTGGAGAAGACTTGGACGCATACTCTTATACATCATCGGTGTTTTTTTATTACTCTTCATCGGACTGGCTGTTTACCTGGTAGTGGTGAGCAGAGTGAAGCCGCCTGTTATTGCCGATCAGCGCGCATTACAATTACAACGTACACAGATCGACAGCACCTGCTATACTTTAGGTAACAACTGGTTCCGCAAAAGCAACAGCGGCCTGTATGAAATGTATGTGGAAGGCACTCCTTTTGAAAGAGGCGTGATCAACGGTAAACTCTCCGGGGAGCTGATCCGTCGCCAGGAAGATGTATTTGTGGCGCAGTTCAGTAAAATGGTGCCGTCTACTTTCTATCTGCATTTCCTCAAATATTTTATCGGCTGGTTTAACCGCAACCTGCCGGATCATGTACCGGAAGAATTTAAAGAAGAAATTTATGGAGAATCTTTCTCTGCTTCCCCTAACTACGATTATATAGGAACTAACTATGCCCGGTTAATGAACTATCATGCCGCGCATGATATAGGACATGCCTTGCAAGGCATGATGCTGGTGGGTTGTACCTCCTTCGGTACCTGGAATGATCAATCCGCCGACAGCAACCTGATCATTGGCAGGAACTTCGATTTTTATATGGGAGATGATTTTGCAGCGGATAAGATGGTGGTATTCTATCGCCCTGAAAAAGGCCATAACTTTATGTTTGTGTCCTGGGGTGGTTTTACAGGAGTGGTATCCGGTATGAATGATAAAGGTTTGACCGTTACCATTAATGCTGCCAAAACTTCCGTACCTACTGCTGCTGCCACGCCTGTATCGTTGGTTGCCAGGGAAATTCTGCAGTATGCAAAAAATATCCAGGAGGCATGGGACATTGCAAAGAAACGGAAGATGTTTGTATCAGAATCTTTCCTGATAGGTTCTGCAGAAGATAATAAAGCGGTGATCATCGAAAAAACACCGGAAGGCATGGATATGTATACATCCGGTAAAAACTTTATTACCTGCACCAATCACTTCCAGGGCGATTCATTGGGTAGTCTTACTTCCAATAAATTACAGATCAGAGAAAGCGCATCTGAATACCGCTACGAGCGTCTCAGAGAACTGATGAAAGAGAAAGGACCTAACACTGTACAAAAAACAGTGAGTATCCTGCGTGATCGTGGCGGCTTACACAATGCAGATATTGGGCTGGGTAATGAAAAGGCCATCAATCAGCTGATAGCCCATCACTCTATTGTATTTGAGCCTAAAAAGGGTATGGTATGGGTATCTACTTCGCCCTGGCAGGAGGGGCAGTTTGTAGCCTATGATCTCAACAAGATCTTTGCTATGCACGGTCTCACTTCAGATCATGAAGTATACGACAGCGCACAAAACATTGCTGCTGACAGCTTCCTGGTATCAAAAGATTATCTTGCTTTTAATACCTACCGTAAACTGAGAGACCAGATCAGGGAAGGTGCTACAGTAGATATCAAAGCATTGATTACGGCTAACCCGGCATATTATCACACTTATGTGCTGGCAGGAGATTACGAATATAAGCGCAAAGCATATGCTACGGCAAAGCAATATTATGAAACAGGTTTGACGAAAGTAATTGCTACCAAAGGAGAAGAAGATCATATCCGTAAGCAACTGGCACTTTGTAACAGTAAACTAACCGCTAACCGCTAAAAGCTAACAGTAATATGATCATTGGTATTGGAACAGACATTGTGGAAGTACCGCGCATAGCTGCAAAGCTGGCGAAAGGAGATGGATTCCGAAACCTGGTATTTACCCCTTTTGAAATCAGTTATTGCGAACAGCAGACCAATCCGGCAGAAAGTTTTGCAGCGCGCTTCGCCGCCAAGGAAGCAGTGCTCAAAGCATTTGGTACCGGCTGGGGAAATGGTGGCATCAATTTCGATGAAATTGAGGTCCGTAATGATGAAGCAGGAAAGCCGGAGATTTTTTTAATAGGTAACGGAGCAAACAGATATACCTTGCTGGGCATAAAAAAGATATGGGTTTCTTTATCTCATGAAAAAAGTGCCGCTATTGCAATGGTTATTATAGAAGGATAAATTTAGGAGAAATGTACATACCAGATATTGAACTACAGTCGAAAGCAGCCATCAGGGCTTACCAGGAAAAGGAAGTGATGCGCCTGCTGGGTTACCTGCGGGAGTTTTCACCTTTCTATAAATCATGGTTTAAAAAACATGGTATTGCCGCCGACCAGGTTCAGTCGCTGGAAGCATTCTCCCTGATTCCTCCTGTCTCCAAAGAAGATTTACAGGAACATAACTGGGAATTTTTGTGTGTAGATAAAAGTAATATCGCCGAATACACTACTACTTCCGGTACCCTGGGCCGGCCAGTTATTGTGGCGTTAACAGAAAAAGACCTGCAACGGTTAAGCTACAACGAATACATTTCTTTTTGTTGTGCCGATGGTACCAGCAGTGATATCTATCAACTCATGCTCACGCTGGATCGTCAGTTTATGGCTGGAATGGCCTATTACAACGGCATCCGTAAACTGGGCGCCGGTGTACTGCGCGTAGGCCCCGGTGTGCCCAGCATGCAGTGGGAAAACATACAACGCATAAAGCCTACTACTATCGTGGGGGTGCCTTCTTTTATTGTTAAATTGATTGCTTACGCAAAAGAGCATCAGATAGATATTAACCAGACTTCTGTAAAGAAAGCAGTATGTATTGGTGAAAACATCCGCAACACAGATTTTTCATTGAATGTATTGGGCAAGAAAATTACAGAGCAATGGGATATCAAATTATATTCTACCTATGCCTCTACTGAAATGCAGACGGCTTTTACAGAGTGTGCTGCAGGTCAGGGGGGGCATCATCATCCGGAACTGCTTTACGTAGAGTTACTGGATGAAAATAATCAGCCGGTTGCCCCAGGCGAAGAAGGAGAGGTGACCATTACCACGCTTGGAGTAGAAGGCATGCCCCTGCTGCGTTACAAAACCGGTGATATCTGTCAGTACCATTATGATGTATGCAGTTGCGGCAGACACACGTTAAGGTTATCTCCCGTAATAGGTCGTAAAAAACAGATGATTAAATATAAAGGCACTACCCTGTATCCGCCTGCACTGTTTGATCTGCTGAATGATATGGAAGATGTGAAAGAATTTGTGGTAGAAGTATTCTCCAATGAACTCGGCACTGATGAGATTCTTTTGCACCTCTGGCCCAGAGAAGAATCCGAAGAAATGGACCGCAAGATAAAATCATATCTGCAGGCGAAATTGCGTGTAATACCGCAGGTTAGGTATACCAGTCAGCAGGATATTATGCGGATGCAGTTTCCGGAGAACAGCCGTAAACCGGTGAAGTTTGTGGATAATAGGAATTAGGAATTAATAGTAGTGTCCTAATTGAATTTTAACAAACTGATTGAGATGAAGGAAGATGATGGTTTTTATCTTCAAAATTTTCAGCCAAGACGGTGATCTTCTTTAGTTCCTTCAGCTCTTTTGTACTCAGATTTGCCTCACCGACTTTCATTAAAGTATGTATGCGTTGCATAGTTGCAGCATACGTTTGTTCAGTTAGAATGGATATATTAATTACCTTTTTCATAAACTTCCTGGATAAAACGGATGAAGAACATCAGATGACCTAAGGGTAATCATTTCAGTTTATCGCTACCTATTGAGGATCTTAGAATTGATAATTCTTTTAGAATGATAGTTTTCCGTGGGTGATTGGCAGCAAAAAGAATAGATATAAAAGTGGCGGTGTAACCACTTCCAGTAGCATCGGGTTCTAATATTTCTTCATCTATTTTCTCGAAATTTAAATCTGCCGCATAGCTTCGGAACCAACGATCAAACTTATGATGTCGGTTTATTTGGCGCCCATCGGATATGTCGCAGTTAAATACCAGAATTGAGAAATGGCCAATTTCAACCAGATAATCTTTAATGATTTCGATTATTGTTGAGCCAATTCGTATATCTAAACTCAAATTCCCTTGTGTGTAGACAGGATCCACGATTACGTAAATCGCGTTTGAAACTACAGGTAGATTATCCAATATGTCTATGATTCTCGTGGCTTCTATAAAGGTAACCTTGTATATATGCCCGTTGCTTGTCTCGAATTGATAATCAACATTAATTTCTACAGGGGAAGGATTGGAGTCAAATTGGTAGGGCTTAACCAAGCTTCTTTTTCTTAGGGTTATAGTCTTTTATTGAGCCTCCTTTAGCAATATACTCACGCAGTGAAGACTTAGCCTCATGAAGCTTTTTCAAGGCCTCAAGTGCTTTCTTATTCTCCCTTGATATGACTGTTATTGTTGGTTTCATTACTGCAATTTAATGAATTCCGTTTAATCTACTCCGTTTTACCAGCAAAAACAGTGATTATTTTTTGTTATTTATGGTAAGTAATAATGTATTTATTATATTGATTTTCAAATTATTATATTGAATTTCTAAAACCCCATCACTGCCACATCCTTCGGGTTATCCAGCTTTACACTCTTTCTTTCTCCCCGCACCAGCACATGAATCATATTCGTTTGCGTAGGATGTCTTTCATACAACAAATCGTTCTTCACCTGCACTTTCTTAGGCATGGGTACATTTTCCGCTTCCAGGAAGCTCCACACCGCATCTTCTTCTATTTTATACCCGATAAACTGCAGGGGAATGTTTTTACCGTCCAGGGTAACCGACAGGTGCCGGGCTAAATAGGCGGCGATGTAACCCTCTACCTGCTTGCGGTTGGCGGGGTGCGTAATATCAAACGATGTTTTATACTGTGCTTTGAGTGTATTTTCCAGGTCATCTGCGAAAATGCGGCAGCTTACCTGCAGCTCCTTTTTATCGGCATTATGGGAAATCTCCGTTACACTGGCATAGAAAGGGTGCAGTGCCGTCAGCCATAAAGTCATCCACCATTTACATAATAATAAACCCACTGGACTAATATTTTTTTTAAAATTAACTTTTACGCTTTATACTTACAAAATTATAGAAAGCAGTGCACAATGGATGAGTTGTATTTTCAGTTAGGGTGGCAACATATTATAAATTGGGATGCTTATGATCATATTCTCTTTGTAATAGCGTTGAGTGCCATTTACTTACTGCGTGATTGGAGAAAAGTGCTGGTATTGGTGACGGCTTTTACAGTTGGGCATTCTATCACCCTGGCATTGAGCGTATTACATATTATCCGTATACCCGGTCCGCTGGTGGAATTCCTGATACCTGTCACCATTTGTGTGACGGCCATCTCCAATATCCTGCGAAGGGACGAAGAGCCACAGAAATTACAGCTCAACTATTTTTACGCACTGTTTTTCGGATTAATTCACGGATTGGGGTTTTCCAATTATCTGAAAAGTTTGCTGGGCAGCCAGGCAAATATCGTTCAACCACTCCTGGGATTCAATTTAGGGCTGGAATTCGGGCAGATCCTCATCGTGATGAGTATATTGCTTATATCAACCGGAATCGTGAAAATCGGGCATATTAAACGCCGCGACTGGAATATGTTCCTGTCGTCTGCTACATTTGGAATTGCTTTTTTAATGGTTATACAAGGCGTGAGAGCGCTGTTTTTTTAATACTGTTTATGAGAAAATATCTTTACCTCGCCGGGGTACTGTGTGGCAGCGTATGTGCGTTGCAGGCGCAGAACAACCCGGGATCCAACCATGGCAACCGTTTTGAGCAGCTGGGCACTATGCTGCAAACGCCCAACATGTACCGCTCTGCTTCCGGCGCTCCCGGGCCTAAATACTGGCAACAACGCGCCGATTACGAAATAGAGGCACAACTGGACGATGCAAAGCAAAAGCTGACCGGTGCAGAAACCATTACCTACTTCAACAATTCTCCCGATCCGCTGACCTATCTCTGGTTACAGCTCGATGAGAATGAACACGACCCTAACAGCGATAACCAGCAGTTTAATGAAAGCCGCATGTCAGATAAAATGACCATGGCTACATTGAACAGCCTGTTGCCTTCCACTAAGGACCTGGGTGTGAAGATCGTGAAGCTCACCGATGCAAATGGTACGGCACTGCCTTATACGGTTAACCAGACCATGATGCGCATTGACCTGCCTAAACCATTGATGCCAGGCGAGAAATACCGCTTCAAAGTATCCTGGTGGTATAACATCTCTGATCGTATGACCGTAGGTGGTCGTGGTGGTTATGAATATTTTCCGGAAGATAAAAATTACCTGTATACCATTACCCAGTGGTATCCACGCTTAGCTGTGTATTCCGATTTCCAGGGCTGGCAAAACAAACAGTTTACGGGAAGAGGAGAGTTTGCACTCACCTTCGGTAATTTTCGTGTACGCATGACAGTGCCCGCCGACCATGTGGTAGGCGCCACCGGCGAATGTCAGAACTACAAGGAAGTACTTACACCAGCGCAATACCAGCGCTGGCAGCAGGCACAAACCAGTAAAGAACCGGTGGAAGTTGTCACCCTCGATGAAGCAAAGAAAGCGATGCAGGGCAGCGCAGCGAATACCAAAACATGGGTATACGAAGCGCAGAACGTACGCGACTTTGCATTGGTATCTTCCCGCCGCATAGTATGGGATGCACTGGCCACCAACGTAGAAGGCAATAAGGTAATGGCCATGTCGTACTATGGTCCCGAAGCGTACCCGCTTTATCGCCGTTACTCTTCCAAAGTAGTGGCACATACGGTAAAATCCTATTCTAAACATACCATCCCTTACCCTTACCCGGTGGCTATTTCAGTAGAAGCGGCCAACGGGATGGAATACCCGATGATTTGTTTCAACTACGGCCGTGCTGATAAAGACGGTACCTATTCTGAAGCCACCAAAAACGGTATGATAGGCGTTATTACCCACGAAGTAGGGCATAACTTCTTCCCCATGATTGTGAACTCTGATGAAAGACAGTGGACCTGGATGGATGAAGGCCTGAATACTTTCTGCCAGTTTATGGCGGAACAGGAGTGGGACAGCAACTTCCCATCCGGCCGTGGACCTGCGCATAAGATTGTGGATTATATGAAGATGCCAAAAGATCAGCTGGAGCCGATTATGACAAACTCCGAAAATATTGTGCAGTTTGGACCTAATGCCTACGCTAAACCAGCTACTGCATTGAATATTCTCCGGGAAACAGTCATGGGCCGCGATCTGTTTGATTTCGCTTTCCGTGAATATGCACGCCGCTGGGCTTTTAAACATCCTACACCGGCAGACTTTTTCCGCACCATGGAAGATGCTTCTGCAGTTGATCTGGACTGGTTTTGGCGCGGATGGTTCTTTGGTACCGAGCCGGTAGACATCTCCCTGGACAGCGTTAAATGGTACAAAATGGATGGCAAAGATCCTAATGAAACAGCGAAAGCAGCACAGGCAGCCTACGATAAAGGTATGGACCATGTGGCGAGACAGAAAAACAAGGCTGCTGGTGTAAAATATACCGTAGATCAGGATACCAGTCTGCAGGACTTCTACAGCAAATGGAACCGCTTTGAGGTAAACCCCGAAGATAAAGCTGCCTATAGCCAGTTTTACAATGGATTAAGCCGCGAAGAAAAAGTACTGTACGATAGTAAGAAAAACTTCTACCAGCTTACCTTCTCCAATAAAGGAGGCCTCGTGATGCCACTGATCATTGAGTGGACCTTTACCGATGGCACCAAAGAAACAGACCGGATCTCTGCCTATATCTGGCGCAAAGATGAAAATGAAGTGACTAAAGTGTTTGCGAAAGATAAGCAGGTGGTAGCTGTAAAAATCGATCCATTGCGTGAAACCGCAGATATCGATGAAAGCAATAACAGCTGGCCCCGGGAAGCTACTCCGTCTAAATTTGAGCTGTTTAAGGCAGCCGGAGCGGTACGCGGTGCCTCTACCGGCGACAACCCGATGAAGAAAGCAAATTCGAAATAAACAAGCTATTTTATATTTTGTGGCGGCTATCATCTCGTATGATAGCCGCCTTATTTTTTAAAACGCCTTTTTAAAAGCCTAAGTTATGAACAGACTAGCCAGTCTTTTACTATTGATATGCCTGGTGCAAACCGCCAGGGCGGCGGATGTAGACACTGTAAGTATCCGCAGCGATAAAATGCACCGTGCCTACAAATGTGTAGTCATAACTCCATCGTCTTATAAAAACGGTACGCAGCGCTATCCCGTGGTATATCTCCTGCATGGCGCCGGCGGCAATTATGCCAACTGGGTAAAAAATGTGCCCATAGTAAAAGAACTGGCCGACGCTTATCAGTGTATGATCGTATGCCCCGATGGAGCGGTCTCCAGCTGGTATTTCGATAGCCCGGTAGACAGCACCATGCGCTTCGAAACCTATGTGTCTAAAGAAATTCCTGCTTATATAGATCAACATTACCAGACATTGCCCGAACCTGCTCACCGGGCTATTGCCGGTCTGAGTATGGGTGGACACGGGGCCTTATTCCTCGCTATCCGCCATTCGGATGTATTTGGGGCGGCAGGTAGTATGAGTGGTGGGGTGGATCTTCGCCCCTTCCCGAAAAACTGGGACCTGGCAAAACGCCTGGGCCCTGCGGGAACAGACGGCGCTAACTGGACCGACTATATGGTTATTAAACAGGTAGAAAGTCTGAAGCCCGGTACTTTATCGCTGATCATCGACTGCGGAGTGAAGGACTTTTTTATTGATGTAAACCGGGATCTGCATAAAAAATTATTGTTGGTGGGTATCGATCACGACTATACGGAGCGTCCAGGGGAACATAACTGGGCTTACTGGAGTAATGCCATCAAGTACCAGCTGCTGTTCTTTCACGAGTTTTTTCAGTAAAAACTTTAAACAGGAAAGCCGGTCTTTAACAAGACCGGCCTTTTACTTTGTCCAATTCCTATGAAAAATTAAATATTTGTTCTCTAAAAAAAGTCCGTCAGCAGGAATACCAACGGCTATTATTTGAATGTGACCTATGTTGATTGAATGCTAAGCGAAATATGTAAAGAACCGCGAGGTTTTATATAATGCCGGTCCTCAACAGGACCGGCCTTTTTTATGCACGCGATTCAAAATAAAAAGTTGAATAATATCATGGTTTATCCCACCAGAGACGGGTACCGGCATTGTCAAGCCCCCCGAGCAATGTCACTGCTTTATCCACTTCCGCTTTGTTGGAAGTATACTCTGTATTCGGGAATGGTAATCTTCTGATCTGGATGGTGGTACTCACCAGGCCATTACTGTAGTTGTTTACCACGGTGAATAATTTAGGATATCCGGTTCTGCGGAATTCAGACCATGCTTCCTGTCCTTCTGGGAACACGGAGATCCATTTCTGTGTGATAATACGTTCCAGCTTCTTATCGAAAGCTGCTGCGTCATCCCACTTGATGGTAACATCGGTAGTAGCTGGAGCATTGTTAACGGCAAACTGCGGATCTACGTAAGCAATAGGTTTGCTGGTATTATCATTCAGGTAGTTGGAAATGCTGGCAGCATCTGCATCCCACTGTGCCAGTGAAATACCTACTCCTTTTTCATATAGTTGCTGTGGTGTTCCACCAGTGTTTTTCCAGCCTCTTAAAGCCGCTTCTGCACGGAGGAAAAATACTTCTGCAGATACCATCAGCTGTATAGGTGTGTTGTTACGGAAAGTTTTAGTTTCTCTGACGGCAGGAACGGAATAACCAGTGTAACCAGGTTTTGCAGTAATAGTACTACCAATACGGATACCTTTATACGTGTTAGGATAGCTAACAGAGTGGTCAAAGTATTTTGGAAGACGCGGATCTTTATAACCAACGAGGAACGATTCCATAGATGCACTCATGGAACAATCTGTCCAGGAGGTAACAATGGTAAACAGTGGATGTCTCAGACCAAAGCCAGAAACCTGCACGTTGTCTTTGTTGATTTCCATTACGCCTCCGTTAGCAGGGTCCAGTGCTTTTTCACCTTCCGCCTGTGCACGGGCAGCATCCACTTTTACAATGCGCAGCGCCAAACGTAAACGTAAGGAGTTGGCAAACTTAATCCATTGCTTGTAATCACCGGCATACACCATATCAAACTTGCCGAACGGCGTTAAGCCAGGATGTGCAGCTACGAAAGCTTTCAGTGTAGTATTAGCGGTGTCCAGCTCTTTAAAGAAACGATCGTATATCACGGATTGTGCATCATAGGAGGAAGTAGTACCACCACTACCATAACTGCTGTATGGAATAGGGCCGTAAACATCCGTTACCCGGTGCATGGCTTCTACTTTCAGGATCAGCGCTATTGCCCAGAAATCAGGTGCAATGGTTTGTGCTCCTCTGCGTTTGATTTCATTAATAGGCGCCATTACGTTATTATAAGCCAGGTTGAAAGTGGAGTTATTCCAGCCATCAATCATCTTATAAGATATATTACTCTGGTTTCCCTGGAAATCATGAGGAGGGGTCAGGTAACCGGAGTAAGCATCCGCATTCAGATTTTGTTGCAGCTGATAGTCAGCTGTGGTATTGCCGAAATTGAAATAGATAGAAGACTGAATCTGCGGAAAGAATCCACCGATGAAGTTAAAATCTGCTTTCAGGTCGTCTTCACCTAATCCGGTTTTATCGGTATTATATTCCTCGAATTTTTTTGTACAGGCACTCATGGCCAGTATGCCTGCCGCAAGCGCGATAGCAGTTAATGGTTTGTATAGTTTGAATCTGATCTTTTTCATCTGCTTTGATTTAAAGGTGAACATCATTAAAATCCAACATTCAGGCTAAAGCCATAACTACGGTTAGCAGGCATACTGAAAATGTCTACACCAGAAAGACCGTTGCCGGTAGACATGGTGATTTCAGGATCATATGGCGCCTTTTTGGTAATGTACCAGAGGTTTCTGCCAATCAGGGTCATACGGATGCTTTTCACGAAGCCATGTCCAAGTGCACTGGATGGGATCGTGTAAGCAAGTGATGCTTCACGTAATCTTACAACAGTACCATCATACATGTACTCGCCGGTAACACCATCACGTCCGCCTATTACACCATACCAGGTGGCGGCATCAATTTTGTTTACTTCTTTTTTAGTTTCTGTATTGATACCATTGATGGTTACACCACCATTTTTACGCGCATCGCCGGTTTCAGCAGATACACCGTATTTATCCAGCAGCGCTTGTGTCAGTGACATTACTTTACCACCAAATTTGCCATCTACCAGGAAGTTCAGGCTGAAGTTTTTGTAGCTAAGGTTGTTGCTCCATCCACCCTGCCATTTAGGAGTAGGGTTACCTATCAGCACGTTGTCGGAAGTAACCACTGGTTTGCCATCAGCACCGATCTGTACACGCCCCTGATCATCACGCACCAGTGTTTTACCATAGATGTCACCATAAGAACTACCTTTCGACAGGATTAATGCATAGTTGTTTGAGTTGGGAGGAGTGAGTACAAACTGATCAATGTTTGGCGCCAGTTCTATCACTTTGTTTTTATTCTGAGAGTAGTTGATAGTGGTATTCCAGTTGAAATTTTTGGATTTAATCACATTGTAACCTAAGATTACTTCCACACCTGAGTTCTGGATATCTCCTGCATTGATGAAGCGGAAGCTGTAACCGGTTCCTGGTGGTACGGCAATCTGGAAGTATTGATTTTTGGTATTGGTTTTATAGTAAGTGAAATCAAAGCTTAATCTGTTCTGGAGGAAACGCCATTCTGTACCTAATTCAAATGATTTTGTTCTTTCTGGTTTCAGGTCAGTGAAAGGCGCCTGGTTGTTGAATACAAATGTTCCGCCTACCGCACCTAACCTGTTTCTTGGGTTAGTTACATACACTGGAACCGAGTTACCTACATCTGCAAAAGACACGCGTACTTTACCATAGCTTACTGGTTCTGGTAAGTTCAGCAACTGATGTACCATTAATGAAGCACCTACAGAAGGATAGAAATAAGATCCGTTTGGTGTGAATGCCAGTTTGGAAGACCAGTCGTTACGACCGGAGAAGTCCAGGAATACGAGGTCTTTAAATGACAGGTTCACGTTACCAAATACCGCCTGTAATTGTTCGTGATTTTCTGGTGCGGTGAGAATTAAACTACCTGGTGTCATGTTCTGCAATGCAAAGAAATTGGCTACATACAGATCACCGTTGAAAGAATCGCCGAGTGTACCTTTGGTACGGACATCACTGATACTGGTACCTAAGAGCGCATTTAATTTAAACTGACCGAAAGATTTATTCAGGTTTACGATGAAGTCACCATACATCTGTGTAGTAGTGAGTTCGCTGGTGATGTAACGGCCATTAGGACCTGATAATACACCCTGTGTACCTGCGTAAATTTTTCCATCATAGTTATCAGTGGTACGGTCTATATTACCACGTGCCTGTACATATAACCAATCAGCAACATCATACTTGCCGGAGAGGCTGGCCAATGTTCTGTTACGTTTAGCTTCGCTGCCATTTCTGTTAACGATCCAATATGGATTTTGCTGCAAATCCTCATCAAAAGGCCAGTTTTGCAGATCGATCTGACGGTCTTTATCAAATTTGGTATAGTTTGTTTTATAAGGCGACATATCTACACCTCTTGGGAACAGGTACAAACCAGTCAGCGGGTTAAAGTATAAACCGTTTACAGGGCCGTTGTCCAAAGATTGTGTGACGATATTCACATTACCATCCAGCGTCAATTTATCATTCAGGAATTTACCGGTTTCTCTGAAAGTAAAGTTATTACGTTTCAGGTCATTGCCTGGCATTACACCCTGTGCAGTAGTATTGGCATAGGAGATGAAAGTTTGTGCTTTTTCTGTACCACCGGAGAAATTGATGGAGTTGATCCAGGTATTACCTGTGCGGTAGAAATCACCGATATTATCGTGTGCATTGCTGATTTCTTTACCCCAGCTCTGTGTAGATCCTGGTTCAGTAGGACCATATGAATTCTGCAATTTCGGAGTATAAGCAACTTTATCCAGGGTGATACCGCTGGAGAATTCTACTTTGGAATTACCTGCTTTACCTTTTTTAGTGGTAATGAGGATAACACCATTGGCGGCCTGGCTACCATATAACGCGGATGCGGAAGCACCTTTTAATACAGAGATACTTTCGATATCATCCGGGTTCAGGTTGGAGATACCATCACCACCATCACGACCAGGAGAGTAGGTAATGTTACCATCACCACCCCAGGTACTGTTAGGTTGTTGTGTGGTATAGTTGGTCATTGGAATACCATCTATTACATACAACGGTTGGTTGGAACCCTGTGCGGATTTGCTACCACGGAGGGTTACTTTTACGGAACCACCTACGCCGGAACTGCTCTTGCTGATATTGATACCAGGAGCTTTACCATTGAGAGAGTTCATTACGTTCGCATCTTTAATCGTGCTGATTTCTTCGTTGCCGATGCGCTGTGTAGAGTAAGTGAGTGATTTGGCCGCTTTCTTTACACCGAGTGCGGTTACTACCAGTTCATTTAATCCTTTAACGTTGTCATTGAGTCTTACATTCACAGATTGGCTGCTACCTACTGTTACTTCGGTAGGTTCAAATCCGATAGAGGTGAATACCAATACATCACCTGATTTTGCGGCAAGGTGATAGGCACCCTGGTTATTTGTTTGAGTACCTTTGGTGGTTCCTTTTATTTGTACGGAAACACCAGGAAGTAAAGTTCCTTTGGCATCCTTTACGGTGCCGCCGATTTCTTTTTCCTGATAAGCGCTACGGAATGAAGATGTGGGCGACCAGGGATTGCCGGCTGCCTTCACATATGCACTGTCTGCTAATATGGAAGTGAGCGCCAGACCGGTCATAGCACACACTTTCATAAGGCGTAGGTTTTTTTTCATACTTGCCTTTTTTTTGGTTAATAAATGGGATTTGTATTGTTGAATTAAACTGACCATTTTTAATAGCGTGCATTTGTTAGAAAATACGGAGCCGTTAGCATGGCGCGCACCATCCTTCGGGTCCTGATATTATACTTGTTTTACTGTTGGCTACCTGTCCATAGGGGCGTGCAAAGCCTCATTGCTCATGGCAATGTGTAATCCGGGTTGAGTCGCAGCAGTATATTGTTATGTGTTTTCCTTACATGAAATGTTGTTTTTATAACGTCCTATTTTTACAGGCAGCATAGCTAATGAGCGCTGAAATGTTGCGCTACAGGAAAGGAGTCGTGTGTACGTATAAATAGTACTATCGGGTTTTAAAAAATTCTTAACTTTTTTTTAATTCTTAACGAAGGTCCCACCAGAGCGGCGTTCCGCCATTGTCTGCACCTTTTAATGTGCGTACTGCACGGGCTACTGCCTGAGGATTCGTGTTCAACTCCCGTTGTGGCATGGGTAAGCGGCGGATAAATTTTTCTGAAGAGATAGTACCATTACTATTATTGATCACTACCGGAAATAATTTAGGATAGCCGGTGCGGCGAAATTCGCTCCAGGCTTCCTGTCCTTCCGGAAACATGGCAATCCATTTCTGGGTGATGATGCGTTCCAGCTTTGTTTGTACATTGTCACCCTCGTCCCATTTAATGGTGATGGTGCTTAAATGTCTGTCGCCGGCTGGTACATTGTTATCTGCATTTTGTGGATCAATATAGGGTTTGGGCTTGTCCACATTATTATTCATATAGTCGTTAACGTTACTGATATTGTACTGTTTGAAAGAAGCCGTAATACCGGCTGCATAGTTCGCTGCGGCCGTACCCGCGCCCTTCCAGCCATACAATGCTGCCTCCGCCTTCAGGAAGTATGCTTCGGCCGTTGTCATGAATTGTATTTTACTTTCAAATCTGACAAGCGGAGAAAACCCACTGTATTCTTCTTTTGCAGAAATTTTAATACCATTACGGATACCATGATATACATTAATACCATCATCGGTAGGGACAAAATAATGGGATAACCGCGGATCTTTGTAACCAGTGAGAATGGATTCCATGGGTGCGCTCATCCGCAAATCTGCCCAGGTGTAACACATAATATTCAACGGGTGTGTGACCGGCGAAATATTCACTGCAAAATTATCCTCCGGAGCAGATTGCAGTAAGCCCAAAGGATGACTGAGCGCAGCTTCCCCTTCTTCTTTGGCCTTTTTAGGGTCTACACCTGAAATACGTATGGCCAGCCGCAAACGCAGGGTGTTGGCAAATTTTACCCACTGGGTATAATCGCCTTTATATACGAGGTCAAATGCCTGAATGCGTTGTGGTGCTCCTCTTTTAATATAAGCAGTGAGTGTGTCTATACCCTGTGCTAAATCTTTGAAAAATGCATAGTAGGCTTCTTGCTGGGAGTCATATTCTATCCCCATTTCTCCGTTGGTTTCACCATAATGGGTATAAATAATTGGTCCGTAAATATCACTGAGGCGATGCATGGCTTCTACTTTGATGATCTGCGCCCAGGCATAAAAATCAGTGAAGGTATCCTTGGATTTCATCTGCGCAAAGTCGCAGGTCTTCATCACCCGGTCGTAGGTAACTACCCAGGGGTTGTTGTTCCAGTAATACAGTAACCCGTAATTGGTGTTGTTAACATTCCCTTCAAATGGAGTAGGGGCCATCATGTAACCGGAAAATACGTCTGCATTCAGATTCTGTTGCAGTTGTGCAGTAGGAGGGTCGTTGTAAATGAGCAGGTTTAACTGCGCCTGTGATAAAGGTTCCCCCATCAGCCGGAAGTCGGCTTTTAGTTCATCCTCATCAAAATCGTAGGGATTTTTGTTAATCTCAGCAAACTTCTTCGTACAGGCACTTGCCAGCAAAACAGCCAATAGGGCGAATAATGTGGTGATTTTCCAGTTTTTCATTTGTGAGTATTTTTAAATTCCTAATCTCAGGTTGATGCCCATGCTGCGCACAGGCGGTAATCCGAATACATCTACGCCCTGCAAACCATTGCCGGTGCCCATAGATACTTCCGGATCAAATGGTGCATGTAATTCAAAAAAGAACAGGTTCCGGCCAATGATCCCCATGCGCATATTGCGGATCCATTTCCACTTTAAAGGAATGCGATAGCTCAGGCTCAATTCCCGTAAACGGATATTGGTGGCACTGTACATATACATTTCCCCGATACCTGCCCTGCTGCCAATGGTAGTGTAATAAGTTTGCGCGTCAATTTTTCCGGTATAAGGACTTCCGTCTTTGTTTACCGCCTTAATGCTTACCCCTCCGTTATCCCGTGCCAGGGCGCTTGTTTCACTTACGCCATACCAATCTAATACCGCCTGGGTTACACTCATTACTTTTCCGCCAAAACGGCCATCTATCAGAAAGCTCAGATTTAAATTTTTATAGTCTATGCTGTTATTCCATCCCAGCGTAAAATCCGGATTGGGATTCCCTACTTTTTTAAATGCATTACGTGTTTGTAATTTGCCTGCAGCGTCCAGCATATAAGCCCCCTTTTCATTCTGCACCAGTTCTTTGTTAGAGTAAATATCTCCCCACGACCCGCCTTCCATGATAAAGGAGCCGAACATATTCACACCGAAATCTGTCAGCACAAACATGCTGCTGGTGTCTGCTCCAATGATCCGGGAATTGGTAAGCGATACGATCTTATTTTTATTAGTCGCAAAATTAATGGTGCTGGTCCAGGAAAAATCTTTATTGCGTATAGGCATTAACGTGAGTGTTGCTTCCAGTCCCTGGTTCTGTATATTACCCATGTTCAGATAGTAGGTGTTATACTTGATACCCAGCGGAGCCGGCACTTCCATGTACTGTTTGTAGTTATTATTTTTGTAGAAAGTAATATCTGCCGTAATCCTGTTTTTGAACAGATGCGTTTCCAGTCCTATCTCAAAGGCACGGTTATCTTCCGGTTCCAGGGAAAGACCCGGATAGAGGATCCGTTGATTAAGCATTACCCGGCTAACACCGGCAATAGTTTGCAAAGAAAACTGCGCCGGCCGGGAAGAATAAGCGGCAATGTCGTTGCCTACACGCGCATAGGAAATCCTTGAGCGCAGAAAATCTATGGGCGCCGGCATTTTAAACATATCGCTCCACACAGCAGAGAGGCCGGCAGAATAATAAAAATATCCTTTATCCATTGTAGACGTGAAAGCAAAGGTGCTGGACCAGTCGTTTCGGCCGGTGAGATCCAGGAAGAGGAAATTTTTAAATCCCGCCTGCACATTGGCAAACAGGGCCTGCAGCTGCTTCTGATCTATACTGTGCTGCGCATCCATAGAATTGCTCGTAATATTGGATACGGAAAATTTATTCGGATAAATCAAACCGGGATCAGCATTGGGGTTGGAGCCATTGAAAGTACGTTCATGTGCTTTGGTATCTGTAATACTTGCGCCAATATTGCCTGCGAGGTTCAACCACTTATTTATTTTCTTGCTGGCATTCACCATCAGATCTCCGTAGAGTTGTGTATTGAATTCTCTTTCCAGTGTATAGCGTCCATTGGAGCCAGCCAGCACGATCTGTGTGCCGGCATACGCTTCCAGCTCATACTGATCCAGTGATTTGTCGAAGTTGGCGCGTCCTTTCACGGCTAACCAGTCGTTGAGCTGCCAGGTAAGCGACAAAGTGGCCAATCCCCGGTATCGGGTGTCCAGTCGCAGGTTACGCAGCAATGCCCACATCGGGTTTTGCTGATCATCCTGCCCTATCCATCCTTTATCATTCCGGATATCCCACCAGTTCTGCATATACAGGCTACGGCTGGCATCGTAATATTCGAAGTTGTTTTTATAAGAACTAAAATCCTGTCCCCGTGGAAAAGTATACAAACCGGAAATAGGACTGTAGTATAATCCGGACGACAACCGGTTCTCTGTATTTTGTGCAGTAAAAGAAACGTTGGCGTCCATTACCAGTTTTTCATTCAGCAGCTTTAATGTTTCGCGCAGGTTGACAGTATGTCTGTTGAATTTATTGGTAGGCAATATGCCTTTATTGGTGGTGTTGGCGTAGGAAAAATAACTTTGTGCTGTTTCGGTGCCGCCACTGAAGGCGATGGTGTTGGTCCAGGTGGATCCGTTATTATAGAAATTTTTTACATGGTCAGGAGCCTGTATGGGCTTGCCCCAACTACCGAGGGAGCCGGGTTGCGGCTTACCTACCCGGTCGATCCCGGGAGGATCTGTTTGTCCGTAACGGTATTGTAAAGAAGGTAGGAGAGAAGGTGTTTCCCTGGTGTAATCAGAGGAAACATCAATTTTACTTTTGCCGGGTTTACCTTTTTTGGTAGTAATGAGGATCACGCCATTCGCGGCCTGACTGCCATACAGTGCAGCTGCGGAAGCGCCTTTCAGGATGCTGATGCTTTCAATATCATCAGGATTGATATTGGAAATACCGTCTCCGCCATCCCGGCCTCCGGCGCCTGTGATATTGTGTGATTGCCCCCACACATCTGTTGGTTGGGAAGGCGTGTAATTAGCGTAAGGTACTCCATCTACAATATAGAGTGGCTGATTTTCCCGGGTAGATTTGTTGCCACGCAAAACTACCCTTACAGATCCGCCAATACCGGAAGCACTGCGGGTAATAGTGGCGCCGGCTGTTTTCCCGTTCAAGCAGTTAATCACATTGGCATCTTTCACCAGTTGCAGATCATCTCCATCCAGTTGTTGTGTAGCGTAAGGAAGCTCTTTGGCTTTTTTCTGCAGTCCAAGCGCAGTTACAACCAACTCGTTCAGTGCTTTCACGTTTTCCTGCATACGTACATTGATTTCATCTTCTGTACCTACCAGTACTTCGCGGTTTAAAAAACCTACGCTACTAAACACAAGCATATCGCCGGTGCTGGCTTTTAATGTAAAACCAGCATCGGCGTTTGTTTGGGTCCCTTTATTAGTGTGTTTAATCTGTATGGTTACTCCCGGGAGCGGCGTGCCTTTATTGTCGCGTACTATTCCTTTGATGTCCCTTTCGAGTGATACATGATTTAGCAGATCTACAGTGGGTGAGGGTCCGGTGTCACTTGCTGCGCCTACAATGATTTTGTTATTGATTCGGGTAAACTTTAATCCTGACTGAGTTGACATTAACGCGAGCACCTCATCGATGGGTGTTTTGTTGCAGTTTAAGGTGATCTTTTTCTTCAGGTTAAGATCAGTCTTGTCGTAGTGAAAGTTTAGCCCTGTTTTTACCGAAATTTCGGTCATTACATCTTCCAGGTTTTTATTTTTTACCTGGATGGTGACAACAGTCGGTGGCGGGTCGGGTGTTTGCGTGATAGCGCTAGTCGTAGTGTTCAAGCTCCCCGCCAACAATAGTGTCAGCATCAACCCCATGGATACAAACCATTTCACGGGGCATGGCCTTACCCTCATATGGACTAGTTTTTGTTTTGCAGATAAACGGTGTCGTTTTTAATGGTATAGGAAAGTGATTTAGCCAGGCTGATGATGTCCATTACTTCTTTCAGGTTCTCATTTTTGAAAGATCCGTTGTAATTCCATTCTTTTTTGTTGCTTTCATTCATAACGGTAACACCATAACGATTTTCTATTCCTGTTACTACCTCATTATAAGGAGCATCTTTAAATACCAGGTAGCCTTGTTTCCAACCGGTAATTTCTTCTGGTTTATTGAAAGTGGTTTTTATGAGACTGAGTGAAACCCGGTCATAGCTGATCTGTTCGCTGGGAAGCAGGATCAGTGAGCTTGTTTTAGCTGTGCTGTTATTTAATTGGTCAACTTTTACTTTACCACTTACCAGGGCTACAATTACTTTATGCTCGCTGGCATAGGCCCTGATATTGAAAGAAGTACCTAATGCGGTGGTAGCCAGTTCGCCGGCATTCACCACGAAGCGTCTGCGCGGATCGGCGGCTACGCTAAAGAAGGCTTCACCTTCTTCCAGGAAAATGGTCCGGCTGCTATCGCTGAAATGTTCGGGATAGCGCACCTTGCTACCGGCATTGAGTTCCATGGTACTACCGTCTTCCAGCGTAATACTTTCTTTATGTCCTTTGATGGTAGCGATTTCAACGAACCCATTTCTGATCACCCGGTTAGCATGGTTAACAGCCATTGGTGCCGATATTGGGCCGGGGCCCGGCTGATGTACTTTTGATGACTGGTTAAACCAGAAAAGGCTGGCTGCAAGCAATACCGCTGCCGCCGCTGCATACCAATAGCGGACATTCATCCGGCGTACCGGTATAGCAGGCGTAATGTGCAGGTTCAATTGCCCTTTTATCTGATCAAGTTCCCGGTCAAGCTCTTTTTCTTCTATGTAGGTGGACTGATGACGATTGATATTCTCAAACCATTGATCTACAATAGCCGCTTCCTCCGGTGAGCAACTCCCCTGATTATATCGCTCCAGCAATATTTTTATCTGTTCTGTGTCCACCTTGTTGGCGTTTTATGCGTTCTTAAGTCGTAATAACGTGGAAAAGGTACCATTGTACCTCGCTTTTTTTTCCTGGTTAATCGTTTTTGCACTGGTACCGGCATAAAGCCGATGACTATATAGTGAAATAAACGAGTAGCAAAATGATGATAAGGTCTGTTCTGGCGTAGTTGGCCCTTAATATCTTTAATGCTTTGGTAATCTGGTTTTTAACTGTTTGTTGAGACAGGCCTAAATGCGTGGATATCTGTTCTACAGTCAGGTTCTCAAAGCGGCTGAGCATAAAGATTTCTTTCATGCGCTCAGGCAAATGATTGATCGCTTCAAACAGTTCCTGTGTTCTGGCTTTATTATCCACTGTTTCCGTAATTGAATGAGGCTGTGCATCGAAATGCTCGATCAGCTGCTGCAGGTATTTGCGGTAAGTGGCGTTTTTACGGTAAATGTCTATGATTTTGTGACGGGCTACCTGGTACAGATAGGCCTTCAATGATTCTTTCAGAATCAAAGATTGGCGCTTTTCCCATAAGGAAATGAAGAGCTCCTGCAGTACATCTTTGCTGATCTCTGCCGCATCCAGTTTGCTGTGTATAAATAAATACAATGGCTTACTATAGCGGTCGTAGATGGCATTGAAGGCAGCGCAATCATCGCTTTTAAGCAGCGATACTAACTGGTTATCGGAAAAACTGCTGTACATCGAATTACAGTAGTAATTAAGCGTTTTGGTTGATAATTACTGGAAATGAATGTAAGAAGAAAATTTTGATATTTTCATATTTGGTTACTTACTTTTTAAAATAACTAAATAACCAAATAATAAAATAATTATATTTTTATCATGCTTCCTTCAGACGCAGTTCATTTTTATATTCTTTTGGTGTTTTACCTACTATTTCCTTGAAGAAACGATTGAAATTGGAGAGATTCTTAAACCCGCAGGAATAAGCGATTTCAGCGATGGACCAGTCTTCTTCCGTCAAGCGCTTACAGGCATGGCCTATGCGCACTTCATTCAAAAACTGTACAAAGGATTTTTTAGTGCGGTTCTTAAAGAAGCGACAAAAAGATTGTGGTGACAGATTAGTAATACTGGCCACATCCTGCAGGGATATTTCCTTGGAGAAGTTATTCATTACATATTTGAAAACTTCATCAATCTTATGGTTATCCTTTACATTATAAGCATGTGAATAACCAGTGCTGGCCAGGTAATAGCAGTCACGTGTTTCTGATAATGTTTTTAAGATGTGTAACAGGGAAATAATCCTGTCCAGCCCTTCTTTCCTGGGC